>NZ_JAELTQ010000621.1 GCF_016428905.1 Dyella sp. ASV24 | reverse complement strand
GATCCTGCACGAAGCCGCCCAGAGCGATCTGGGCACCTATATGCGCGGCGGCGCCATGCACGGCTGGACCGATCGCCTGCGCTTGCTTTTCATCAGCGCCATGCAGGTGGATCGCGCGGTGCTGTTCCTGTCTCTTATACACATCTCCGAGCCCACGAGACAGGACAGGCCATCGCGTATGCCGTCTTCTGCTTGAAAAGGGGGGGGGGGGGGGGGGGGGGGGGGGGGGGGGGGGGGGGGGGGGGGGGGGGG
>NZ_JAELTQ010000620.1 GCF_016428905.1 Dyella sp. ASV24 | reverse complement strand
CCCCCCCCCCCCCCCCCCCCCCCCCCCCCCCCCCCCCCCCCCCCCCCCCCCCCTTTTTCAAGCAGAAGACGGCATACGCGATGGCCTGTCCTGTCTCGTGGGCTCGGAGATGTGTATAAGAGACAGCGCCATACCCGGCCAGAAAGCTGCTCTCATCGATCCATCCCGGATCAACCAGAGCCTGACGCAACCAAGGCAGCACCACATGTCCACCACCGAACACCAGCGCACCCGCGCGATAGAACGCAGCAG
>NZ_JAELTQ010000619.1 GCF_016428905.1 Dyella sp. ASV24 | reverse complement strand
CCCCCCCCCCCCCCCCCCCCCCCCCCCCCCCCCCCCCCCCCCCCCCCCCCCCCTTTTTCAAGCAGAAGACGGCATACGCGATGGCCTGTCCTGTCTCGTGGGCTCGGAGATGTGTATAAGAGACAGCCTCTACACAGCGGGTACGCCGGAGCGCTTCGCAACGCGCCATGGCGAAGAGGACTTAAAGCAGGCTTCGCTACGCTTCCCCATCGCTGAGGCTAGGGAGAGAGGACGCTACGCTTTCCTACCGCC
>NZ_JAELTQ010000618.1 GCF_016428905.1 Dyella sp. ASV24 | reverse complement strand
CCCCCCCCCCCCCCCCCCCCCCCCCCCCCCCCCCCCCCCCCCCCCCCCCCCCCTTTTCAAGCAGAAGACGGCATACGCGATGGCCTGTCCTGTCTCGTGGGCTCGGAGATGTGTATAAGAGACAGCCCCAACGCGTTATGATCGGCGCCGCCTGTCACAGCGGAGGCCGACATGGCCAGCGAACACGCCACCAAACTCGCCGTTCTCATCGACGCGGACAATGCACAGCCGACCATCGCCGAGGCGTTGCTT
>NZ_JAELTQ010000080.1 GCF_016428905.1 Dyella sp. ASV24 | reverse complement strand
GATATCTACCTGGGCAAGATCACCAACTGGCGTGACGTGGGCGGCAAGGACGCGCCGATCGACCTCTACGCCGTGGCCAGCCCGGGTGACGGTGTGGAATACAGCCTGCGCCGACTGGTGTTTGGCCGTGGCAACCAGCCGGTTGCCGCACCGCGCCTGTACGTGAACACGGCCAAGCTGGAAGAGGCCGTGACGCTCGACCCGAACGCGCTGGGCGTGACCACCCTTTCCGGCGTAGCCAGCAACACCAAGGTGCGCATGATCAGCATCGACGGTGTGAGCCCGAGTCTCGCTACGGTCAGCGATGGCAGCTATCTGCTCTACACCCCGCTGTTCCTGGTGACCAACAAGGAAAGCCCGAAGGCCACGCAGATCTCTGCCTTCATGGATTTCCTGCTGACCGATGAAGTGAAGAATCTGGCGCGTGCCCATCACCTGGTGCCGTACGTCGAAGCACACCAGCTCGCCGAGGGCGACAAGGCCCGCCGCGAGAAGCTGCTGGCCGAGAGTGGCATCAAGGCAGACGTGGTTGCCGACCCGGTGTTGACCGAAGCCCAGCGTCCGACCCTGCCGGGTGCGGCGGCTGCAGGCGCTGCTGACGCCACCGCGGCGGCGGCACCGTCGGCGGACAAGGCTGCGGACGGCAAGTCGACGATGGCTGCCCGCGCCGCTGAAAACACCGCCGCCAGCGGCGCTGCTGCTGGCTCAACCTACACCGTCGCCAAGGGTGACGCGCTGTCCACCATCGCCAAGAAGTACTCGGTGACGGTGGCGCAGTTGAAGGACTGGAACCACCTGCCGAACGACAACGTGAAGGTGGGTCAGGTTCTGCAGGTGAGCGGCAACTGATTTTGTTGTCGCACGTGCGCATACGCGCCCTGACGCTCGACCTGGACGACACGCTGTGGCCGGTACTGCCGGCCCTGGAGCGTGCGGACCGCGAGGTGGACGCGTACCTGCGCCAGCACTATCCCAACGTTGCGCGCGCATGGCCCATCCCGGCCATGCGCGCGCTGCGTGCCGAGGTCGCCGCCGAGCGCACCGACCTCGCCCACGACTTCACTGCGCAACGCCATATCACCATGCAACGCGCCTTCAGCGCGTGCGGCATTGACCAGGCGCCGCTGGAAACGTTGTGGGAGATCTACTTTTCGGCGCGCAACAGCGTCGATCTCTTTCCCGACAGCCTGCCCGCCCTGCGACGCATCGCGGAGCGCTGGCCGGTGGTCAGCCTTACCAATGGCAACGCGGACCTGGACCGTATCGGCATCCGCGAGCACTTCGCGCACCATGTGAGTGCGCGTGATACCGGCACGCCCAAGCCCGATGCGCGCATTTTTCTCGCTGCCGCTACGCAGTTGGGGCTGGAGCCTGCGGAGATCCTCCACGTGGGCGACGACCCGGAGCTGGACGTGGTTGGCGCGCGTGAGGCTGGCATGCGCACGGCGTGGATCAACCGCGCGGGACATCCATGGCCCGGTGCATTGGGTGCGGCGCCGGATCTTGATTTGCGCGATATGAAAGCGCTGGTGGATTGGTTGGAAGCGCAGGGCTGAGGCCAAGGCCAAGGCTGCCCCTGCAATCACGGTAACCCAGGCTAGCTTTAAGCCCTCTTGGCGACGGCGCGTTGCGAAGCGCTACGGCGTACCCGCTGTGTAGAGGCGGAGGTTGCCAAGCAACAACCCGCCTCGAGCGTTCGGGCTTATCCCCACGGAATGCAGAGCTCCTCAGCGCATCGGCGCGTTGCGGTGTAGCCGTACCGTTCAATAGAGAGAACGCCCGGAGCCGATTACCTCAAGCCCAAAGGTTTGTATCCAACACGACGCTACCGGAGCTCTGAAAGGCCATTTTCTTTGGGTTACTTTTCTTTTGGGCCAGCAAAAGAAAAGTGACTCGAGCGTCGGCAGACGATCGAAACGCCCGCTGCGTAAGCGGCCAGGTCGCGGTAAGGCACGAGGCGACAACCGACTACTGCGGAACCTGGATCCCTGCCTGCTCAGGGATGACAGCCAAAGATGAAACGATAAGGCGAGCACCCACCCCTCACCCCAACCCTCTCCCCGGAGGGGAGAGGGAGCCAGGTTGCGCGAGAACCGATACACCCAAGGAGCTTCACTCTCGCCCCTCGCCCCAAAAGCGCGCATCATTAAGCATCACCACGCAGCCAACGCGGCCCATGCCCGTGCCGCGCAAGGAATTCCATGTCTTTCTTGATTGAACGCAAGTCCGGCGATCGTCACAGCATCGCCATCGAGACCACCGACGCCCAGCATCTTGCCGCCACCAAACGCCGCCTTACGGCCGCGCAGCGCCAGTGGCTGGCCGCGTCTGGCTTTGAAGCCGCACCGGGCACATTTGCGCTGCTGCCGGATGAAGGCGGCAAGCTGGTGCGTGTGCTGGTGGGCGTTGATAACACCGACGCAGTGAGCGCGCTGGGCGCGCTGCCGCGTACGCTGCCGGAAGCTACTTATCACCTCGCCGACGAGGGCGTGCTCAAGGACAAGCTGCAGGCGGCGCTGGGTTGGGCGCTCGGTGCGTACGAGTTCACCCGCTATCGCAAGGCGCGCCGCGCGCCGGCCAAGCTGGCTATTGCCACCGATGATCTCGCCACGCTGCAGCCGCTGGTGGAAGCCACCACGCTGGTGCGTGACCTGGTGAATACGCCGACGGAGGATATGGGCCCCAAGCAGCTTGCCGATGCGGTGAAGCAGTTGGGCAAGACGCACAAAGCGAAGGTGCGCGAGTGGGTGGGCGACGAATTGCTCGACGCCAACTTTCCCACCATCCACGCCGTTGGCCGTGCCAGCCACCGCTCGCCGCGACTGGTGGAACTGACCTGGGGTAAGAGCAGTGATCCGAAGATTGCCGTGGTCGGCAAGGGCGTGTGCTTTGACACCGGCGGCCTGGATCTGAAGCCTGCCGACGGTATGCGCTGGATGAAGAAGGACATGGGCGGCGCGGCGCATGCCATCGCGCTGGCCGGCCTGATCATGCAGGCGAAGCTGCCGGTGCGCCTGCAGTTGCTGATTCCCGCGGTTGAGAACGCGGTGTCGGGCGCGGCGATGCGACCGGGCGAGGTGATCACCACACGCGCGGGCATCACCGTGGAAGTGGACAACACCGATGCCGAAGGCCGCCTGGTGCTGTGCGACGCGCTGACGTATGCGAGCGAGCACAAGCCGGAACTGATCATCGATTTCGCCACGCTCACCGGCGCGGCACGCATCGCGCTGGGCCCGGACCTGCCCGCGCTGTTCGCCAACCATGACGAGACCGCCGACCGCGTGATCGCCGCAGGCCGCTCGGTGAATGATCCGCTGTGGCGCCTGCCGTTGTGGCGTCCGTACCGCAAGATGCTGGAGTCGTATCTGGCGGACATGGCGAACTCGGGCGCATCACGCCACGCCGGCGCGATCACCGCGGCGCTGTATCTGGAGCGCTTTGTTCCGGAGACCACGCCCTGGCTGCATCTGGACACCTATGCGTGGAACGACATGGATCGCCCGGCCAAGCCGCGCGGTGGCGAGGCGTTGGGTCTGCGCGCGTTCTTCGCGTTTTTGCAGCAGCGCTATAAGCGCTGATCCTCGGCCACAAGCACGGGCCAGCGTCGTTCAACGGCGCTGGCCATGTGTCGCGTTACGCCACTTTCCGGGATAGCTTGCGCGGCTTCTGCCCGCTGTCGCCGCTCTTGTAAGCGGATACGCCGAGGAAATCGGCCAGTTCGACGGCGAAGGCTTCCGCCGCCCGGGTATCGGCTTGATCGAGCCTGGCGAGTAGTCGGCCGTTGCCGTACTCGATATACGTGCGATACCGCAGCTTGTATCGGTATTCCAGCGACACGCGTTGCGGCTGCGTGTAGGGCAACGACTGATGCCAGCGGGTGGCCCGACCGTCTTTCGCTACCACCAGGGGCGAACGCTCGAGAATCCCCTTGATGGCACGATAGAGCGCCATCGCCGCGACCAGTACAGCCAGCACAAGCAAGCCGAACCCGTCGCCGGAACCGTGAGCGGCGTGTGCCATGGCTGCGACCATCATGCTGGCGAGGGCCATCAACAGCAGGACGGTGAACGCATCCACCAGCGACATCAGCCTCAGGCCGGGCGATGGGCGGATGACGAATGGCTCGGACGAATCGGTGGAAGTCATGCGTTGTAATGTGCGCAGCCGAGCGCCCATCGCGCAACTCATTCGTATGTAGGCTGTCGCTGATAGTCAGCTACGTGCCGGTCGATTCTGCATTAGTACCGCGCAATCGGCGCGCCAGCGTGCGCAGGCCACGCAGGATTTTCGGCACCAGCCACAGCAGGAACAGTACGAAGATCCCCAGCAGCACGAGGAAAACGGCCGGGTGCTGCCACATCAAGTACATGCCGCCCAACCACGAGACGTCTTCACCAATGCTGGCGCCCCAATTGCTGAAGGGTTCGGGGGAGGTGTTGATCAAGGCCCGTCCGCCGGTCTTGGCCAGATGCGTGCCCGACGTCAGCGTGCCGCCCAGCAAAGCCGCGGCCAGTTGCGTGCCGGTGCCCGCGTCGCGAAACACACCCCACGCAAGCAAGGCACCGGCAGGAACGCGGATGAAGGTGTGTACGGCATCCCACACGCTGTCGAAGGCAGGAACTTTGTCGGCCAGGAACTCGCCCAGCGAGAGCACGCCCGCGGTCACCAGCACCCAGGTATCGGTCAGCATCTGCAGGCCATCCGGCAGATGCACGTAACCCAGCCGCCCGAGCAGACCGGCAATGAACACGGTGGCGTAAAGGCGAAAGCCACTGGCCCAGGACAAGCCACCGGCCAGCGCCAGGTTTTGCAGCGTATCCATGAGCGGTCTCCGGCGACGACACACGAACGGCCCAACCAAGCATGCGCGCTGCGTGGCCATGCCACAAGGACGCCACACGGCCCACCATGACTTCCGGCGATGCCGATACGGGACGTGGGGTGTCATCCTGCTGGTTTGATCCAGTCTGAGACCCACCCATGTCGACACCACGCCTGCTCTCGTTCGCCCTGTGTGCTGCGCTGGCCTCCCTCACCCACGCCGAGGATGCCAAGCCGGCGCCGGAACAGCCGCCGCTGACGGAGCAGACGCAGCGCTCCGGCGGGCAGCTTCCAGCGGAGCAACAACGCGTGAACTTTGATCATGCGGAACTGCATTTCAGCGTCGACCCAGCCCAGCAAAGCCTGGATGCCGAGGCTCGCCTGACGTTCACGGCGCGCGAGCCCACCGATGTGCTGCTGTTGGATCTGGATCCACACCTCGCCATTTCGCAGCTGACGGTGGACGGCAAGGCGCTGGCGCAGGTGCAATGGAGCAATCCGGAAGGACGCCTGCGCATCGCACTACCCAAACCGCTGGTGAAGGGTGGAAAGGCTGTAGTCGACATCCACTACGGCGGCAAGCCGCACATCGCCAAGAAGGCACCGTGGGATGGCGGCTTTGTATGGAGCCACACGGACGACGGGCAACCCTGGATCGCTACGGCCGTGGAAGGCGAAGGCTGCGACTTGTTCTGGCCGTGCATCGATCATCCGCAGGGCAAGCCCGACCTGGTTGATACCTATATCACCGTGCCCAAGGCCCTCGCCGCGCCGGGGAATGGCGTGCTGGTGGACATCAAGGAGCACGGCGATACCCACACGTATCACTGGCGCGCGAAGCACCCGACAACGTATGCCATCGCGATCAATATCGGTCCGTTCGAGGTACTGAAGGGCGATTACCGCAGCCGCTACGGCAATACGATTCCGATGCAGATGTGGTACCTGCGCGGCCATGAGGCGCAGGCGAAGCAGCTGTTCGGCGAATTCCCGCGCATGCTGGATTTCTTTGAGCAGGAGATCGGCCCCTACCCGTTCGGCGATGAAAAGATGGGCGTGGTGGAAACGCCACACCTGGGCATGGAACACCAGACCATCAATGCCTACGGCAACGGTTATCCGCGCAGCGAATACGGCTTCGACTGGCTGCTGCAGCACGAGTTCTCGCACGAGTGGTTCGGCAACCAGGTCACCAATGTCGACTGGGACGACATGTGGATCCACGAGAGCTTCGGCACCTATATGCAACCGCTGTACGGCCAGTACCTTTATGGCGACATGCCGTATTTCTCCATGTTGCAGAACGAACGCAGCATGGTGAAGAACGCCTTCCCCATCGTGGCCGGTCGCAGCCAGTTCGAGCATGAGGTGTACGACGCCGAGCACGGGCCGGGCAACGACATCTACTACAAGGGCTCGCTGATGCTGCACACGCTGCGGCAGATGATCGGCGACCAGGCCTTCTTCGAAACCGTGCGCCGTCTGGTGTACGGACGCCCCGACCCGAAACCGGGCAACTTTGCGCCGCACTACGCCACGACGCGTGACTACCTCGACATCGTCAATCAGGTCAGCGGCCGCGACCTCCGCTGGTTCTTCGATGTTTACCTGTATGAAGCGGCTCTGCCGAAGCTGGTGACCCGCCAGGAGGGCAATACGCTGCACCTGCACTGGCAGGTTCCCCACGACAAACCGTTCCCGATGCCGGTGGAGGTGCAGGTAGGCGACAAGCTGGTCACCGTGCCGATGGCCGGCGGTGATGCATCGATTCCCGCGCCTGTCGGAACGTTGGTGATCATCGATCCGCGTAGCAAGGTGCTGCGTGACATGCCGCATTTCGCGGAGTACCAGCAATGGAAGAAAGAACAGGCGGAGAAGAAAGCGAAGACGGCGAAATAACCGGCGCTGGCGCGACGTGTGCAGCGTGAGCGTACCGCTGCACGCGCGGCGCCAGCCTGCCCAGGGCTACACTGGCCGCTCTTTCCAGCGGGACGTGGCCATGGATCGCGCGACTATCGACACCTACACGCGTGCGGCGCAACGGTACGCCGACGAGTGGGCCGGCCAGCCACCACCGGATGATCTCTACGCCCTGCTTCTGCGGTATTTCCGGCCCGCCGGGGCAACGGTGGATATCGGCTGCGGTTCCGGGCGCGACGTGGCCTGGTTGAACGCCAAGGGTTTTCCTGCCACTGGCTATGACGCATCGGAAGGCTTGTTGGCCGAGGCCACAGCTCAATACCCAACCTACGACTTCCATCACGCGGTGCTGCCCGAGCTGACGGGCGTTCCTCGCAACAGCTTCGACAACGTGCTTTGCGAAACGGTGATCATGCACCTGTCGCCCGAGCAGGTAGGCGACGCCTGCCGCCACTTGGTGGACCTGCTCAAACCGAACGGCGTGCTGTTTCTCAGCTGGCGCGTCACCGAGGGCGACAGTGCGCGCGACGCAGCGGGGCGCTTGTACTCGGCGTTCGATGCCGCGCTGGTGCGAAGCGCCTTGGCAGGCGCCACCGTGGTGCTCGACGAAGCAGCAACCAATCAGTCCTCGGGCAAATCGGTGCATCGCATCGTGGCTGTACGGCGGGCATAAAAAAAGGCGGCACATGTGCCGCCTTTTTTGTTTGAACCGAGCAGTGCGTCAGTGCGACGCCGGCTCCTGCTGCTTCTCCGGCGTCGCCGCTGCGGTGGCAGCGCTGGTATTGGAGAACTTGCCACCGTAAGGCAGCACTTCTGCCGCCAGCTTGGCGTCGCCCTTGATCAGGCCCACTGCGTCGAACAGGATGTGCGCGGTCTCGTCTAGCTGCGGATCAGCCGCCTTCTTGGCGTCCTTCTCCTGCTTCAGCTCGCTCTTGAGGCTGCGCTCGTTGGCGTTGAGGCCATCGTCCAGCGAATCGTTGTCATCCACATCCACGTCGCCGTCGATCGCCTTGTGGCGGGCGCGGAAGTCGGCCTGGATGGCGTCGAGATCCTTACGCTCGGTTTCGCGCTGGGCGAAGTTGAGCGAGATGGTGGTCTTGTCGCGCATCTTCCGGTACTGCGCCAGCTCGTCGAGCATCAGCTTCCACGCTGGCGACTTCACCGTACGGGCATCATGCTTGGTCTGCAGCTGGCCGAGGTAGGCCTTCAGGTCAGCGACCGGCTTGTAGTCGGCCGGCGCAATCTGCGTCCAGGGCAGCGCGTTGTCGTAGGTCGACTCGCCGAAATCCTTCTCGTCGCCGTTCTTCGGGAACTGGATGTCCGGCGTCACGCCCTTCAGCTGGGTGGAACCGCCATTGATGCGGAAGAATTCCTGGATGGTCATCTTCAGCTCGCCGAACTGCGGCTTCTCGCTGTTGTTGCGGGTGAAGCGGTCCAGGTCCACCAGGTTCTGCACGGTGCCCTTGCCGAAGGTCGGCTGGCCGATGATCAGGCCGCGGCCATAGTCCTGGATGGCAGCCGCGAAGATTTCCGACGCGGAGGCCGAACCACGGTTGACCAGCACGGCCATCGGACCACTCCAGGACATGCCCGGATCGTCGTCGCCCTGCACCTGCACTTCACCGCGCGCATCGCGCACCTGCACCACCGGACCCTGGTCGATGAACAGACCGGTGAGCTCGTTGGCCTCGGCCAGCGAACCGCCGCCGTTGTTGCGCAGATCCATCACCACGCCTTCCACGCCCTCGGCCTTCAACTCGCCGAGCAGCTTGGCGACGTCGCGGGTGGCGCTCTTGAAGTCCTTGTCGCCTTCGCGGCGGGCGCCGAAGTCGGAGTAGAAGCTCGGCAGGTCGATCACGCCAATCTTGCGCGTCACGCCGGCGTCCTTGATCTCGATGACCTTCTTCTTGGCGGCCTGCTCTTCGATGCTCACCTTCTGGCGGACCAGGCTGATGAGCACGTGCTTGCCATCCACACCGGTATCGGCCGGCAGGATTTCCAGGCGGACGGTCGTGTCCTTCTTGCCGCGGATGTGCTTGACCACGTCGTCGAGGCGCCAGCCGATGACGTCGGTCATCGGGCCGCTGGTGCCCTCGCCGATCGCCACGATGCGGTCACCCACGTGCACCTTGCCCGACTTGGCGGCCGGGCCGGCCGGCACGATCTCGCGGATCTGGGTGTATTCGTCGCGCGCCTGCAGCACGGCGCCGATGCCTTCCAGCGAGAGCTTCATGGAGATATCGAAGTTCTCCGCCGCGCGAGGACCGAGGTAATCGGTATGCGGGTCGGTGGATTCGGCATAGGAGTTCATGAAGGACTGGAAAGCGTCTTCGCCATCGAGCTGCTTCACGCGGTCGATGTAACCGGCGTAGCGCTTGTCGAGCGTCTTGCGGATTTCATCGTCCGGCTTGCCGGCAAGCTTCAGGCGCAGCCAGTCGTTCATGGTGCGCTCGCGCCACAAGGTGTCGAGCTCGGCCTGGTCTTTCGGCCAGTCAGCCTTCTTGCGGTCGTAGTTGTAGCTTTCCTGGGTATTGAAGTCGAAGCCCTGCTTCAGCAGGCCGCGCGCAAACGTCATGCGCTCGATCGCGCGCGTGATGTACAGGTTGAACATCGAGAACGGACCGGACAGGTCCTGGTTCCAGATGGCGTCGTCCATCTGCGTCTTCAGCGGGGCGAACTTGGCCAGATCAGCCTGGGTGAAGAACACCTTCTCGCCGTCCAGGCTCTCCAGGTACGCCTTGTAGATCTTCTGCGACATGGCGTCGTCGAGCGGCTTCGCGTCGTAATGGAAACGCGTGAGGAAGCGCGCGGACAACTGCGCCGCCTGCGCCTGCGTGACGGTGGGCTTGAGCGGCAGCGTGGAGAACTTGCGCGGCGCATTGTCGCCGGCAAGGTCTGCAGCAGACTGCGCGTGGACACCGACGCCGGTAACGGCGAGGGCTAGCAACAGGGCAAGCGAGGGGCGCAGTTTCATAGAGTCTCGATGGCTAGCCAGTTCGATTAAGCGTGCTCAGTGACGCCTGCAGCATGGGCCTGCAGGTCGGCATGATAGGACGAACGCACCAGCGGGCCGGAGGCGACGTGATGGAAACCCATCGCTTCGCCAGCTTCGCGCAGGTATTCAAATTCTTCCGGGGTCCAGTAGCGGATCACTGGATGGTGATGCGGTGTGGGCTGCAGGTACTGGCCGATGGTGATCATGTCCACGTCGTGCGCGCGCAGGTCGCGCATGGTTTCCAGTACCTGCTCCATGGTCTCGCCCAGGCCCAGCATGATGCCGGACTTGGTCGGCACGTCCGGATGCTGCGCCTTGAAGCGCTTGAGCAGATCCAGCGACCACTGGTAGTCCGCACCCGGGCGCACTTCACGGTAGAGGTGCGGCACGGTTTCCAGGTTGTGGTTGAACACGTCCGGCGGGAAATCCTTCAGCACTTCCAGCGCGCGCTCCATGCGGCCCTTGCCGCGGAAGTCGGGCGTGAGGATCTCGATCTTGATGTCGGGGGCTGCATGACGCGTCGCGCGGATGCACGCGGCGAAATGCTCAGCGCCACCATCACGCAGGTCGTCGCGATCCACCGAGGTGATCACCACGTACTTCAGGCGCATATCGCGGATGGTTTCAGCCAGACGTGCCGGTTCCAGTGGATCGGGCGCGGCCGGGCGACCATGGGCGACGTCGCAGAACGAGCAGCGGCGGGTGCACACCTCACCCAGGATCATGAAGGTGGCGGTGCCCTTGCTGAAGCATTCGTGGATGTTCGGGCAGGAGGCTTCTTCGCACACCGTGACCAGCGAATTCTCACGCAGGCGCGATTTCAGCTGCTGCACGGCATTGCCCTGCGGCAGGCGCACGCGAATCCAACTGGGCTTACGCAACGTGGGTACGTTGGTGTCGAAGCCCGCGCGATTCAGCCCGATCTTGTCGTTGCCGAGCTGCTTCTCGACGGGGGCGCCGACAACGCTGATCGGAATGGCCTTGGAGGTGGAAATTTCGCTCATGTAGGCAGACTCAGACCGCTACGCGAGCGGGTAGTTCAGGGAGAATGGGGGGCGCCGCCTCGGCGACGAAATCGAACTGGCGGCAGAACTCTTCCACCAGGGCGTCCTCGACGTCCGACAGGCGCGACGGACCACCCAAGTCTAACACTTGCGTGACCGCCAAACCCTTGTAGCCACAGGGGTTGATGCGGTGATACGGCTCCAGATCCATGTTCACGTTAAAGGCGAGCCCGTGGAAGCTGCAGCCGCGACGGACCCGCAGACCCAACGCCGCCACCTTCGCCCCCGCCACGTAGACGCCCGGGGCGCCCTCCAGGCGGTCCGCGCCGATGTTCCAGTGACCCAGGGTATCGATGATGGCCTGCTCGATCTTGTTGACCAGCTCACGCACGCCAACGCCCACGCGGCGCAGGTCGATCATCGGGTAGCCCACGATCTGCCCGGGCCCGTGGTAGGTCACCTGGCCACCGCGGTCGACGTGAATCACCGGGATGTCGCCCGGCGCGAGCACGTGCTCGGGTTTACCGGCCTGACCAAGGGTGAAAACGGGGTCGTGTTCGAGCAGCCAGAGCTCGTCGGGCGTGTCCGGCCCCCGGTTGTTGGTGAACTGGCTCATCGCCTCCCAGGTCGCTTCGTAGGGCTGGCGACCAAGACGACGAACTTTGAGCGGCAAGGACATGGGGAATGGCCTGGGATTGGAGCTGATTATTTGCGGCCGTGAGACCATCCTTGCAAGGGCTGGAAGTCATCACAGCCGGCGGGCGCGAGGGCCCGCCAGCGGCCGGGGGCGCGAGGCGCCCGGTGGTGTTACAGGGTGTAGCGGATATCCGGATCGGCGCGCAGCGAGCTATGCGCCTGGTCGTACTGCTCGCGGTTCTCGGCGCGGAAACTCACCGTCACTGAGATGAAGTTGCCCTCACGCGAGTGACGGTGCGACACGGTCTCGTGCAGCACGTGCAGGCCGATACCTTCCAGGATCTGCGGTACGCGGGCCTTCAGGTCCGCGTTGGCATTGCCCATGGCGGTAATTTCGAACTCGCCGGGAAACTGGAAACCCTGACCCTCTTTCTGGGCCTCGATGCTCTCGATATCACGCATCACGTCACCTCGTCACTTGGTCTCGTCGGGTTTCTTGTCGCTGTGGAACCACAGCATGATGCTGTCCCACAGGCGACCGAAGAAGCCGGCCTGCGGCGCGTCAGCAAGCGCGATCAGCGGCACGTTCTGCACCGGCTGCCCGTCCAGCGTGAGGCGCAGCGTACCTACCTGCTGGCCCTTGGTGAACGGGGCGACCAACGTGGCCGGAATGTCCAGCGTGGCCTTGAGCTTGTCGTAGTCACCGCGCTTGACGGTGACCAGCACGTTGTCGGCCACGCCCAGCGGCAGCTGGTTGGACTGCCCCTTCCACAGCTTCGGCGTCGCCAGCGGCTTGTCGCCGTCATACAACTTGTGCGTCTCATAGAAGCGGAAACCGTAGCTCATCAACGCCATCGCGGCGTCGGCACGGGTCTTCTCGCTGGTCGAGCCCATCACGATGGCGATCATGCGCGAATCGCCCTGCTTGGCCGAAGCGGCCAGGCAGAAACCAGCGGCCGCGGTGTGACCGGTCTTGATGCCATCAACGGTCGGGTCGCGCCACAGCAGCAGGTTGCGGTTGTGCTGCTTGATGCCGTTCCACTCGAAGTCCTTGATCGCCGAGATCGCATAGTCCTCGGGGAAATCGTGGATCAGCGCGCGGGAGAGAATCGCGATGTCACGCGCCGTGCTGTAGTGGTTGGCGATCGGATAACCCGATGCATTCGCGAAATTGGAGTTGGTCATGCCCAACTGCTTGGCGTAACCGTTCATCAACCCGGTGAACGCCTGCTCCGAACCGGCGGTATGTTCGGCCAGCGCAATGGCGGCATCGTTGCCTGACTGGATGATCAGGCCATACAGCAAGTCCTTCAGCGGTACCTGACTATTAAGCTTGAGGAAGCTGGTGGAGCCGTCGGTACCCGCACCGCCGCCGCGCCACGCGTTCTCGCTGATGTTGACCGGATCGGTCATGTGGACCTTGCCGTTGGCAACTTCGGCCGAGACGACGTAGTCGGTCATGATCTTGGTGATCGAGGCCGGCTCCACGCGCAGGTCCGGCTCCTTGGATGCCAACACCTGGCCGGTGGCGTAATCCATCAACACCCAGCTCTTGCCATCGACATCCGGCGGCGGTGGCACGGGTGCCTCCGGCGTCACCGGCCGCGGCACCGGAACGGGCTTGGGCGGCGTCTGCTGGGCGACAGCTGTGCCGACGACCAGGGCGGCGACGGCAAGTGAAGAGAGGGTACGGCGGATCAGGTTCATCGTTCGGTTCGGTCCAATGGCTATCGCGACGCCGGGGCGCCGCAAGAAAACTCAATACGTCAGTCTACCGCGACCTGCGGCCGCGGCAGCCCCATATTCTCGATGCGCGAGGTGACATCGTCGGCCTGGTCAACGCCAGCAAGCGGTCCCACGCGCACGCGCTGGATGTTGCGACCGTTGATTTGGGCATTCACCACCTGTACCGGCGCAAAATTGGCAGCGCGCAACTGCTGCGCCACCCGCTCCGCATTGGTGGCGTCCGAGAATGCACCCACTTGCAGGTAAATTCCGGGCCCTGGGCTGGCAGGTTTGGGCGGCGGCGGTGGCGGCGGCAGGGTTTGTGCCGAAAGCGGCTGCGAGGGATCGATGGCACGCACTTCCACCAGCCCCGTACCCTTGGGCCACACGCCGATGCGCACAGCAGCGGCGTAGGACAGATCGATGACGCGGTTTTCGTGGAACGGGCCGCGATCGTTGATGCGTACGATCACGCTCTTGCCGTTCTCGAGATTGGTCACACGCGCATAGCTGGGGATGGGCAGCGTTTTGTGCGCGGCGCTGAACTGGTACATGTCGTAGTCCTCGAGACTCGAGGTCTTGTACCCGTGGAATTTGTTGCCGTAGAACGAGGCAATGCCGCGCTCCACATAGCCATTGGGTGAAGCCAGCACGTTGTAGGTCTGGCCCAGCACGGTATACGGCGACTTGTTGCCATACAGCGCGCGCGGCTCCACTTTCGGCACGGGCTCGGGCAGTTTGGCGATGACCTCCGGCGGCGGGCCGGCAGGCACGCTGTCTGCATCATCGCGATAGCGACTGCCCTGGGGACGGCTGATATCGTCGTTGACACCGCCGCGCGACGAAGACGACGAAGAGCTACTGCCGGACGAATAACCGCCCCGCGACGACGAACTGCCGTGACTCGTGGAGGGACGCGTCTTGCCGCCGCTGCAACCCGCCAGCAGCGCCATCAGCAGGAGTGGCAGCGCAAGCCGCCACCTCATTGCGTGGCATCCATCCCGTTCGCCCCTTCCGCAATCGCTTGTGCCAGCTGGTGCACGGCCAGCGCATACAGCGGACTGCGGTTGTAGGTGGTGATCACATAGAAATTCTGGAAGGTGAACCAGTACTCCGTGCCATCCGCGCCCTGCAGCGACTGCAGGCTGCTCGCCTGAGCCGGATTGAACGACTGCACGGGTGCATAGCCCCACGCCTCGAGCTGCTCGAGCGGCCACTGTGGCTTGGAGTCCTTGACGGCAATCGCACGTGCGGCGCCATCGGCCCGCGCCGGTGCAGCCACCGGGCCGCCCGTCTGCCAGCCATGCTTGGCAAAGTAATTGGCGATGCTGGCGAAGATGTCCGGCAACGAGTTCTTCAGGTCGATGTGACCATCGCCATCTGCGTCCACGCCGAAATCGCGGATGCTGGATGGCATGAACTGACCCCAACCCTGTGCACCCGCGTACGAGCCGGTGAGCGTATCCACCGGGCCGGCGAGATGGTTATCCGGGAGTTCCAGCAGCGTCTTGAGCTGCTCGCGGAAGAACGTAGCGCGCGGCGGGTAGTACAGGCCCAGCGTCACTAGTGCGTCGAGCACCTTGTACTTGCCGGTGACCTTGCCGTACGAGGTTTCCACGCCGACGATGGCCACGATGTATTCGGGCGCCACGCCGTACTGCTTGCCAATGCTTTCCAACAGCGCGCGGTGCTGGCGATAGAACGCAATGCCATCGTTGATGCGCTGCGGCGTGATGAAGATCGGCCGGTAATCCTTCCATGGCTTCGCTTCGGCTGGCCGGCTGATCGCATCGAGAATGCTTTGCTGCTTCTTCGCACCATCCAGCAAGGCGTTGAGCGATGTCGTGCTCTTGCCCGTATCGCGGGCCACTTCAGTGACCAGCTGATTCTGTCCGGGATGGGTTTCTGCGAGGGCCGGCATGCATGCCGTGGCGAAAAGAAGGCCCAGCGTGGCAACGAGGCGACGAGTCGGGAGCGACGCGGGAATCGAGGGCATGAATGACTTCACTGTCGAAACGGCTACGCAACTAGCCTAGCATGCGGACAGCGAAAAACGGCTGGTTTATCGGAGATTTGAGACGCGCAGGGATGCTGCAAGGCGCACGAGCAAGGGCGCGACTACTTGTGGATCTTCCGGTTGGCGTAGATCGACATCAGCACACCAAAGCCGGTCAGCAGCGACACGGCCGAGGTGCCGCCGTAACTGATCAGCGGCATAGGCACGCCCACCACCGGCAACATGCCCGCCACCATGCCGCCATTGACGAACACGTAGACGAAGAAGCTCATGCCAATGGCGCCCGCCAGCAGGCGCGAATACGTGTCGCGCGCTTCCATGGCGATCCACAGGCAACGGCCGATGATGAAGGCGTAGAGCAGCATCAGGCAGATCACGCCAACCAGCCCGAATTCTTCAGCGAACACGGCAAAAATGAAGTCGGTGGTGTGTTCGGGCAGGAAGTCCAGCCGCGACTGCGTGCCGTGCTGCCAGCCTTTGCCGAACAGGCCGCCAGAGCCGACGGCAATCTGCGACTGGATGATGTGCCAGCCGTTGCCCAAGGGGTCTGATTCCGGATCCAGCAATGTGCGCACGCGGTTGCGCTGGTACTCGTGCAGGAAGTGCCAGGCCACCGGGATCATGGCGCCCACGGCGCCCAGCAGGCTGCCGATCTTCCACCAGCGCATACCGGACAGGAACAAGGCGAACGCACCGGCCGCCGACACCAGCAGCGCAGTGCCAAGGTCAGGCTGCTCGGCGATGAGGCCCGCCGGAATACCGATAAGGATGCCGACCGCGATGATGTCCTTCCAGCTTGGCGGCAGCTGTCGGGGGTGCAGGTACCACGCCACCATCATCGGCATAGTGAGCTTGAGCAACTCCGACGGCTGGAACGACAGCACGCCCAGGTCCAGCCAACGCTTGGAGCCGCTGCGCACCTCGCCGATGGCGGCCACCACCAGCAACAAGAAAACACTGCCGGCATAGAGCCATGGCGTCCAGGTGCGCAGTACCGACGGTGGAATGCGCGAGATCAGCAGCACGAGCACGCCGCCCATGGCGAAGCGCGCGGCCTGACCAGCGATCATTGGCATATTGCCGCCGCTGGCGCTGTAGAGCGTCACCAGACCTACCGTCGCCAGCGTGATCAAGCCAAGCGCCAGTGGAATGTCGATGCGCGGCCGCTTGACCACGCGCTGCAGAAAGCGGACGAGACGTTCCTGGAGGGCATCAATCATGGGTTCCCTCCGTCATCGTTCCCTGTCGTGCTGGTGCTTTCGGCTGGCATGGCGGACATGTCGGCAGGCGTGGCGACCGGCGTGTCTTCGGGCACGTCCGGGATGTAGGGCGCACTGGATGCCGGGCTGGGCGCAGCCTCGTTGTTCTTGGCCGGCACGGGGCCACCGGTCGAGGCAATCCAGGCCTCCATGATCTTGCGCACGATGGGGCCCGCATCCTGGGCACCCCAGGCGCCGGCCTCCAGCATGGCGACCACGGCGATGCGCGGTGACTCGACCGGGGTATACGCAATGAACCAGGCGCGGTGACGAGTGGCCAGATAGGACGTGTTCTTGTTGGTGTCGTAATCGTTACTGCGGCGGGAGAAGCGCTCTGCCGTACCGCTCTTGCCAGCGACCAGATACGGGAAGCCGGTGAACTGCCCCTTGGCCGTACCGCCCACTTCGTTAACCACGGCCAGCATGCCTTGATTCACTACATCCCAATCGTGCGGCTTATGGATCAGCGACGGCCCTGTTGCTGGATTGGGTAACGCCACCGGCCGCTCTTTCACCTGCTGGGTCGCCATGACCAGTCGGGGTGCATATGGCGTGCCGTGGCCTGCAAACGTCGCTGTGGCATGCGCGAGCTGCAACGCAGTGACGTTCCAATAGCCCTGACCGATACCCGCGATGACGGTTTCACCTTGGAACCAGGGGTACTTGCTGCGAGTGGCCTTCCATTCGCGAGATGGCAGAATGCCTTCTGACTCGCCCAGCAAATCGATGCCAGTCTTCTTGCCAAAACCCAGACTGCCCATCCAGCTAGCAAGGCGATCAATGCCCATGTCCAACGCAAGCTTGTAGAAGTACGTGTTGGTGGAGAGCTGGATAGCCCGCACCATGTTCACGGTACCGTTGCCCCCACGCGTGTCATCGCGATAGCAACGCTGCTGGCCAGGAATGCAGAACTCACCGGTCGATAGCACCGTGTCCTCGGGACGGCGGATACCCAATTCGAGACCACCCAGCGCAAGGAACGGCTTCACGGTGGAACCGGGCGGATAGGCACTCTTGAGCGCGCGGTTGAGCAGCGGCTTGTCCTCGGCGGTCATATAGCCGGTGTAGTCCGCCTTGCTGATACCGTTGACGAACAAGTTCGGGTCGTAGCTCGGCACGCTGACCATGGCCATCACTTGGCCATTGCGCGGATCGATCGCTACAGCTGAGCCCGGACGCCCCTGGAACGCCTCAGTCGCCGCCTTCTGCACGCGCACGTCGATGCTCAGATAAAGATTCTTGCCCGGCGTGGGTGCATGGGTTTCCAGCACGCGCTGCACACGACCGTCAGCGTTCACCTCGACCAGCTCGTAACCCGGCTCGCCGTGCAGCATGTCCTCGTACGAGCGCTCCAGACCGCTGCGACCGACGTGGCTGGTGCCTTTGTATCGGTCGGCGTCCAGGCGGGTCATGTCGTCCGCGTCGATACGACCCACGTAACCCACCACATGCGCAAACAGCGGGCCATACGGATAACGCCGCGTGAGGTATGGCACCACGTCCACACCGGGGAAACGCCAGCGGCTGATGGCAAAGCGGTCGATTTCGTCCTCGGTGAGGTGCAACTTCAGCGGCACGCTATCGAAGCGGCGATTCTGCTTGAGCTGCTTCTTGAACGCGTCAATGTCGCCATCATCCAGCGGCACCACCTCGCGAATGGCGGCCAGCATGGCCGGCATATCCTTGATCTGCTCAGGCACCACTTCCAGACGGAAGGCCGGCACGTTGTCGGCCAGCAACACGCCATTGCGATCGAAGATGAGGCCACGCGCCGGCGGGATGGCGCGCGGCTTCACTCGGTTGTTTTCCGAGCGCAGCGCGAACTCGTCGTGGCGCTGCACCTGCAGGTATTGGTAGCGCGCTACCAGTACGCCCAGCCCCATCAGAATCAGGGCAAAGCCGACCATGGCGCGCACGCGGAACAGCGTGGCTTCGCCGCGCGTGTCCTTGATGGAGCGTCGCCGCAATGCCATGGCGTTATTGGATGCGCAAGCGCATACGCAGGTCGTCCATGAGCAGGAACAGGAACGGCCACAGCACAGCGCCAATGAACGGCGAGATCCACCACGTTGCGGTTGGCAATGAATCGCCCGCAAAAGTGCGCACGATCAGCAGCAGCACACGGTCGTTCAGCAACAAAGCCAACACGGCCAGCGTCTGCTGCCACATAGGGAAGAAGCGCAGTCGCGAGCGGAAACGCAGCGCAATGAACACGAGCGCACACAGGCGCATGGCTTGCTCACCCAGCAACACGCCATCGAGCAGGTCAGCAAACAGGCCGACGACGAAAGCCAGGCCCAGCGTGACGCGATCGCCGGATTCCAGCGCCCAGTACAGCAGGAACAGGGCCGGCCAGTACGGCTTGAACGGCTGCAACGGCGCCGGCAACGGAACCAGCATGAACAACACGCTGAACACCAGCGTGCCTACGAACCACAACAGGCTGACGCGAGGTTTGCTCATGGCTGTACCGCCGGATTCGTGGTGGCGGACGCTGCGGCAGACGGAGCCGCATTCGGGCGCGCCGGCGGTGCCGTGCTGGTCGCGGGTGCTGGCGCCGGGGCAAGATCAGACGGAGGTCCCGCCTGCACGGCGGGTTCAGGCGGCCCCGCAGGCTCGGCGAGATCATGCAGCAACAGCACGTTGTCGCTGCGATCCAGATCAGCAGCAGGCCGTGCACGGCCTTCAAGGAACAGGCCCGACGCTGCCGGCTCGACGCTCTGGATCTCACCCACAGGAAAGCCCGGCGGGAAACGTCCGCCCAACCCGGAAGTCAGTAGCTTGTCGCCGGGATGCACGTCGGCCGCCATCGAGATGTTCGGCAGGCTGAGCAGGTCGCCTTCACGCGTACCGTAGGCCACCGTACGAAACCCGGTGCGCTCGATCACCACGGGGATGGCGTGGTCGGGATCAGTCACCAGCATCACTAGCGACGTGCGCGGCATGACTTCCACCACCTGCCCCATCACGCCGTGGGCATCGATGACTACCTGACCCGGCTTCACACCGTCATGGGTGCCCAGGTTGACCAGCATGCGGCGGCGGGACGTGCCGAGGTCGACGTCAATAACGCGGGCCAATTGCACATTGAGGTCAAGGCTGTGCTGCGTGTCCAGCAGCTCTTTCAGGCGCTGGTTCTGTTCAGCCACGGCGGCCATGCGATTGAGCTTGGCATTGGCCAGCAGCAGATCTTCGCGTAGACGCTGGTTCTGCTCCGTAAGCAACTTGCGATCGGAGAACGCAACGCTGAGAGAGCGCATACCTGTCGCGGGCAGGCTGGCGAGTCGATACACCGGTTCGACCAGCACGGAGGTGGTGTAACGCAAGCGCCAGATCCAGCCGTTCCGATGGTCGAGCACCATCAGCACCATGGCCAGCGCGAGATAAATGATGAGTCTGAGCGTACCGGCGACAGTGCCGGCAAACAGGGGCGAGGATTCCTCGCGCGCGAGCGCCATGACTACCCCGCCCCTTTTTTGAATTACTCGGGAGCGAAGAAGTCGCTGCCGTGCTGATCAATCAGCTCCAGCGCCTTGCCGCCGCCACGAGCCACGCAAGTCAGCGGCTCATCGGCCACCTGCACGTGAAGACCCGTTTCCTCGGAGATCAGGCGATCCAGGTCACGCAGCAGGGCGCCGCCACCGGTGAGCACGATGCCGCGCTCAGCGACGTCAGAGCACAGTTCCGGCGGGGTCTGCTCGAGTGCCGACTTCACCGCGGCCACGATGCCCGACAGCGGTTCGTGCAGCGCCTCCAACACCTCGTTGGAGTTGATGGTGAACATACGCGGCACGCCTTCGGCCAGGTTACGGCCGGAGATCTCGATCTCCTTCACGTCGGTCTGCGGGAACGCGCAGCCGATTTCCAGCTTGATGCGCTCGGCCGTCGATTCACCGATCAAGGTGCCGTGATTGCGGCGCACGTAGTTGATAATGGCTTCGTCGAAACGGTCGCCACCCACGCGTACGGACTGCGAGTAGACGATGCCGTTCAGCGAGATCACCGCCACTTCGGACGTGCCACCACCGATATCCAGCACCATGGAGCCACGAGCCTCGTGCACCGGGATGCCGGCACCGATCGCGGCGGCCATCGGCTCCTCGATCAGGAACACATCGCGGGCACCGGCGCCTTCAGCCGATTCCTTGATGGCGCGGCGCTCCACCTGGGTCGAACCGCAAGGCACGCACACAAGCACACGCGGGCTCGGGCGCAGCATGCGCGATTTGTGCACCTGCTTGATGAAGTGCTGCAGCATCGCTTCGGTCATCGAGAAGTTGGCGATCACGCCATCCTTCATCGGACGCACCGTGGCGATATTGCCCGGCGTGCGACCCAGCATCTTCTTGGCATCGCTACCGACGGCAGCCACGGCACGCGGGCCACCTGGGCCGCGGTCCTGACGGATAGCCACCACCGACGGCTCGTTCAGGACAATGCCCTGACCCCGCACGTAAATGAGGGTGTTGGCCGTGCCGAGGTCGATCGAAATGTCGTTGGAGAAAAATCCGCGAAACTTCTTGAACATGGGTCCGCCGCGCGCCGGCTGTGGCTAAAAAGTAAGCGCGCCAGTCTAGTCAGCAAACCCCCGAATCGCAAGGACAATCTCGTTAAGAAAGCCTTTGTTTTACGCTGTGATAGACGATTTTCAGAGGCTCCTGCCCGACCGGCGCGTTCGCAAGAAAGTCGCGATCATGCCCGGTAACCGGTATGATCTGGAACTTTGAGCCAGGCTGGTGCTTACGCCGCCCGGTCTGCCATCCATCTGCCAGGGAATATCCTCGCATCATGTCTGCCGTCATCTGCGGATCGCTCGCCTACGACACCATCATGGTGTTCCAGGACCAGTTCAAAAATCACATCCTTCCGGATCAGGTCCACATCCTGAACGTGTCGTTCCTGGTCCCGCGGATGCGCCGCGAGTTCGGTGGCTGCGCCGGCAACATCGCTTACAACCTGAAACTGCTTGGTGCCGATCCGGTGCCGGTGGCCACGGTGGGTCAGGACTTTGGCCCCTACCAGGCCCATATGGAGAAGTGCGGCATCCGCCTCGACTACGTTCGAGTGTTCGATGATCAGTTCACCCCGCAATGCTTCATCACGACTGACCTGGACAACAACCAGATCACGGCGTTCCACCCGGGCGCCATGCTCAACGCGCATACCAACCATGTGCGCGACATTCCGGATACGACCTTCGCCATCGTGGCGCCGGACAGCCGCGACGCCATGCTGCAGCACGTGGACGAGTTCGCCGCGCGCGGCGTTCCCTTCATCTTCGATCCGGGCCAGGCGATGCCGCTGTTCGACGGCGCGGAATTCCGCTCGATGATCGAGAAGGCCACATACGTCATCGTCAACGACTACGAGTCGCAGCTACTGCAGCAGCGCACCGGCTGGAGCGCGGAGGAGATCGCTTCGCGCGTGAAGGCTTACATCGTCACGCTGGGGCCGCGCGGTTCGCTGATCCACACGGACGGCACCGTCCATGAGATTCCGCCGGCGCGCGAGCGTCAGGTGGTGGATCCCACCGGCTGCGGCGACGCATACCGCGCCGGCCTCATCTTCGGCATCATGAAGGGCAAGGATTGGGCGACCGTGGGCCGCATGGCCTCGTTGATGGGCGCGCTGAAAGTTGAGCATCCGGGCACGCAGAATCAGCACTTCGATTACGCGCAATTTTCGACGGAGTTCAAGGAACAGTTCGGCTACGCGATCGACTGAAAATAGCCGTCCATACGGCTATTAGCTCCGTATCGCGCGTTCAAAAAAGGCCTCCTTCGGGAGGCCTTTTTGTTTCAGTCAACGCGAAAACCCATGGTGGCCTCGACCGCATCCCGCCACCCCCGATATAGTCGGTCGCGCTCGGTTTTCCGCATGATCGGCGTAAATCGCCGGTCCACTTGCCATAGCGCCGCGATCTCCTCACAGCTCTCCCAGAAACCAACCGCCAACCCTGCAAGATAGGCGGCGCCCAGCGCCGTGGTTTCCTGTACACGCGGGCGTAGTACGGGAACGCCGAGCATATCACTCTGAAATTGCGCCATGAAATCGTTCGCTATCGCGCCGCCATCCGCACGCAGTTCCTTCAGCGCAAGGCCGGCGTCCGCCTCCATGGCCATCAGTACATCACGCGACTGGTAAGCCATCGATTCCAGCGCCGCGCGCACGAAATGTTCCTTACTTGTACCTCGACTTAAACCGAAGACAGCACCACGCACATCGCTACGCCAGTACGGCGCGCCCAGCCCGACAAAGGCCGGCACCATGTAAACACCTTCACTGGAAGCGACGCGCTCTGCATAGGCCTGAGAGTCTGAAGCCTTGCCCAGCATCCGCAGGCCATCACGAAGCCATTGAATCACCGATCCCGCAACGAAAATGCTTCCCTCGAGGGCATAGTCGACGCGATCGCCCAACTGCCAGGCGATCGTGGTCAACAACCCATGCTTGGACGGAACTGCCTGTCCGCCGGTGTTCAGCAGCATGAAGCAGCCGGTGCCGTAGGTGTTCTTGGCCATACCGGGACTGAAACAAGCCTGCCCAAAGAGCGCGGCTTGCTGATCACCGGCGACACCAGCGATCGGCAGGCTCGCACCGAAAAACTGTGTCGGGGCGGTATGGGCGTAGATCTCGCTATTGGAACGCACGTCCGGTAACACCGCGCGCGGAATATTCAACATGGCGAGCAGGTCATCGTCCCAGCAACGACGATGGATGTCGTAGAGCAGGGTCCGGGCTGCATTGCTCACGTCCGTCACATGCGCCGAGCCACCGCTAAGGTTCCAGATCAACCAGCTATCGATCGTTCCGAACAACAGCTCACCGCGTTCCGCGCGTGCTTGCGCTCCATCAACGTGGTCGAGTATCCAGCGCAACTTGGTCGCTGAAAAATAGGCATCGATCAATAGACCCGTGCGCTCCCGTACAAGCGGCTCGTATCCATCACGACGCAGTTGCTCGCAGATCTCGATGCTCTGACGCGATTGCCAGACGATGGCGTTGTGAATGGGTTGCCCCGTAGCGCGATCCCAGACCACGGTGGTTTCACGTTGATTCGTGATGCCGATCGCCGCGATGTCCGAAAGCTCCACCTGTGTATTGGCGAGCAACTCCGTCACGGTGACCAGGACGCTGGTGAGGATGTCGCGCGGACTGTGCTCAACCCAACCTGGCTGGGGGAAGATCTGCGCAAACTCGCGCTGTGCGACGCCAGCGACTGAACCCGAGTGGTCGAACAGAATCGCTCGCGAGCTGGTGGTTCCCTGGTCCAGGGCAAGGATGTAACGCTGCTTCACGCCCTTCCACTCCTGCACGCGATGGGTGACACATTAAGCGTAGCAACATCGGCCCCGCATGCGCGGGGCCGCGGGCAACCTCAATGCGTAGCGGGCTTGCCGCTGGGCTGCATGATGCGATCGATGAAGGCGAGCGCAAGCGCCGATACCACGAATGCCAGATGCAGCAGCAGCTGCCATTTGATCGTTTCGGCATCGAGGGAGGCGGCCTTGATGAAGGTCGCGAGCAGGTGAATCGACGAAATGCCGATGATCGCCATCGCCAGCTTCACCTTGAGCACCGTGGCATTCACGTGCGACAGCCACTCCGGCTGATCAGGATGGTTCTCCAGCTTCAGACGGGACACGAAGGTTTCGTAACCGCCAACGATCACCATCACCAGCAGATTGGAGATCATCACCACGTCGATCAGGCCGAGTACGGTCAGCATGATGGTCGTTTCAGCGCTGTCCGCCGACGCGCCCGGCGCGATATGGCCGAACAGCGTGGCATCGACCAAGTGCCACAGCTCGCGGAGGAACTGCACGACGTAAATCGCTTGGGCAACGATCAGGCCGAGATACAGCGGCAGCTGCAGCCAGCGGGAAGAGAAGATCAGATACGGAAGCGGACCAGGGCGGCTCTTCTGCGGAGTCGTCATGCACATCACATAGTCAGAGTAGGACTACGAATGATCGCAAATTTATGCGATGCAGGACATCGAGTCACGTTTGATCGTTCAGGAGAACGCTGGTCTACGCATCATCGTCGCGCTCAAGATTTTCCACCCGCGCAAAGACAAACGCCTTCCCGGATGGGAAGGCGTTTGAGGGATAAAGCCCCTGGCGGTGACCTACTCTTGCATGAGGATTCACACTACCATCGGCGCAGCTGCGTTTCACTTCCGAGTTCGGGATGGGATCGGGTGGTACCACAGCGCT
>NZ_JAELTQ010000617.1 GCF_016428905.1 Dyella sp. ASV24 | reverse complement strand
CCCCCCCCCCCCCCCCCCCCCCCCCCCCCCCCCCCCCCCCCCCCCCCCCCCCTTTTTCAAGCAGAAGACGGCATACGCGATGGCCTGTCCTGTCTCGTGGGCTCGGAGATGTGTATAAGAGACAGCCTTGGAGTTGATCTTGTAGTTGGCCGAGAAGGTCTCACCCTTCAGCACCACCGGCTTGAAGTCGCGCGTCTGCGCCTGTTTCTTCAGGGCTTCGAAGTCCAGGCCGGCGGACTTGAACAGATCAAC
>NZ_JAELTQ010000616.1 GCF_016428905.1 Dyella sp. ASV24 | reverse complement strand
CCCCCCCCCCCCCCCCCCCCCCCCCCCCCCCCCCCCCCCCCCCCCCCCCCCCCTTTTCAAGCAGAAGACGGCATACGCGATGGCCTGTCCTGTCTCGTGGGCTCGGAGATGTGTATAAGAGACAGGGATTGGGGCACGGCGATCGGTTTCGCGATCGGTGCGGTGCTGTCCGGTGCAACCGGCTACATCGGCATGAACGTCTCCGTGCGCGCCAATGTGCGCACAGCCGAAGCCGCTCGCAACGGCCTGGCA
>NZ_JAELTQ010000615.1 GCF_016428905.1 Dyella sp. ASV24 | reverse complement strand
CCCCCCCCCCCCCCCCCCCCCCCCCCCCCCCCCCCCCCCCCCCCCCCCCCCCCTTTTCAAGCAGAAGACGGCATACGCGATGGCCTGTCCTGTCTCGTGGGCTCGGAGATGTGTATAAGAGACAGGTACAACACCAGGTAGCGCGCGCGATTGTCGGTGACATCTACGCTGCCGAAGGCGCCGGTGGTGTCGTCCGTCCAGCCCATGTGCTCGCACAGGCTCAGGTCCTTGCTGTCGATCGGCTGAAAGGCA
>NZ_JAELTQ010000614.1 GCF_016428905.1 Dyella sp. ASV24 | reverse complement strand
CCCCCCCCCCCCCCCCCCCCCCCCCCCCCCCCCCCCCCCCCCCCCCCCCCCCCTTTTCAAGCAGAAGACGGCATACGCGATGGCCTGTCCTGTCTCGTGGGCTCGGAGATGTGTATAAGAGACAGCTGCTGGCCCAGGCCAACGACGAAATCACCGCCGAGCAGCTGGAAAACTTCCGCAAGGCCGGTATCGAAGTCGTGCCGACGCTGTACGTCAACGACCTGGATCGCGGTGCGTACATCTCGCACACCC
>NZ_JAELTQ010000613.1 GCF_016428905.1 Dyella sp. ASV24 | reverse complement strand
CCCCCCCCCCCCCCCCCCCCCCCCCCCCCCCCCCCCCCCCCCCCCCCCCCCCCTTTTCAAGCAGAAGACGGCATACGCGATGGCCTGTCCTGTCTCGTGGGCTCGGAGATGTGTATAAGAGACAGGTTCAAGGACACTGACTTCAGCAAGCAGTACATCGCGTTGCGTCGGGGTATCAGCGCCGCCATCGCGCATGCGGGTGGCAGCACGTTGACCAAGCGCACGATGGAGCAGATGACCTGCGCGCATAGC
>NZ_JAELTQ010000007.1 GCF_016428905.1 Dyella sp. ASV24 | reverse complement strand
CTTGCGCCGCTGGATGCCGGGCCAGCCACCCAAGCCGGCGGTGTCCCAGTTCGGATGGCATCCGAATGCGGCATGGCATGCATTGCAGGCCGGCATCGCTGCCGCACTGGTGCCGCTGTTCTATCACTGGGTCGCCCTCCCCGCGCTGATCCAGGCAGGCATTACCGTGATGGCGGTGATGGCAGTCCCTCTGGCCAGCCTCGACGCGAATCGCAAAGTCGTATCCACGCGTATGGTTCATCGCTTCATCGGCTGCAGCTTAGGCGCCCTGCTCGCCATCGCCATTCTGTTGTCCTGCGGTCACAACGTTGTGCTCATCACGCTCGGCCTGTGCCTTGGCGTGGCGATAGGCCGCCATATCGAAAACGGCCCGCATCGCTACGGTTATATCGGTGTGCAGTTCGCACTCGCCTTCCTGGTCGTGCTGGTGCCCGACCGTTACGCCAGCGCAAATATCGGACCTGGCGTGGAGCGCTTGCTCGGCATCCTGGCGGGCTTTGCCATGCTGCTTCTGACGCAACAGGTATTCCGGGCATTACGCATACTGCCCTCGCGCATCGCCGGTATAAGGCGACGCTGACAACTGCTTCGCACGCCATGGTGAACCATGGGTGCGGCGGCGTTTTCGCCTGAAAGCTCCACCCGGAAACATACTATCGGGGAGTATGTGATATATATACCCCACCCCAGTATAGGCGAGGCATCGGCATGCCCCATTCCGTCGAAGAGAAAAAGCGCGTCCTTGCGCGCGTCCGCCGCGTGCGAGGCCAGCTCGACGCGCTGGAGAATGCGCTGGAGAACGGTGCGGAATGCGGCCCGATCCTCCAGCAGATTGCCGCCGTACGCGGTGCGATCAACGGGCTGATGGCCGGCGTGCTGGAGAGCCATCTGCGCGAGGAGTTCGCCCATCTGGCGAACGCCAACGGCACGCCGGAGAAATCCATCGACGACGTCGTCTCTCTCGTGCGCTCGTATCTGCGCTGACCCATGCCCGCGCCTGCCCATGCGGCAGCGCTCTTTTTTGTTTTCCCTTGTTTCGAGGACTGTCATGAAATCACGTGCTGCTGTTGCATTCGGACCGGGCCAGCCCCTGGAGATCGTGGAGATCGACGTCGAGCCACCCCGCAAGGGCGAAGTGCTGGTGAAGATCACCCATACGGGTGTGTGCCACACGGATGCATTCACGCTATCGGGCGATGATCCGGAGGGTCTGTTCCCTGTCGTGCTCGGCCATGAAGGCGCAGGCATCGTGGTGGAAGTGGGCGAAGGCGTCACCAGCGTGAAGCCTGGTGATCACGTGATTCCGCTCTACACCGCAGAGTGCGGCGAGTGCCTGTTCTGCAAGAGCGGCAAGACCAACCTGTGCGTGTCTGTGCGTGCCACGCAGGGCAAGGGTGTCATGCCCGATGGCACCAGCCGCTTCAGCTACAACGGGCAGCCGATCTACCACTACATGGGCTGCTCCACCTTCAGCGAATACACCGTGGTTGCCGAGGTGTCGCTCGCCAAGATCAGTCCGGATGCCAACCCCGAGCAGGTGTGCCTGCTGGGCTGTGGCGTGACCACAGGGCTTGGCGCAGTGAAGAACACGGCGAAGGTGCAGGAAGGCGATTCCGTAGCGGTGTTCGGCCTGGGCGGTATCGGCCTGGCTGTGATCCAGGGCGCCAAGCTGGCCAAGGCCGGTCGCATCATCGCGATCGATACCAACCCCGGCAAGTTCGAACTGGCGCGACGTTTCGGCGCCACCGAGTGCGTGAATCCCAAGGATTTCGACAAGCCGATCCAGCAGGTGATCGTTGACATGACCGGCTGGGGCGTGGATCACAGCTTCGAATGCATCGGCAACGTCAACGTCATGCGCGCGGCGCTGGAATGCGCGCACCGCGGCTGGGGACAGTCCGTGATCATCGGCGTGGCTGGCGCGGGGCAGGAAATCTCCACGCGCCCGTTCCAGTTGGTGACGGGGCGCAAGTGGCTGGGCACCGCCTTTGGTGGCGTGAAAGGCCGTTCGCAGTTGCCTGGCATGGTGGAAGACGCCATGGCTGGCAAGATCGAACTGGAACCGTTCGTGACGCATACCAAGCCGCTCACCGGCATCAACGAGGCATTCGACCTCATGCATGAAGGCAAGTCGATTCGCACCGTCGTGCACTTTTAATGCGCGAACGATCCATCGCCGACGGAATGTCGGCGATGGATCATGACGAGTCTCACCGATAAAAAAGAAAGCTCCGCGTCCCTGCGGAGCCCTCTTCCCGCTCAGTGTGGATGCGACAGCGCCGTCGGCGTAGCGATGAAGCCGTGGTCCTGATGATTCGCATCACGGTAGTAACCGGACACCACGCCAAAATTGTTGATGGTGGTCACCGCTGTACCGGTCGAGCCCGGCATATCGAGCTGGATGAACTTGCCGTCCTGCAGGATGAAGGAATGCATGGGGCCCGTCGCGCCCCAGAAATAGCCGGCGATCTGCCCAACGTCATTGATGGCAAAAACCACCGTATTGCTGGCGCCGGGCACGTCGATCGTGGTGATCGTCCCGTTCGCGTCGCGATAAAAGCCGTGCGGTTGGGGCGCTTTCGGATTGGTGTCCCAATAGCCCACGGACTGGTTGAGGTCATTGATACCCAACGGATACGTTTCGGCGGCACCTGCCACATCAAACGGCGTGTCCCAACCGTGCCCGCGACGCAGAATGCCGTGGAACGCGCCATCAGCATCCCAGTACACACCCAGGATGGTGCCGAACTCGTTGTAGCCGTCCACGTTCGAGTTGAGATGGCCGGGGAAGTCCACCGTTTCGAAACGCTTGCCGTTGATCACAAAGCCATGCTGCGCGCCGGTTGCATCCGCATAGCCGCCGTAAGTGTTACCCAGATCGTTGGGACCGCCCGCCGCACTGAAGTAGGTGCCTAACATCGCCGGGTCGAGCAATTCGAAACGACCGTGGCGATACACCATGGCATGCGCAGTGCCGCCGTTGAGCGCAAACTGGCCACCCAGATCACCGAAATCGTTGATGCCCCAGTAGATGGTTTGTGATGAGCCGGGATAATCGAGCGACTGATAGGTATAGCTGCCGGGCGTGATGGCGTTACCGTCGTCGGCGAAAGCAACACCCGCAAGGCTGGCGAAGGCTAGCCCGAAAGCGACTGCGGCCCTTGTGAGTCGGCCGTACGTAGCGCGATGATTCGACATGACTTCTATCCTCTCTTGGATGCGACGGGTGATGGCATTCCCTGGGTTTGTGGTCGTTCCGAATTTCGCCATCTCCCTTTACAGCGCAAAAGGGAGTTGGATACCGACACGGCCAAAGGAAGGTCGACACACATGAACGCGGAGCCGCAGATCACCCAGGTGCTTTCGCGTGCCGCCAACGGCGATGCCACAGCATTCGACACTTTGATCCCGCGGATCTACACGACCCTGCGTCGCCTTGCGCAGCACCAGCGCGCGCGCGAACCTGCGCACACGCTGGAAACCACCGCGCTGGTTCACGAGGCCTACCTGAAACTGATCGCCAGCGACGAATTGGCGTTTGCCGACCGCGCGCACCTGTACGCGTACATGAGCCGTGTGATGCGCCATCTGCTGATCGACCACGCGCGGCGGCGCAAGGCTCAGAAACGGCAGGCACCCGAACTAACCGCTCCACAGGACTCGGCGGACATCATCGACGTGCTTGCCATCGACGAGGCGTTGACCCGGCTGGCCGCCACCGATGCTCGCCTCGCCCGTGTCGCCGAGCTGCGCCTGTTTGCGGATCTATCGAGCCCGGAAATCGCCGAGGCACTGGACGTCACCGCACGCACGGTGGAGCGCGACTGGCTCAAGGCGCGCACCTTCCTGGCAGCCTGCCTGATGCCCGATGCGTAAGCGATGTCGCAATCTGCCCATTGAATACGCTATAGGGTTATATCCGTTGAGAAACCCGTCCCGCCCATGAACTCCGCCTTCGCCGAACGATGGCATGAGATCGAACCGCTGATTGATCAGCTGTTCGACGTGCCCGCCGACAAGCGGATCGAATGGCTGCGCAAACACTGCCATGACGCCACGTTGCGCGTACTGGTGGCGCAGGCTCTCGACAACGCCTCCGGCGTGGAGGCGCTGGAGCGTGGCATGGAGCAATGGCTGCCGACGCTCGCGGATGAGCAGGCCGATACCCTGCCGACCATCGATGGTTATCGCATACTCCGTTTTGTCGGCGCTGGCGGCATGGCCAGCGTGTTCGAAGCGGAGCGTGAACTACCTGGCGGCCCGCAGACGGTCGCGTTGAAGCTGCTGCGCATCGACGTGCATGATGCCGATGAGCGACGGCGCTTTCTGCGCGAGCAACGCATTCTTGCCCGATTGCAGCATCCACATATCGCGCAACTCCTGGATGCGGGCTTCTCCCCCTCAGGCACACCCTTCCTCGCACTCGAGTTCGTTGCCGGTGACGACCTGGTGTCGCACTGCGCGCTGCGTGGCTTGTCCTTGCGCGAGCGGCTTGGCCTGTTCCTGGACGTGTGCTCTGCCGTCGACCATGCGCACCGCAACCTGATCGTGCATCGTGATTTGAAGCCGAACAACGTGCTTGTCGGTGCGGATGGGTGCGTCAAGCTGGTGGATTTCGGCATCGCGAAACTGCTCACGGGCGACGGCGAGCGCACGCGCACTGAAGCGCGCCGCCTTACCCGTTCGTACGCGGCCCCCGAACAACTGGCAGGCGATATCGCCACCACGGCCATTGATGTTTACGCCCTGGGCGTACTGCTCGCCGAACTGCTCAGCGATCAGCAACCGCATCGCGGTGACGATGCCCATGTGAAAGCATCCGTTTTCGATGACGACGCCTTGCGGCGAACGCTTGGCGTGGACCTCCACGCCATTGTGCAGGAGGCCACACGCCTTGATCCCGCGCGCCGCTACGCGAGTGCGGCGGCCCTGGGCGCGGATATCCAGCGTTATCTCGACGGCAAACCCTTGCAGGCCAGGACGGACACGCTAGCCTACCGTGCGCTGACGTTCGCCAAGCGCCACACACTTGCCGTCTCCATCGGCATGGTCACCGCCCTATTGCTTGCGGGCGCCACGGTGATCGGCCTGCACGAAGCCCGGCTTGCGCGTCACGCCGCGCGGGACGCGCAAGCGCAAGCGGTGGCCGCTTCCGGTGAAGCCCAGCGTGCGGATGCCCTCAAAACCTTTATGGAAGAGCTGTTCGACAGCGCCACGCACGGTACCGAGTCGAATGAAACGGCCGAAGAGCTGCTCGCACGCGGACGCGAGCGCGCCGATCGGGATTTCGCCTTGCAGCCGGCGCTGCGCGCAGAAATTCTCGCGCTGGTCGGCGACCTTGAACGCCGCAGCGGCCATCCCGAGCGCGCATGGCAGCCATTGGAGGAAGCAGCAACGCTGGCCAATGCGCAATTTGGCGCCACTGACCGGCGCACGATGCACATCGAGTATCTGCTCGCCAAGGAAGCCGATGAACTCGGTCGCGTACGCGAAGCCACCGCACGATTGCAGCATGCCGTCGACACCTTTGAGACCGGGCCCGAGCGAGGCTCGCCGGAAGCCGTACAGGCTCTCGCGTGGCTGGCCGGCCTGGACGAGCGCATCGGCGAGTCGGCCAAAGCGATCACCATCGGTGAGCAGGATGTGGCGTTGGCACGCCGTGTTCTTCCGAACGACAGCGAAGCCTTGACCGAAGCCGTGTTGAATCTGGGCTGGATATACGGGGACGCTGGCCGACCGGAGCGAGCCGAGCCCTTGCTGCGCGAAGCGCTGGCCCGCAAACGCAGCCACCTCGGCGCACACCATGCCGATGTCGCCGATGCCATGACCTTGCTTTCCGCAGCACTGACCCGGCTGGGCCGCTATGGCGAAAGTGAACAGCTCATGCGCGACGCGCTGGCCATCGACGCCAGCGCATACACGCACCCGAATGCGCATACCGCATGGCATTTGAACGATCTTGCAGCCGTCTATATGCAAGAGGGAAGGCTTAATGAAGCCTTGGCCTTCTACACCCAATCGATCGCCATGGACCAGGCGCTAAAACCCGCCTCGGTACCCACCGAAGCGATCAGCATCAGCAACATTGCAAAACTCCGCTTCCGCCAAGGTGCGTATGCCGAGGCAGAGGCCGGCATGCGCGATGCCATCGAGCGCAGGCAACGCCAACTTGGCGTGGACTATGTCGATAACGGGCGCGGTTACGACCACACCTATCTTGCCGAGATGCTTATCGCCAACGGGCATCTTGATGAAGCACGAGCGGAAGCGGACAACGCGTTGACCGAGGCCAGGCAGCGCTATCGTGACGTGCACCCGGACACGGCCTTTGCGCTTACCGCGAAAGCGGAGTTGATGGCGGCCATGGGTGACTACGAACACGCGGTGACATTCGGCTCCCAGGCCGTGGACATCTATGCCGCGCTGGACGACGAACGCTCGGAGAAGGCGATCCGCGCACGCATCGTGTACGCGGATGCCTTGCAACAGCTAGGCCGCAACAGGGAGGCAGCTACCCAACTTGACGCTGCCTTGACTGCTGCCCATGCCGATGATCCGAACACCAGCGTACTTATTGCGCGCATTGAAGCCGACCTTGCGCAGGTCGATACCGCATTGCGCGACAAGACCAGTGCCGAAAACCTTCGCACCGACGCCCGCGTGATGCTGACCAGGGCGGAGGCCGGCCCGAACACCGACCGCGAGACGGCCATGCGACTGCTTGCCGGCACAACTGGCAAGCGCCAGTAAGCCCCCTTCCCCATGGGTATGCGGCCCGCGGCCGTCAGGCGGGAGACGCATCCCGCAGCGGCAGCGCGATCAACGCATCCGTGCTGAGGATGTCGCCGAAGGTATCGTCGATGGTGGCCAACGCCGCCTGATGTAGGGACGCGTGCGTTACGGTCTGTCCGCCAGCTGTGTCGAGGTCGCGCGTGGCGCACGCGTCCGCCACCACCATCACACCGTAGCCAAGCGGCACGGCGTCACGCGCTGCACCGGCAACGCAGGCGTGCGTCATGAGACCCGTGATTACCAGCGTGTCGATGCCCGCCTGTTTCAGCTGACGGTCGATATCCGTCGTGGGAAATACGCTCACGGATGACTTCGTCACCACATGGTGATGCGCGGCAGGCTGCAGGTCGGCATGGAAGGCGGCGGTATCGCTGTCCTCCGCGAAGACTGGGCTGCCCGGTGGCGTCACGTGCCGCACGTGATACACCGCCATGCCTGCCTCATCCGCATGGGCAATCAGGCGCTGTGCGTTACTCAAAGCCGCGTCGCCATCGGGAATCGGCATGCGGCCGGCGAAATATTCATTCTGAAAGTCGATCACCAGCAGCGCGGTGCGGCTCGGCGCCAGCGTCGCCGGTGCGCCGGCACCGGCCATGGTGCGGATCGTGGGATGCGTCATGGTTTTCTCCTGTCGGAAGATGGGGTGCAGCCATGTTCCGCATTTGGCGCACCGCCCAAAAGTGGCCTGAATGACAACCTATGATAGATTTCGGCCAACCCGATCCCGCTTCCGTACCCGCCGGTTCCCATGCACACCATTGCCGTCATCGCGTTCGATGGAATCAGTCCCTTCCACCTCTCTGTTCCTTGCATCGTGTTTGGCGACGACCTGCTCAAGCTGGGTGTGCCGCGCTATCGCTTATTGATCTGTGGCGAACGGCGGGGGCGCATCGCCACCATGTCCGGCTTCGATATCGAGGTGAAGCACGGTCTGGGTTCGCTCAAGCTAGCCGATACCATCATCGTGCCCGCTTGGCGCACCCCTGGCGAACGCCCACCGGAAACCGTGTTGCGCGCGCTTCGGCGGGCACATGCCAGGGGAAGCCGCATTGTCGGCTTGTGCCTGGGCACGTTCGTGCTGGCGGAGGCCGGCCTTCTCGACGGCCGGACAGTGTCCACACACTGGGCATGGGCGGATGAATTCGAGCGTGCGTACCCCGACGTCACGCTGGATCGCCATGCGATCTATGTCGACGACGGCGACATCCTCACCTCCGCGGGCACGGCGGCTGCCATCGACTGTTGCCTGCATCTGGTACGGCGTGACCTGGGCGCCGACATCGCCAATCGCATCGCGCGACGCCTGGTCGTGGCGCCACAACGCCATGGCGACCAAGCCCAGTACATCGAAAATCCTATCCAAAAGGACGATGCTCCGGACGCCCTGAGCAAGACACTCGACTGGGCCATTGCGCACCTGCAACAACCGCTTTGCGTTGAGCAACTGGCCGATCGGGCGGGTATGAGCCTGCGCACGTTCAGCCGCCACTTCCGCAAGAAGACGGGAACCACCGTTATACCGTGGCTGCTCCACCATCGTCTGGCTGCAGCGCAGCGCCTGCTGGAGACCAGTCGTCATTCGATCGACCAGATCGCTGAGGATGTGGGCTTCGGATCGACCGTGTCATTTCGCCAGCACTTCGCGCGTACATTTTCGATCTCGCCAGCCAGCTATCGGCGGCAGTTCCACACGCAGCCGGGGAACCAGCGCTGACGACTTGAAACGCGATTCGTAACCGGGTGCAGGCCCGTGGCATAAGGGTGAAATCCATCGTAACGCGACGATGATCAAATTTAGGACTAGTCCTATGGGTTGCACACACCCACTGGGGCACCCTGCTTCCACCCACCGAGCCTATGCGCACGGTGCATCGATGGAGGCCATCCATGCTCAGCGCCCATTTCATTCCACATAACGAGCTCCATGTGTTTCATGGCAGCGAATGGCAATTCAGTGTCGCGGAGTTGCGCCTGAAACGTGGTGACGCAGCTGATGCCGAGCCCCTCGCCCACCAGTTCTGCCTGAGAGCACCCGGCCTCGATCAGGTCGCATTCGACGTCCGTGATATCCGGCCGATGGATCAACAAATAGCGTGGGATCCACACCTTCGTGTCGGGCGGCTCACTCGCTTGCTCGATAAATGTTTTGACGCCTCTGAAGACCTCGTGCATGCCATCGCGCCCTATATGTGCCCGCTCGATGCCTCGGTGCGTTTTAGCGGGACGCCGCAACCCGAGGATGCTGCGCCAAGTCGCTAGCGCTATTACGCAGCTCCCATAGTCGGCACTGCCCCGCGCCCTTTCCGATACCGATGAGCACGAGGACCGCTGGCTCCCACTGAACGCGGTCGCGTGGCATCGCGCGACCGCCCGTGTCAGATCGACGCCTTCCGCCATTCCTCGATCAAGGTTTCCATCAGGGCGTGCGAGGACATGGACCTCGCGAGAGGCGCGCCCTGCCCCGCCCAATGCGCGCCATAACCCGGCTCGCCGGTGGCGCGCCCCGCCGCGTTCAACGCCTTGCCCGCGTCGTAGCAGATCGGGTAATCCGGTACGTCCGCGTCCGGCACGGAAGCACCAAGCCGTGTGAAAAGGCTAGCCAGGCTGCGCGCCGGCCGGCCGGATACCGCACGCGTCATCACCGTGGCGTACGCAGCGTCGCTCGCCAATGCCTTGCGGTAGCCCGCATCGGCCAGCGATTCGTCCGTTGCTACAAAAGCAGTGCCCAGTTGCGCCGCGGCGGCGCCAAGCTTCAACACGGCGGCTATGCCCGCGCCATCCATGATGCCGCCAGCAGCGATCACGGGGACACTGAGGTTCTCGACCAGCAGGCGCGTCAACGCAAACGTGCCAAGCCGGCTATCTTCGGCGTCGGGATCGAACATGCCACGGTGCCCACCCGCTTCATAACCCTGCGCAACGATGGCATCCATGCCGGCGGCTTCGAGCGCTTTCGCCTCCTGCACGTTCGTTGCCGATCCGATCAGAAACACACCCGCATCGTGCAACGCCTTGACCTGATCGGGCTTTGGGATGCCAAAGTGAAAGCTGACCACGGTGGGCCGCTCCGCCACCAACATCGCAAGCATGGCCTCATCGACGAGGAACGAGGTGTAGATCTCCTTGAGCGATGCCGGAGGCATTGCGCCAAAACGCTTGAACTCCGGTGCCAGCCTTGTGAGCCACGCAGCCTCCTTCGCTGCATCCGCATGCGCGGGTCGGTGCGCAAACACGTTGATGTTGAGCGGCCCCTTGCTCAGCTGCCGAAACGCGTGAATAGCATCGCGCGCTTTCTCAGCCGTCATCGCCCCCACGCCCAGCGAACCGAGCCCACCGGCGTTGCTGACTGCCGCCGCCATGGCCGGCGAGGAAACACCGGCCATCGGCGACTGAACGATGGGCACGGTCATGCCAATCGCGCTGAGCAACGAAGAACACGCATGCATCATGATGGATCGCTCCTGCCTGGGTGGGGACAGTGCCAAGTTTACGCGCGTGCGATGACACATCGAAGCGATGCATTCGCGCTGGCGCGCGTGCGCGCTAAAAATCTCCGTCGCTTCGCATCACCAACGGTTCCGCAACACCTGAAACGACAAGGATCTTCACCCAATCAGCTATCAGATCCGTCCCGATACTCTTCAGATCGCCCTGTACATTTCGAATACCGAGACCGGCCACAGATGTTGTGGAACGCTTGTGCGCGCAGGGCCCTCCGCGGCATGCCGACCGCAGGGACGGCATGCCGCGGAGAGCCCAATGATTGCAACGTCAGTGCGTTGTCGTTGCTGGAGCAGGTGAACTCTGCGGATAGGCTGGCGCGGGCGTCGTTGCATTGCCAGCCGGGGCTGGTGTTGACGCAGGCATAGCTGACGATGGCGCTGCAGCCGAACTCACCGGGGCCGGCGGGGGTGTATTGCCATTCTCGTTGTCGTGATTACCGCAACCGGCGAGCACCGCCACCAGTAGCGCTAACGGGCCCACCATTTTTCGTGCTGAAAGCATCATGATTTTATCTCCGTGACTATGTCGGATCGATCAGGACCTGCATGCATACGCCCTGCTCGTACGTGCCGCTTCCTCACCGCACCGAAGATCTGCCGGGCATTCCTTCGCACGCATTCCCAACTTTCATGGGCACGTTCGGTGGCTTTTGCGCTGGCCGTCTTGTGTTGCGAGCTCCCGTCCATCGTCTTACACATGGCTGCATCGCAACGGGCTATCACAGGATCGATTGTCTTTTCCGTCGTGCCAATCTCATGTGCATGGCGTGTCATCCTTTTGCACAGACGGCGCGGTGTTCAGTAGGGGCTTAGGCTTCTTCACGTGCCTGTCACGTGCAGTGAAATCGTTCATTCAGCCCGCAGCATTCGCGTCAATACGCTCCAGTCCCTCGAGCACGGGATACAACGCAGCCACAACTTTCGCCAACAGTCGGTCGAGCTCCTCCTGGGGTGCGCCAGTCTTGCAGGCCTCCTGCAGCTCGCTGGCTGCCGTGGCAACCAGCGACGCTCCGATATTCGCAGCGGAACCTCGCAATGTATGCGCGATGCGGTAAGCCTCCGATAGGCCACCGTCGCTGGCCTCCTTGAATGCTTGCGCAAATGCCCTGTTGTTCTTCAGAAACATGCTTAGCAAACGACGGTAGAGCGACGCATTGTTGCCACAGATACGCAAACCCATCTGCTGATCGATGCCAGGAAGTTCATCCGCTGCGCCAACATCTGCGGCCACGACATCGCCGGATACAGCGCGCGGCTTGATCCACCGCACCAAGGTGGCAAACATCACGGGGATATCGAGCGGCTTGGCGATGTGATCGTTCATACCGGCCGCCAACGCCTTCTCGCGATCGCCCACCGTGGCATCCGCTGTCATGGCGATCACGGGGAGATCGGCGAGATGTAATTCCGCGCGAATGGCGCGGGTTGCCGCATAGCCATCCATCACGGGCATCTGGCAATCCATCAGGACACCGTCGACGCGGGGATCGGCCGCCACGATGTCCACTGCTTCGCGTCCATTGTGTGCGACCACCACATCGATCCCCTCGCGCTGGAGCAGCGCTATTGCCAGCTCCCGGTTCAAGTCGTTGTCCTCCGCCAACAGCAACCGCCGGCCGGATAACGCAGAGGCCGCAGGCGCGTCCGGCGCTGCGATGTCCACCATTGCTGCCCGAGCGGGAGTGCGATGAAGCAAAAGGGCCAGGGCATCGCTCAGCGCTCGCGGCGTCACTGGCTTGACCAACGTACCGCCCGACACTCCAGGGGTTTCATCCCGTCCATCGCGTCGATAGGCCGACACCATCAGCAACAACTGCTCGCCGCCACGCATGGCGGCAGCGATGGCCTGGTGCCCCGCCATATGAGCGTCGGCCAGCACGACGCGATACGGACGTCCGTCATGCCGGGCCTGCTGCAGGCGTAGCACCCCCTCGTCCACCGTTCCCGCGACGTGCACCAACCATCCCAGTCCGCCAGCCATGGCGGCGAGAATGCGGCGGGCCGCGTCGCTGTCGTCCACGAGTAACAGCGAAGCGTCTGCAAGCATTGCTGGCGCCATCGATGCGGCAGCCTGGGGCTGCACGCTCAGGCTCAGGCGGACGTGAAATATCGATCCGCGCCCCGGCTCGCTCTCGACCCAGATCTCTCCGCCCATCATCTCCACCAGGTCGTGGGAAATGGCTAACCCGAGCCCGGAGCCGCCGTACTTCCGCGTGGTGGACGAGTCCGCCTGCACGAACGATTCGAAAATGCGCCCGCACTGATCGGCGGTCATGCCTATGCCTGTATCGATGACACGGAAATGCAGCGCTGCCTGCTCATCATTGCCGCCCTCTTTCTCGACGCCTAGGATGATGGATCCACGGTCGGTGAACTTCAGCGCGTTGCTGGCCAGGTTGACGAGGATTTGCTCCAGCCGTAACGGGTCGCCAACCAGCGCCGTCGGTGGGTCACCTTGATACTGGAGTAGCAGCTCCAGGCCCTTATCCTCCGCCTGCAATCCGATCAGGTCAGCAACGTGTGTCATCACCTCGTCCAGGTTGAACGGCACGCGCTCCATGCGCACGCGCCCCGCCTCGATGCGCGAGAAATCAAGAACATCGTTGATGATGTGCAACAGGCTTTCCGAGGCACGACGAATGTTCTCCAGATAGCCTCGTTGCCTAGCGTCGCTCGGCGACTCCAGCGCGAGATGACTCATGCCGATGATGGCGTTCATCGGAGTACGGATTTCATGGCTCATGTTCGCGAGAAAGTCGCTCTTGACCCGGGCCGCCTCCTCCGCCGCTTCCTTGGCATGCAGCATGGCGGCCTGTGCGGCGTTGTGATCGGTGATGTCCACTAACCAAGCCAGCACGCCAGGTTCGCCGTCGTAGTCGATGGGCAGGAAGGTGGTGAGCATGTCCCGCTCGCGGCGTTGCGCGTCGTACATGCGGACCTCGCTGTTGGACACCATGCCCTGATTGTCCAGGTTGGCCCAGATACGCGCGCGCTGACCTGTTTCCACGTACATGGGGGCCGTAGTCGCACCCACGCCAACGCCAAAGGTGGCCACGAACTTGGGATTGGCAAAGCAGATCCGCCCGTGCGTGGACACGGCAATGCTTACTGGACTGTTGTCGAGGATGTACTGGAGACGCTCCTCGCTCTGCATGAGCGCCAGCTCCATGGTGCGACGCTGGCTTACGTCGCGCACGGCAGCACATACACAACGCCCCTGTGCATCCAGTGCGGGTAGGAAGGAAAGCCCGATCTCCACCGAAAGCTCGCTGCCGTCCTTTCGCTTGCCACGCAGATCAACGTTGGCGCGCCCCATCTGCCGGCTCTCGCCTTGCACAAAGAAGTTCTGACGAAGCTTGGCGTGATGGGTATCCGACCGCAGAGGCACCAGCCGCTCGACGGGAGCACCCTCCAGTTCACCGCTCCGGTAACCGAACATCGCCTCCAGGCGCGGATTAGCGAGAACAATGTGGCCGGTCTCATCCACGATCATCATGCCGTCCGGTGCGGATTCGATGATGCCGCGATACCAGGCGCGCGCGGCTTCAATGGTGTGTTGCGTCGCTTCCAGCGCCGCGGTTTTCTCGATAAGCGATGCCGCTTGCTGCCTGCTCTGTTCCAGCAGGCGTCGCATGTCCAATCCGTATTCGAGCATCTCCATGTTGATGGCCAGCACCGGCATCAGCTCCGTGACCAACTCTTGCTGTGCGCCGGTGAACGGCGCGAGCGTGCCCAATTCGACGACGCCGAGCAGACGCTCATTCCGCAGCACGGGGACAACCATGATCTGTGTCGGGGGATGCTCCCCCAGGCCCGTGGCTACTTTCAAGAAATCAGCGGCTGGGTCAGAAAGCGTAAGTATCCGGCGCTCCACGCCGCATTGCCCGACCAAACCTTCTCCCATGCTGAACACGGGTCGCGCCAGTGCAGCCGCATAGTTTCCTTGCAGCCGCAGGCGCTGAGTGGATGGTTCATGGGCGTAGAGGGCCGCGTGGCCGATGGGCGCCAACCGCGCCATGGAGGAAAGAAACCGGTCGCCCAGTGCATAGGGCTCGGTGATCGATTGCAGCTCGCGCGCAATCGATGCTACGTGCGCCTTCACCCAACGCTGTGCTTCCATCTGGCGGCCTTCCGCCTGCAGTGTTGCGATGGCTCGGGCCAGCTCTCCCGCTTCGTTGGGGTAATCCGTATAGGGAACGGTGATGTCCAACTTGCCTGCGCTCAGCGATTCCACGGCATCCCGTAACCCCTCTGCAGGACGCCGCACGGTAAGACTGATCAATCGACCGAACAGCAGGCCCGCGACCAATCCGAGCACGATCAGCCATACGGTGAGCTCGACATCAACATGGAAGCGCGCAAAGGCGTTCTGTACCTCTTCACTGGCGCCAGCCCGTTTTAGTCGTGCGATGCGATCCAAGGCATCCCTGGCGGCGATGCCCGCCTGCTGAAAGTCCCCCGAGACGATGATGTCGGCAGCGACGTGCTCTTGCGTGCTGCCCGTCTGGAGCAACACGGCCACACTGTCGACTTGATGTGCGTAGTTCGCGAAGGCCCGCTCGAAATCCGCGAGGTTACTTTTGTTGGCCTCTCTGTAAATACGCTCTGCGGCCTGGTCCATCTCACTTCGTACCAGGGCTTGTGCTTCCGCCGCTTCACGCAAGGCGGTGCTGCGCCCTGGCCCCGGCGCTGACAGCACAGCCTGTCGCAGATCCTGCCCCATCTCCGCCAATGCCGCGCGTGCGACTTCGATATGGAGCAAACCCTGCATGTCCTGTTGATAAAGCCGCCCGATCTGCTCCTTCTGCGTGTGTTGCACGCTCAGGCTATAAGCGCCCAACAGGATCGCAATGAGCAGCACGCCGCCAAACCCCAACTGCAGGCGCAGTCGTAACGGTAGGCGTTCCAGTCGTTCGAACAAGCGGCTCATGGATTCCCGCCCTGCCTTTAAGTGGCAAGGTGATGCGCGAAGCTATGGCCGTGCGTGGCATCCTCATCGGAGAACTGCCCGGCGATCGCACGGAAGGTATCCGCCCGCGACAGAAAGGCATCGAGCACATCCGGATCGAAGTCTATGCCTCGCTTGGTCGTCATCATCGCGACGGCGTCTTCATGCGTCCTGCCTTTCTTGTAGACACGCTGGCTGATCAGCGCGTCATACACGTCGGCCACAGCCATGAGCCTTGCAGACACCGGGATCGCCTCACCTTTCCTGCCCTCGGGATAGCCGCTGCCATCCCATCGTTCCTGGTGGCTGTATGCCATCTCTTTGGCGATACGCAGGAATGACATCGGCGTACCCAACCGATCTTCGGCCCGCTGCAGCGCATCGCGCCCTAGCGTGGTGTGGGTCTTCATCACCTCGTACTCTTCCGGCGTCAACGGACCGGGCTTGAGCAGGATGTGATCGGGGATGCCGATCTTGCCGATGTCATGCAAAGGTGCGGATTGAAACATCAGCAGGCGCGTCGACTCATCCAGTGCGGAGGCAAAGCGTGGATGATCCTTCAGTGCCTCGGCCAACACCCTCACATAGTGCTGCGTGCGGCGAATATGGTTTCCTGTTTCGTTGTCGCGCGTCTCGGCCAGCGAGGTAAGCGCAAGGATCGTTGCCTCCTGGACGGCCGTGACCTCCCGCGTGCGGCGGGCTACCTCGCTCTCGAGATACGCATTCTTGTCGCGCAGGAACTCCGCCGCCGCCCTTAACCGAAGCTGGGCGGCCACGCGCGCCATCACCACGGGAGGATTCACCGGCTTGGTGATGTAGTCCACCGCACCCAGTATCAATCCACGGGTTTCGTCATCCGTGGCATGGAGCGAGGTGAGAAAAATCACGGGGATATCCCGTGTCTTCCCGTTGGTCTTCAGCTGGCGGCAGACATCAAACCCGGACAAGCCCGGCATGACCACATCGAGCAGGATCAAGTCCGGCTGCTCATCCAGGGCCATGAGCAACGCGGTCTCGCCGTCGGATGCCTCAAGCACGCGATAGACCGGCCTCAGCAGTTCGGACAGAATCATCCGGTTGTCGGCCGCGTCGTCAACCACCAGGATGGTGGCCAAGCCGCTGGTGTCTGCCTCTCCCATTCCGGCCATCTCCCCACGCGAACCCGTTGTGGCGCCAAGCGATGCTGTGTTGCCCGGCAAGGCGAAATAAACCTCCAACGGACGTGAAGGTGGCGCGTACGCCCACCGGCTGCACCGTGACATCGACAAAACGTACTTAGGCCAAATTACCTAAACGCCTGACCGTAGATGTTCGCTAGCCCCGGAGACACCCAAAACGTTGAAATACGGGGAGCACGAGGCTTCTTTTGTGGACCACGGCCTACGCTGCAAGTAACGCATGCTTCACTACGCAGGCTGCCATGAATCCCTCTACGGCCAAGCGATTGATTCCCATACGGAGGAGCCCATGAGCGGGATAGCAGCAAAGATCAAAGAAGAGTTCATGAAGATGCTCCCGCCGACCATCTTCTTCTTCGTCACGATCAACATCGTCGTGCTGATTCGTGCGCTTCTTACCAAGGGCACCGGGCTCTCGCTGCCGACGTTCGCCACCATCGTGATTTCCGCGCTGATCCTCGGCAAGGCTGTGTTGATCGCCAACATGCTGCCTTTCATCAATCGTTTTCCGGAAAAGCCACTGATCTGGAATGCGGGATGGAAGACGTTGATGTACATGGTGGTCGCGACATTCATCCATTATCTGGAACGCCTGCACGAGTTCTGGAAAGAAACGCACGCTATCGGCGCCGCCAATCACCAACTGCTGGCGCAAATGAACTGGGCACACTTCTGGGCTATCCAGCTCATGTTGCTGGTACTCATCTTCAACTACTGCGTATTCGCCGAGCTCTCCCGCGTGATCGGGGAACAAAAACTCAGGCGGATGTTTCTGGGTCCGATGCCACTGGCGGCAGGGTCCGCAAACGGACCTGCAGCCTAGGTTCTACGCCTACGGCGGCCCTGTGAGGGTGTCCACGCCAACCTTCACACCTTCTTGGCGAGCGAGGGTATGGACTGGCTGGAGGCCTGCGATCCGGCACGCCCCTCCGTGGAGACCATGCGTATGTCCGAGCACGTTTACAAGTCCATCGAACTCACTGGATCTTCCAAGACCAGCAGCGACGATGCCATCCGCACAGCCATCGAGCATGCGTCCAAGACCATACGCAACATCCGCTGGTTCCACGTCATCGAAACCCGTGGCCACGTCGATGACGGCAAGGTGGCTTACTGGCAGGTGACACTGAAGGTGGGCTTCACGTTGGAGTAATCGGGCGAGCACCCGGAGCGACGGCGTCAGCCTTGCGGCGAAAGCAGCCACGTTGCACAACGCTCGACGTCGCTCGATCCATGCCAGCCGTGAAACGCGATACGCAGGTAACCCTCGCGCGTGCTTGCGCTGATCCCCTGCGTTTCGGCAGCCTTGAGCAAACGCGCCGATGTCTCGGACGACAAGGCGAACGACAGTATCGACCCTACTTTGTCCGCCGCGAGCAGATCTCCCAATCGACCTGCTTCCGCGGACCACGCCGCGTCTGTCGCCAGCGTAGCCAGCAAGCTGCGCTGCAACTGGGCGATATGCGCCTGGATGGTCGCCGCACCACCGCTCTGCACCAGCAAGCGGATGGAGGATGCCAGCGCCGCGCAGGACAGGATGGACGGACTGCCCGCCTCCAGGCGTCGCCCGTCCGTCGCCCAAAGTTCATTGCTCTGCGTTTGTGATCCGCCCTGCGAGAAGTCATCGGGCGCGGACAACCAGGTGCCTAACGGGATCAACTGCTGGCGGAACGCGTGATCTGTCCACAGCAAGCCCTGCCCCTGCAGGCCCAGCAATCCCTTGTGGCCGCCGGTGGAAAACGCGCTGACACCGTCGAACGACGAAGCCACGGTGCCTGCGCCCTGGATGCCGTCGACGACCAGATGGACGCCACGCTCACGGCATCCCCTGCCCAACCTGTTCAGATCAAGCCGAATGCCATCCTGATAACGCACCCACGACACCGCCATGATGCGCGTGCGCGGCGTAATCGCATCCAGCAAGCGCTGTTCGGGCTCGATGCCCGCGTCGGGAGTGCGCGGGTGTTGCGCTGACTGCCCCTCCCACAAGGCGACCTCCGTGCAGGTCACGCCACGGCGTGCAAGCGACAGCCAGGGTAGTCGGTTGCTGGGAAACTCCCCGGCGGGAATCAGCACCTCGTCACCATGCTGCCATGGATAGCCGAGCGCCACGACCTCCAATCCGGTCGAAGTGCAGGTCACCAAACTCATGTCCTGCGCGTCGACACCTAGCAGCGTGGCGCTGATCGCGCGCAGGGATCGCTGCACGTCGAGGAAGTCCTCGTTCCAGCGCAGATCCCAGGGGCGAAGCTCGGTATCCAGAAGAGCGCGCACTGTCTCCGCTGACGCCCGGGGAAGCGGACCGTCCTTGCAGTGCGATAGCCAGAGCACGTCCGGCGGCATGTCGAATAGTTCAGGCGCTACCAACGGGGAAACAGCGTGCGTCACCAGTGTTTTCCTTGAGCCAGCATGGACAACACGGTCATGCGTGACACCTCGGCGGAGCGCATGAACCGAAGGTTCGGCACGGTATCACATCGCCCTGTGCCCGCCCGGCCGTCCTCAACACCATGTCCGCGCTTGTCCGCAGTCCGCACGGCCTGTCCGGACAACGTCCGCGGACACTCCATGCCGCATTTGAAGAGATCGTGAAAATGGCTTAGTGACGCGGCTTTTCGGGGACATGGCGCGTTGGCACGAGCCTTGCCATCTATTCCATGAAAGCCACTCAACCCCGTTCAAGGAGAACCATCATGAAATTCGAGAACCTGATGCTGCATAGCCTGTTCGCCGCCTGCCTGCTGGTTTGCGTGCTGACCCTGGGCGCCATGATCAGCGCACCGAGCCACGCCCCTGCCTCTGTCGCCAGCACCAACCAGGCCACTGCGACACAGCCTGCCGGCTGAGGAAGCCACCGTGCATTTCGCACTGCGCACCGCGCCCTGCCAAAACGGCTGTTTCAACCGTACCTCTCAAGAAAAATAGCCCCGGGATATCCCGGGGCTCGATGAGCGCAAGGGCGTGCGCTTTAACACACGGGTCCGCGAAGGCCATCAAGCCCGTTCCCTAGGAAAGGCCCCCTCAGCGGGCGATGGAAGACAGTCGGCTCAGTTCGGTCATTCCGTGGCGTTCCATGGTGGCGTACAGCTGCTCCCACCACCATCGCCGGTCTCTGTCGTCGATGGCTGACGTGGGCATATGTATCAACTGTTCGAAAGCCGCCCAACGATCCTCCTCGGGCGCGTCGATGGCGGCCAGCCGGATCAGTTCCGCGTCCAGCTCGGCGAACTTCACCGTCAATTGTTCTCTGGAGTAACGCACAGGCATCGCACTGCTACCGAGTCATTGCACCGTTGCACCGCTTCCTTTCTATGTCATTTCAGTACGATGCAATGCACGAATCTGGCACGGCCGCGATTCATATACATGGCACGCCAACGCTCGCACTGGCTTTCCGCCCTTTTTACCGGCAAACGGAAACACATGGCGTGACATCGCCTGTCGCGTTGACGTTTCGTTCATCGAGCACCAGCCGACCCTGCGCATTCACGGGCTTCCGTTGACAATCCTGAAGACTTTCCTTCGCAGGCCTGACATTTTTCTCTGAAGGACTGACGCAACGAACCTCCAGAGACCAACCAGCGGACGGCAAGGGGCCCACACGAACAGACCGATCGCGTGGACCATCACCGGACATCAACGGAACAGATTGGTCTTCGCCAGTTCGATCAGCTCGTCGCCTCGCCCATTGATGACGGTACGCAATGCCCACAGGCCAAAGCCCTTGGCCTGCTCCAGCTTGATGCTTGGGGGCAAGGCCAACTCCTGCGTATTGGTAACGACATCCAGCAACGCAGGGCCATCGTGCGCAAGGATGTCTTTCACCGCCGCGGGCAGATCACCGGGATCTTCCACGCGTATCGCGTGTACGCCGGCCGCCCGCGCCACGGCGGCGAAATCGGGATTGACCAGCGACGTCCCTGTTTCCAGGTAGCCACCCGCCTTCATCTCCAGCGCCACAAAACCAAGCGTGTGGTTATTGAACACCACCACTTTCACCGGCAGCTTGTGCTGCACCAGGGTGAGGAAATCACCCATCAACATGGTGAAACCGCCATCGCCGGAAAGGCTGATTACCTGCCGCGCCGGAAATGCCGCTTGCGCGCCGATGGCCTGTGGCATGGCGTTCGCCATAGAGCCATGCACCAATGAACCGATCAGGCGTCGACGTCCATTCATGGTGAGATAACGCGCGGCCCAGATCGACGGCGTGCCCACGTCAAAGGTGAAGATCGCATCGTCCGCCGCCGCCTCGCTGACCAGCTTGGCCAGGTATTGCGGGTGGATGGGCTTGCGTCCCGGCTGGCCCGTGGCCAGTTCATCCAGGCCCTCACGCGCTTTGCGGTAGTGCGCCAGGCAAGCGTCCAGGTAGGCTCGATCCGTCCGCGCCTTCAGCTTCGGCAGGAGCGCCCCGATAGTGGCGGATACATCACCCACCATGCCGAGGTCCAGCCGGGCGCGTCGCCCCAGATTCTCCGGGCGCACATCGACCTGTGCGATCTTCGCGTCCGCCGGATAGAACTGGCGATACGGAAAATCGGTGCCCAGCATCAGCAACGTGTCGCAGTTCAACATGGCGTGATAGCCGGAGCTGAAACCGATCAACCCGGTCATGCCAACGTCGTACGGGTTGTCATACTCCACGTACTCCTTGCCGCCAAACGCATGCACGATGGGTGCTTTCAGCGCTTCGGCCAACTTCAGCAAGGGATCGTGTGCGCCCGCGCAACCGCGCCCACACAGCAAGGTGACTTTGCTGCTGCCATTGAGCAACTGCGCCAGTGCATCGACATCCGCCGCCGCTGGCTGCACGACGGGAGGCAGGAGCGCCAGGGATGCGCCCGCTGCCGGCTTCGCATTCAACTCGCGCAGTGCGACGTCACCAGGAATGATCACTACCGCCACGCCACGCAAGCCGACTGCCGCGCGAATGGCGCTTTCCAGCACGCCCGGCAACTGCTCGGGGCTGGACACCAGCTCGCAATAGTGGCTGCATTCGCGGAACAAGGATTCCGGATGTGTCTCCTGGAAGTACCCCCGGCCGATCTCAGCGCTGGGAATGTGTGCCGCGATAGCGAGTACGGGTACACGCGAGCGATGGCAATCGAACAGGCCGTTGATCAGGTGCAGGTTGCCCGGGCCACAGCTGCCCGCACAAACGGCAAGCTCACCAGTGAGGTGCGCCTCCGCGCCCGCCGCGAACGCCGCTGACTCCTCGTGTCGCACATGGATCCAATCGATGTCACCACGCCGCCGCAGCGAATCAGTGATGCCATTGAGGCTGTCGCCCACTACACCGTAGATACGCTTGACGCCGGCCACGTGCAGCGTTTCCGTCACGACATCGGCCACTTTCGTATTTGCCATAACCAGAATCCTTGAAGAAAGGAGAACGGGCCGCTACACACGGCGCTCGTTTTCAGTATGGCGATGGGATCGTGACAAACACGTCAGCCAGACCTATTGCACCAGCGTTACCCGTTTGGGTAACGCTGGTGCTCCATGGCTACTTGGAGATCAACAGCAGCAGCGATTGGCCGCATTGCCCATAGGTGGTACCCGCGCCGCCGATCAATGTCTCGCTGCCTGGTGCAACGAACGTATTGGCGCCATCGTTCCAGTCGCAGGTATCGGTGACGCGATACCACTGCGTCCCCGATGGCGGCGCAGGCAAGGTGAAGGTCACGCTGCTCGACCAACCGTTGTAAGCGACATAGATGGAATTGCTGTCGCCCAACGACGGCCCATTGATGGTGTAAGCAATGGCGTAGTTGCTGGTGTTGTTCCAGTAGTTGCTGTCCGCTGCGGCTCCACTGGGTTGGTACCACGCCAACTGGCTACCGCTGTACCAGCTCGACGGGCGAAGCGCGGGATGCGCCTTGCGGAACGCAATCAGGCGCTGCGCAAAGGTGTAGAAGTTCGATTGATCGGTGGTCCAGCTATAGGTAAGCCAGTTGGCGCTGGAGTCGAGGTTGTAGGCATTGTTGTTGCACTGGAGCGTGCGCAGGTATTCGTCGCCGCCCTGCATCAGCGGCGTGCCCGCCGACAACATCTCGAAGGCCATGCCCGTTCGTGCCGCTCGACGCTGGTCGACCGCGGCACCCGTTCCCGCCGACATGCCCTGATCCCAACTGTAATTGGTGCTCGTGCCGCCATCCGACGGCCCGTAGGGCCACGCCTGACTGTTGTTGGCACCGTTGCAGGAGTACACGTCCTTCAACGTCAGGCCGTCATGCACGTCGATAAAGTTGATCGAGTTCCACGGTGATCGTCCGCTGGACTGGAACAGATTGGACGAACCGGAGAAGTCATTCGCATCCTGCGTCACGTAGATGGTCATGCTTCCCAGCTCGTTCTGCGCCTGCCGCAAGCTGTCGCGGAACAGGCCGTTCCACTCGGACCAACCCTGTGGGAATCCACCCAGCTGGTACGAGTTGCCGCCGATAGCCCACGGTTCCGCGAACAGATCAAGACCACTGCCGCCCGCCGCCGGGCGCACCGTGAACTCGCGCAGGATGCGGTTGATCGCTACGTTGGTATCCGCCGCGTCGAAGTTGTAACCACCGTTTGGGCAATTCGGTGCGGATGCGGTGTACGCGCCATTGAGGCAACTGTTGCCGAGCACGGAAGCAAGGTCGAAGCGGAAGCCATCCACGCCCATCGTGTTCGCCCAATACGCCAGTGAGTCGACGATGAGGTTCTGCGTTACCGTGTTGTACGTGTTGAAGTTCGCGCCCGTGCCCGTGTTGTCGTAGAAGTACTGGTTGCCGGAGGTCAGCTCGTAATACGTGGCGTTGTCCAGGCCGCGCCACGAGTAGATGGTGGCCGTGGTGGGATCACTGCTGGTCCAGGTGCCGCCTTCGGCAGTGTGGTTGTAAACCACATCCATGTAGACCTTGATGCCCGCGTTATGAAACGCCTGCACCATCGCCTGGAACTCCGCGGTGGGTCCGCCTGCCGCCTTGTTGTAGGCATAGCGGCGATCCGGCGAGAAGTAGTTCTCGGTCATGTAGCCCCAGTAGTTCTGGTTGGCATCTGAATTGGGGACCACGTCGTTTGCGTCGTTCTGCGTCTCCTGCACCGGCAGAAACTCCACCGCCGTCACGCCAAGACTGGCCAGGTAACTGGCCTTGAGCCCTGCACCGTAATAGGTGCCGCGATACTGCGCAGGGATAGAGGTGTCCTGCTCCGTGAAGCCGCGCACGTGCACCTCGTAGATCACATCATCCTTCTGCGCGCGCGTGGGCTTGGTGCCGGTACTTTGGGTGCTCGGCACCAGCACGACGCCCTTGGGCGCATAGATGCCGCTATCGGTGGTGCGATAGGTGGCACCCGAGGCGAACACGTTGCCATTCTGGTTGGACGGGTTCAGCGGATCCTGGCTCACTTCCTGCGCGTAGGGGTCCAACAGCAGTTTGTTGGGATTGAAGCGGTTACCGTTGGCGTCGACGTCGGAAACAAAGCCTGCCTGCGAACCCTTGCCCCAATTGCTGGCATAAGGCCAATTCGGCCCCCAAGCGCGATACCCGTAGTACACCGCCCCCGTGATACCGGCCGCCTTGATGGACGACACCGGCACCGTCACCGCCCACACGCCACTGCCCGCTGGGCTCAGCGTATAGGTGGCCGACTCCTGCACGCCGTAACCCGTCGAATACAGGTAGAGCACCATGCGCGTGGCCTGCGAGGAGTAGACGCGAAAGGTGATGTTTGCCTGTTGCGCGTCATAGCTCGCGCCCAGGCTCATGCTGTTGATGGCCGCATGCGCCGGCGTTGCGGGCACACCGGCGAGCACCGCGCAGCCAAGCAGCACGGCGAGAAACTTTGGGCACTTCATGGGTCAGCCTCCATCCTGTTTCGTTGACGATCAGGTCGAACAGCATCGGCGCCACGGTGCGCATCCTTGCCGCAGCGTGCGGGCAAGCGAAAACCACTGTCGAATAGAGGAACGGGAAAGACGGATCAGACATCCCACGACGTGCCGCACGCACTCCCCACGTGCGGCCGCCACCTGGTCGGCAGTGCGATGCATCGTAGAAAGCATCGCAATGCAGCAACCAGTCATTGCATACGTATTCATTGCGGACAACGTCCGCAAACGCGTCACGCGTTGGCCGAGCGCTCCCAGCGCGCGAGCTGCTCACGCAACGCCTCGTTGTCAGCCTTTAGTTCGGCGACTTCCGCCGTCAATTCCGTCACGCGTCGGCGCAGGGTCGGCAGATCCTCCTCGCCTGCCTCCGACTCCTTCTTCGGCTTACGCTTGGCGTCACGCACGCGCTTGGCCGCCTGCTTGAGCTCGTCGTCACCGGCAATGGCGGCTGCGCGCTGCTCTTCTTCCGGCAAGGTCGCCACGGCGGCGGCCGCGTTGATCGACAGCGCGCCGGACTTGACCGCCGCAACCACTTCGGGCGCCGCCTGCTTCTGGATCTTCTCGATCATCACCACCTGGCTGTTGCTCAGGCGCGCTTCGCGCGCAAGCTCCTGCCGGCTTGGCAGGGGCTCGGCCTTGCCCTTCGCAGCAGGAGGTGCGTCTTCAGGCTCTTGCATGACAACGTCAGGCGCGGCATCGGTTGCCGGGACGGCCGCCACATCGTCCTGCGCTGGCTTTGCCCGTGAGCGACGCTCCGCCAGGATCTCGCGCTTGCGCAGCGCCAGGACGCCACGCTGGAAATCGGACACGCTGCGCCGCCCCAGATGCTGTTCGATCATCCACAGATGTACGTCTTCCATGGACTGGAAGCGGGTGTTCTGCACTGTGTTGAACGGCAGATCGTGCTTTTTGCAGATGCCGTAGCGGTTGTGACCGTCCACCAGCACATTGCCCCACAACACCAGCGAATCGCGACAGCCTTCGGCCAGCAAGCTGCGCTCCAGCGCCTCGTGCTCGTCGGGGGTGAGCGGATCGATATAGGCTTTGAGTTCTTCGTTGACGACGATGTCCATGGACTCAGGCAGATACGGCAAAGGGGCGGCATTGTAGAGAACCCGCGCCGTTGTTTCGCGGCTTGTATTGGCGGCCCGAACGTGCACAGCGCCCCTACCCTCCGGCAGGGGCAGCCGCTGGCGCGCTCTGCTACCTTGCAAGCTTTCCGACACGGGGAGATTCCATGCTGCTGCGCCGTTGCCTTGCCCTTGCACTCGCTGTCGCACTGCCTGCCACGGTGGTCGCAGACGAAACGAAGCCCGCGCACACGCCGTCGCCCAAGGAGCTTCTCGCCAAATCCCAGCCGCAGGAATGGCGCACGCCCGATGCCCAGAATCTGCTGGTGATGGAACTCCCGCAGGGGCGCGTGCTGATCGAACTGGCGCCCGACTACGCACCGTTGCACGTCGCCAACATCCGCACCATGGCGCACGAGCATTACTACGATGGGCTCGTCATCGAGCGCGTGCAGGACAATTTCGTCACCCAGTGGGGCGATGCCGCCAATGAGGACGATAGCCACACCAGCAAGCTCAAGCCGCTGGGTTCCGCCAAGGACAGGTTGCCCCCCGAATACACGCGCCCCTACGACGCGAAGCTCCCCTTCACTGCCTTGAAGGACGGCGATTTCTACGCGCCGGAAGTGGGCTTTTCCGAAGGCTTCCCGGTGGGGCGCGACAAAGCCCATCAACAGGAATGGCTGACGCATTGCTACGGCATGGTCGGCGTCGGCCGGGACATTGACCCGGAAACCGGCAGTGGCAGCGAACTCTATGCCGTGATCGGCCAAGCCCCACGCGCGCTGGACCGCAATATCGCCGTGGTGGGCCGCGTGCTGCAAGGCATGGAGTATCTGTCGGGCCTGCCACGCGGCACCGGCCCGCTGGGCTTTTACGAGAAGCCCGAGCAGCGCATCACCATCCGCTCTGTCCGCCTTGCCGCCGACCTGCCCGCTAACGAGCGCCCAAGCGTAGAGGTGCTGCGCGCCGACAGCGCGACCTTTACGGCGCTGGTGGGTGCCAAGCGCAATCGCCTCGATGATTTCTATCGTATCCCCGCCGGCAAGGTCGACGTGTGCAGCGTGAACATCCCTGCGCGCGACGCCAAAGCAACGCATTGATGCCTGGACGTCGCCGCCGCAACGGCGGCGACGTCCTCACGGGAACACCGGCTTAGACAACGCTACGCTCGCGCGATTTGCGCGTCACCTTGCGCCATACCCAGCGCCATGCAAGCGCCAGCACGAACACCAGCGGCAGGAAGGGGATCGCATAGGCCAGCATCGACAACGCGGCACGTATGCCTTCGACCAACTGATCGGTCCACTCGCCCAGCGACAAGCCAAAACGCTGGCTGCGCGTCTTGTCGGTGAAATCCATCTGCAGGAGGTTGGTGTCGATGCGCCGCTGCTGCTGAGCCGCCGTGTTCTGTAGCTCCTCGCGCTGCACTTGAATCTGCGCACGCTCATGGCTGAGCGTAATAAGGTCGCTGGTCGATAGGTCCTTGCGCTGAGCCAGCTGCTCGACTTGCACGGAGTAGGTTTCCAGCAGCTTCCGTTTCTGCTCGGTGTCGTTGACGGCCTCGGCGAGATCCTCCGCCCGCGTCTCCCGCCACGCCAATTTGCCGTTTTGACTGGCCATGCTGGTGAGTGGCTCGACGCCTGACGGCACCATGCGTACGGTCAGCGTTCCATCGTGCTCACTTTGCTCGAAGCGCAGTACGTCGCAGGCGCCGAAACGCGCCGAGTCGCAGGCTTGCCGCACGGCGGCCATACGCGGCGCCATCTCCCCCTCCGGCAGTTCGATGCGCAGGTGATGTTCATACGCCAGCTTTGCGCCGGTTTTCGACGTTTCTCCGCCAATGCCCTGAGGCGCCCCTGCCTGTTTGCTCGAACATCCGGCGACCAGCAACACCACGGCGGCGACCAGCATCCCATGCTTCATGATGCGCATATCCCTTCCCTGCTTGTTTCGGTCCTGCGCAAAGTAGCGCAACTCACCCGATATCCGGGCTGTCTGCCCGGATATCGTGAACGGGTTCCACGCCCTACACCCTAAGACCACGACTTCTTCACCTCGTGGGCCTGCAGGATGCCCACGACTCCATGAGGGAGCGGAGCATGCGGCGGGTGTGGAAAATCATGTCATGGATTATCGGCGTCTGTCTGGCGCTGATCGTGATACTGCTGATCGTCATTGCCACGTTCGACTGGAATCGGCTCAAACCCACCATCAACGCTCGCGCCAGCGAAACCCTGGGGCGACCGTTCGCCATCAACGGCGACCTGAGTGTGCATTGGCAGCGCGAGCGCCGCGCCAGTGGCATGGAAAGCTGGGTACCGTGGCCGGAATTCGTCGCCCAGGATATCCGCGTCGGTAATCCCGATTGGGCCACCCAGCCATTGTTCGCGCGACTGGATGCATTGCGCTTTCGCATTTCGCCACTGCCACTGATCGCGCATCGAGTGGAAATCCCGGTGCTGTATCTGTCGCAGCCCACGATTGACCTGGAGCGTAACAAGCAGGGGCAAGCCAACTGGGATTTCACCCTGCCCGATAGTGGCTCGCCCTCCACCTGGCAACTCGATCTGCACGCCATCGGCTTCGATCGAGGCCATGTCGCGCTCAGCGATGCTGTCAGCAAGAGCGACCTGCAGATCACGGTCGAACTGTTGCAGCACGCCATCCCCTATGGCGACATCGTGGCCCAGCAATCCACCGATGCGCGTGAACAAGCCCGGCGTACCGTGGGAGCGGCCGCGAAAACGGAGCTCGCCAAAGATGCCGACAAGGATGGTAACGAGCCCGGGCACACCAACGCGGCTTATCAGTTTGCCTGGCAGGCCGTGGGCAAATACCAAGGCGCCACGGTGGACGGCAACGGCAAGACCGGTGGCGTGCTGGCTTTGCAGCAGTCGGACCAACCGTTTCCGCTGCAGGCCGACGTACATGTCGGCGACACGCACATCGCCCTGGTGGGTACGCTCACGGATCCCCTGCACCTGGGCGCGCTCGATATCCGCCTGTGGTTCTCGGGCACCAGCATGGCCAAGCTCTATCCGCTGATCGGCGTGACCCTGCCCGATACGCCGCCCTACGCGACGGAAGGCCATCTGAAGGCAAACCTGAAGCGCGGCGCCAGCCACTTTTCGTACGACCATTTTCGTGGGCGCGTGGGTGGCAGCGACCTATCCGGCGACCTCGCCTTTGATACCAGCGGTGCACGCCCCAAGCTCGCGGGTAGCGTGACATCGCAATTGCTGCGGTTCGCCGATCTTGCGCCGCTGATCGGCGCGGACTCGAACGCGCAGAAGCAGCAACGTGGCGATACCCCCCCCCAGCCGGCCGACAAGGTATTGCCGGTCGAACCGTTCCGCACTGATCGCTGGCGGGCGATGGATGCGGATGTCGCGTTCCGCGCTGGCCGCATCGTGCGTGATGCCGCGCTGCCCATCAACGCGCTGTCAACGCACGTGATCATGGACAACGGCGTACTCACGCTGGACCCGCTCGACTTCGACCTTGCTGGCGGCAAGGTGGCCAGCAATCTGCATCTGGATGGCAGCGCCGCGCCAATGAAAGGCACCATCCGACTCAAGGCCCGCCATCTCAAGTTAAAAGAGCTCTTTCCCACCTTTGAACCCATGCGTACCAGTTTCGGCGAGATCAACGGCGACGCGGCGCTCGACGCACGTGGCAATTCGGTGAGCGAACTGATGAGCACGTCGACCGGCGAGTTGAAGCTGCTGATGAACGACGGCGCGATCAGCAAGACCTTGCTGGAAACCGCGGGCCTGAACGTGGCGAACGTCGTGATCGCCAAGCTGTTCGGCGACAAGACGGCGAAGATCAACTGCGCCGCATCGGATCTGGCGGCAACCAACGGGCTCTACGAAACCAAGCTGTTCGTGTTCGACACCGAAGACGCCACCATCCGCGTGAATGGCAACGTCAACTTCACCAACGAGAAGCTCGACCTGGACGTGCGGCCCGAGTCGAAAGGCCTGCGTATCCTGTCGCTACGATCACCGCTCTACGTGAAGGGCACCCTCAAGAATCCCGACGTTGGCGTGCAGCCTGGGCCGCTGATCCTGCGTGGCGGCGGCGCGCTTGCGCTAGGTGTGTTCGCCGCGCCGGTCGCCGCTCTGCTGCCGCTGGTGGCCGCCAGCAAGGGCGCGCCGGACAACACCTGCGCCACGGTGCTGGAGCAGATGCGTGGGGCATCCAAGGCGCGGCCCGCGCCTGTCCCGGTGAAGACCAAGGCGGTCCCGGCCCACTGAACCCTGGCTGCGACGCTAGAATGTCGGGCCACTCTCCCCGACGTCCACGCATGCAACCGGTAAGCAAAGCCCGCTGGCAGATCCATTTCTGCGTCCTGCTCTGGGGCTTCACCGCCATCCTGGGCAAGCTGATCACCTTGCCGGCGCTGCAACTGGTGTGGTGGCGTACGTTGCTGGTGTCGGGCGCGCTATTGCTTAGCCCCAAAGTGTGGCGTGGCCTGAAAGCCATGCCCGCGAAGCTGCGCTGGGGCTATGCGGGCATCGGCGTGCTGGTGTCGTTGCACTGGCTGACCTTCTATGCAGCCATCAAGCTGGCCAATGCCTCGGTCGGTGCTACCTGCATCGCGCTGGGCCCGGTATTCCTGTCGCTGGTGGAGCCCTGGATCGCCGGTCGCAAGTTCGATCCGCGCGAGCTGCTGATCGGCGTTGCCGTGGTGCCCGGCGTGGCCATGGTGGTCGGCGGGGTGCCCATGGACATGCGTATGGGCATCGTCGTGGGTACGGCCTCGGCCCTGTTGGTGGCGCTGTTCGGCGCCTTCAACAAGCGGCTGGTGGAACACGGCGACCCGCTGACGGTGACCTGCATCGAGCTGGGTACCGGCACGCTGTTCCTGACCCTGCTGGCGCCGCTGCTGCCCGGCCCTGCTTTCGTGCTCCCCAGTACCCACGACGCAATTCTTCTGCTGGTGCTGTCGTTTGGTTGCACGCTGTTGCCGTTCGCCCTGGCGCTGGTGGCTTTGCGCCACATGAGTGCCTTTGGCACGCAGATGGTGACCAACCTGGAACCGATCTACGCCATCGTGCTGGCCATCCTGCTGCTGGGCGAGCAGCGCCAGTTGGACGGCTGGTTCTATGGGGGCGTGGCGGTGATCCTGGCCGCGGTCTTCGTTCACCCGCTGCTCACGCGCAAACAGACGCCGCCGTCGCAACCCGAACTACTGGGCACCGCGGAAAGCCACAGTGTGGTTGAATAAAGCGCTGTCGCGGCGAAGCACGCCCTTCCCACGACACCGACTGGCAAGGGCCTGTTAACACTATTCGCGTGGCCCGCGCTGGGAGCTTTTTGCCTGCCAGACAAGGAAGAACGAAGGAGTGTACGTCCGTACACGACTGAGTGATGACGCGGTATGGCGGGCAAAAAGACCCAGCCCGAAGGGTTGCTTGTCCGTAGCCACCCGGCGGCAGCGCGCGGCTTGACCTGGCAGCCAGCCAGGCCCGCGCCACGCACTACCACCGGGCGACTACGGACAAGCAACGCGGGCTACGCGAATAGTGTTAACAGGCCCTATCGCGCGACGCGGTGCGTCGCTTCAGGATGGTCCGGGGAGGTGCGTGCGATGACTTCGGGCGGTTTCCCAAGGCTTTTACGGCGCGAGTGGTTCCTTTCTGTCAGCGTCGTCACTTCCATCGCGTTTCTTCTGTTCGGCCCTCGTCTGCTGAACGGGCTGGATCAGCCACTGTGGCTCGCGATTCTTTTCGCATGGTTATTCGCGGTCATCCTTGGCTCCGCGCTGGCGGTGGTGCGCCATGCGGAACACCTGGGCGAACGCCTGGGCGAGCCTTACGGCACGCTGGTGCTCACACTGTCGATCACCGCCATCGAAGTGATCAGCATCACCGCCATCATGCTGCACGGCGAGAACAACCCCACGCTGGCGCGCGACACGCTATTCGCCGTCACCATGATCGTGCTCAACGGCATGGTTGGCCTGTCGTTGCTGGCCGGCGGCTGGCGGCACCGCGAGCAGCAGTACAACCTGCAGGGCGCGAATGCCTACCTTGGCGTGGTCATCCCGCTGGGCATTCTCGCGCTGGTGATGCCCCGCTTCGCCGCGCACGGGCTGACCGTACTCACGTTTCCGCAAGAGGTGTTTCTCGCCGTGATATGCGCGGGCCTGTACCTCGCCTTCCTCGGGCTGCAGACACGACGCCATCGCGCTTACTTCGCCGCGGATAGCGGCGACGAGGAGGAGACAGCGCTAGTGGTACATGGCGGTGTAACCCGCAGCCTGATGCACGCGGCGTTATTGCTGGCCTACATGGCACCGGTGGTCTATCTGGCCGAGAAGTTGGCCCACCCCGTGGATTACGTGGTGGAGACACTGCACAAACCCGCTGCACTCGCAGGGCTGGTGATGGCCGTACTGGTCGCGACACCCGAGGGCGTCGGCGCCGTGCGAGCAGCGCGACGCAACCATATGCAGCGCTCGGTAAACATCTTCCTTGGCTCCGTGCTTTCCACGATCGGACTGACCATTCCCGCCATCCTGATAATCAGCCATGTCACCGCGCATCCCATTGAGCTGGGGCTGCAACACACGGATCTCGCGATGTTCGTGCTGACCCTTGGGTTGAGTCTGGTCACGTTTTCCAGCGGCCACACCAACGTGCTGCAGGGTGGCGTGCACCTGATTCTGTTCGTTGCCTATCTGTTCTACATGTTCCAGGGCTAGGCGCCGGCTCGAAATCTCGCGGGAGCGCTCATTCTCCTCACCGTCATTCCGGCCTGCGCCGGAATGACGCCCAGTTGGAGTGGAGATTTTGGACAGGTTCTAAGGCTCTAGCCCGATATGGCAACCGTCTTTCGCATGTGGTCGATAAACGCACGCACCTTAGCTGGCGGTTGGCGACCCGGATACACCGCGTAGATGCCGCAGTCCGGCAAGCTGTATTGCGCCATCAGCACGATAAGGCGCCCTTCGCGGATGTCATCCGTGACGAGGTAATCCGGCAACACGCTGACGCCCGCGCCGTGGCACACCAATGCATGTGTCGCGGTGACATTGTTCGCCTGCGCCACAGGTCGCATGCGCACCGTGCGGCGAGAGCCATCCGGGGCCGTGAAGGTCCAGCGCAACGGCGTCGCCAGCAAGGCCAACGCCACCCAGTCGTGCGAGGCGAGATCAGTAATCAACCGCGGCTCGCCGCGTCGCGCGAGATAGGCGGGCGACGCCACCATCAACTGGCGAAAGCTGCCCAGGCGCGCCGAACGCAGATTGGAGTCGCGCAGCCAACCCATACGGATGGCCATATCGAAGCGCTCGGCGATCAGATCACTCATGTGATCGGTAAGCACCAGATCGGCCTGTATCTCCGGATGCACGCGCAGAAACTCGGCCAGCGCGGGGGCCACCACGGCCGTGCCGTAGTCACCGGTCGCCGTGAGTCGCAGCGTGCCACTGGGTTTCTCCTGGCCTTGCCCTACTTGTGCAATCGCCGCTTCTGCCTCGGCCAGGATGCGCACGCAGGCGGTATGGAACGCCGAGCCAGCCTCGGTCAGCGTCATGCGGCGCGTACTGCGCGAGAGCAGCGTCACGCCCAGTTCGCTTTCCAACCGTGCAATGTGCTGGCTCACCATCGCCTTGGTCATGCCTAGCACTTCAGCGGCGGCGGTGAATGAGCCCGCACGCACCAGCGCCACGAACACGGACAAGCGGTTGAGATTGACGTCGGCCATGGGGCGATCCTCACTGTCAATCCAAACTTTACAGTGAATTACCTTTTGATGCGTTTATCCGCACCTTCCGCAGGCGCATGATGGCTTCCGTTCCCCGGTGCTGGCGGATCGTTCACGCGCCACGCGTCATCGTCCGCCGCACTCCCCTTATCCCCGCTGGAGAGCAACATCCATGAAGATCGCCCTGTTCGGCGCGACCGGCCATGTCGGCCACGCCATCCTCGACGAAGCCCTGGCACGTGGTGCCGACGTCACCGCCATCGTGCGCGACGCATCGCGACTGGCCAACCCCGACCCGCGCGTGAAGGTCGTCACTGGCGACATCGGCAAGCCGGATACCTGGCTGGACGCCGTGCGTGGCGCGGACGTCGTCATCGTCAGCATCTCTGCCCGTCGCGACGGCTCGAACGATGCCATCCCGGCCAAGGCCACTGCCGTGCTGGACAACCTGTCCAAGATCGGCGTGAAGCGCCTGGTGTGGGTCGGTGGCGCCGGCTCGCTGGAAACCGCGCCGGGCGTGCGTGTGGTGGATGACCCGAACTTCCCGGAAGCCTGGAAGGCTGAGGCGCTCGGGCAGGCCAAGGCGCTGGATGTGTTCCGCCAGCACAAGAGCGACGTGGAGTGGACCTACATCAGCCCGGCAGCCCTGCTTGAAGACGGCCCGCGCACGGGCCAGTACCGCGTCGGCGGTGAGCAGTTGCTGGTGGACGCCAACGGCAAGAGCCGCATCAGCGTGCCCGACTACGCCGTGGCCCTGCTGGACCGCGTCGAGAAGAACGACGCACGCAAGCAGCGCATCACGGTCGCTTACTGATCAACCGGTGCGGATGGCGACCTGCCATCCGCACTCTTTCGCTTGAGGCACGCGCTCAGTGCGCGTGATCGTGGTCGTGCTGATCGGCGTCCATGTGGTCATGATCGTGATCTGCCGGCTCGCCCTGCGGATCGTCGTGGTGGTGATGCTCGTGATCACCATGACCGTCGTCAGCTTCCCTGCCCGCCATCGCCTCAAACGCCGCCTGGTCCATCGTGGGCAACTGCTTGATGAAAGCCACCATGTCCCAGATGGCCGCATCGTCATGACTGCGTCCCCAAGCAGGCATGGCCGTGAGCTTTACACCGTGCTTGATGACCCAGAATGCCTCGGCGGGATCATGCACCCCGTGTCTGGAGAGATTCGGCGGCTGCGGATAGAGCCCCTGGCGCAACTCGGTTTGCGTCATTCCCGGTGCAAGATGGCAGGACGTGCACATTTCCGCGTAATGCTCCGCACCACGACGGATGCGCTGCGGATCATCGAGATCGGGCACGGTGATACCTCCTGCATGATGCTCGATGGAGCGATCCCGCAGGGTCTCGATAACGCGCTCGGTCAACGCCCAGTGCGGTCGATCTGCCGCAATGTCGTAACTTCCGGACACCACAAACGCCGCCGTTGCCGCGGTGGCCAGCACAAGCACAAGCAACACAATGGCTATGGTCTTCTTCATGGCACTCCCCTTCAAAGCCAGATACGCACACCAGCGACCCAGGTGGTTTCCCGCGCGTGCACTTCCGGCACACCGGGCATGTCGTTGAAATTGCCGAAGCGACGCGTCCAGTTCACGCCCACGTAGGGCGCAAACTTGCGGCTGAATTCGTAGCGCAGGCGCATCCCCGCCTCCACGTTCGACAGGCCGGATGAGATGCCGCGTTGCGGATCGTCCTTGCCGTAGAAGTTCAGCTCCACCCGGGGCGTCAGGATCAAACGCTGCGTGAATCGCATGTCGTAGCTGGTTTCCAGCCTCAGCGCGGTGCGCCCTTCCTCGCCAACATAGAACGTCGCCTGTGTTTCGAACCAGTAAGGCGCTAGACCTTCCACACCGGCAGCAAGCCACTGACGATCAGGCCCTTGCCCGAAGTCGTGTCGCGCACCCAGTTGCCAGTCCCAGAAGCTGGCAAACGCGTGGCTCCATAGTGCCTCCACGCGGCCATCCTGGGTACCGCTGCTATCGCGCTCGCCTTCGGTCTTCAACCACAGGCGGTTGATCGCATTGCCGTACCAGCCTTCGGCTTCCCAACTGGTCGCATAGTCACCGGACGTACTGCGGCTACGCTCCAGGCGATCCAGCGTGAACATGCCGAGTGATGCGTTGTCGTCCATCTGCATCATCGCGTTCATCTGCGCGGGCGTCATGTCGTGGGGCACGGATTGCGGCGGCGGAGGCGGCACGTGGTCGTTCGTGGGCAAGGTCTTTGCGTCTGCGCCGCCTGTGTCATGCATGCCGGCCATGTCGTGCATATCGTGACCGGAGTGATCCATGGTGGCGTGCTGCGCGTCATCCTTCGCGGGCATAACATCGTGCTGATCGTGCGAAGGAGCCTGTTGATCAGCAGGCGGTGGCATCACCATGCCGGGCATGCTCTGCATATCCATGCTCTGCGCGAACGCGGCCATGGGCAGCACGCCAAGGCATGCGGAAATCCAAAGCGAAAGTGACCGGCTCATGCCACCACCACCTCGCGGAACATGCCCGCCTCCATGTGGTAGAGCAGATGGCAGTGATAGGCCCAGCGACCCAGCGCATCCGCGCTTACGCGATAGGCCACTTGCTGTGCCGGTTGCACCATCACCGTGTGCTTGCGTGCCTGGAAGTCACCATTTGGCGACTCGAGTTCGCTCCACATGCCGTGCAGGTGGATGGGGTGCGTCATCATCGTGTCGTTCACCAGCACGATACGCACGTGTTCGCCATGGTGCAGGCGCAGTGGCTCGGCACCTGAGTAGCGCTTACCGTCGAACGACCAGAGATAGCGCTCCATATTGCCGGTAAGCCGCAATGTGAGTTCGCGGTCCACGTTCGGCGAAATGGGCGCATCGGCGGCGTGCAGGTCGGCGTAGGTGAGTACGCGGCGACCGTTGTCGCGCAGACCCACACCCGGATCATCGAGATTGGTGCGTGGCGTTGGCACACGCATGTCCACCTCGGGTCCGGTCTTCAACGGTTCGGCCGGCGTGTCGTGATGCGACATTGACATACCCGGCATCGCCATCATGTCCATGCCAGACATGTCGTGCCCCATCGCGGCGTGATCCATCGCGCCCATCATGTCGCCCATGCTAAGCAAGGGCCGGGGATCCAGCGCCGGGACGTCAGCCACCATGCCGGCGTGCGGCGCCAGCGTGGCGCGCGCATAGCCGGTGCGGTCCATGCTCTGCGCAAAGATGGTCCACGCGCGATCCGCCGACGGCTGCACGATCACGTCATACGTCTCCGCCGTGCCGATGCGGAATTCGTCGACGGTCACCGGCTCGATGGCTTGCCCATCCGCCGCGACCACGGTCATCTTGAGGCCGGGAATACGCACGTCGAAGAAAGTCATCGACGAGCCGTTGATGAAACGCAGGCGGATCTTCTCGCCCGCTTTGAACAAGCCCGTCCAGTTGCCGGCCGGCGTGTAACCGTTCACCAGATGCGTATAGGCCACGGAAGAAACATCCGCCAGGTCGGTAGGATCCATACGCATCTGGTTCCACATGCGCCGATCGGCGAGTGCCTTGGAAACGCCCTCGTTTCCGGCATCACGCATGAAGTCACCCACCGTGCGCTTGCCGTAGTTGTAGTAGCCGCCCTGCTTCTTCAAATTGGCGTAGATGGTTTCGGGGTCGAGATCGGTCCAGTCGTTGAGCATGACGACATAGTCGCGATCCGCCGGATAGCGCTCACCATCGCGCGGCTCGATCACGATTGGCCCATAGAGGCCGGTCTGTTCCTGGAAACGCGAATGACTGTGGTACCAGTAGGTGCCCGACTGGTTCACGGTGAACTGGTAGGTGTATTCACCACCGGCCGGAATACCGTCGAAACTCAAACCCGGCACGCCATCCATATCTGCAGGCAACACGATGCCGTGCCAATGGATGGAGCTGGCCACGTTGAGCCGATTGCGCACGCGCAATGTCACCGTCTCGCCCTGCCGCCAACGCAGCAGCGGCGCAGGCAATTGGCCGTTCACTACGGTGGCTATGCGCTTGCGTCCAGTGAAGTCGACGGGCAGTTCACCGATCTCCAGATCGATATGACTGCCGCTCAACTCCGCGCGCGGTCGAGCGGCTTGCGCCAGCGCATTGCCGCGCCACAACCCCAGCCCGGCAGCCACGCCACCCAGTACCAATCCCTGTACGAAACGCCGACGCGGCAGCTGAAGGCCGCTCGGTACCTGCTTGTTCATTGCCTTGACTCCGCTATGCGCGCCCGCGACGCAGACGCATCAAATCGGCCAGCAGACGCTGGCCCGTTGCCATCAACGGAGAATCAGGCGACCGGAGGCCGCAGAGGCGGTTCGTAGGCAGGCTGCGGGGTGTTCTCCCGGCGCGCCTGAACATGGGCGCCATCCGCCTGCACGTGCAGCACATGCGGCACCATCGACGCCGGCACGCTGGCCGGCGCATGCGTGCAGCAGCTATCCGCACTGAGCGTCGACGCATGCGTGGCGCTGTGGTCCGGTGCGGCGTGCTGCATGGCCGTCATACCCATCGCGTCTGCCGGAGGGCAGCAGTCGTCGTGACGCGGCATGGACCACGCCACGCTGGACAGCGTCAGCCACGCACACAGGGCCAGCACCATTAGGGTGCGGCAGCGGCGGAGGTGGCGGAGCAGGTGGCGGGGCATGGGATCGAGAATAGTGGTGTTGGTGGTGGGGGCTCAACTCTGGAGGTGGCTCCACGCGGTTTGAGGGAGGTTTTGGGCTGGGTGGTTGATGTTTTTTATGTCGAGTTGATTCGTGCGTTCTTTGGGTTTTGGGTCTCTTGTTGGGGTGATATCGCGATCTGGCCGCTTACGCAGCGGGCGTTTCGACCTCCTGCCGGAGGCCGAGTCACTTTTCTTTTGCTGGCCCAAAAGAAAAGTAACCCAAAGAAAATGGCCGTAAAGCCAACGCCCGCAGCATGACCTTGGGATAAGCCCGAACGGGTGAGGAATCGTGCTGCTTGGTCACCTCCACCTCTACACAGCGGGTACGCCGAAGCGCTTCGCAACGCGCCATGGCCAAGAGGACTTAAAGCAGGCCGCGCTACGCTTCCCTACCCCTGGGGCTAGGGAGAGAGGACGCTACGCTTTCCTACCGCCAAGGCAAGATAAAGGGAGCGCTACGCTTTCCCACCACTGGGGCAAGGGAAAGCAAACGCTACGCTTCCCGACCGGTGGGGAGAACTCGCCACCGAACAGCATCGTCTTTGTCTTCCGCCTTGGTTTTGTGCACTTAGAGCAGCAGCAACGCGACCTGCCGCGATGCGATGTGCAGCACAGCTGCACGAGCCGTCAGCTTTCGCTTTTGATCTTCCGGGCCCCCTAGAGCGGCGGTGAGGGGTGGACGATCAGGCCCCGAAGGGGTGCCGGGCACGATGCCCGGCACTTTTCGTCAGGGCAGGATGCCCTGTCGAAAAGCCCGGCCGACCCTCACGGACCGGCCGGCTTTATCGGCCGGCGACGCGACGGGGGTGCCCTTTCTTTGGGTTACTTTTCTTTGGGCAAGCAAAGAAAAGTGACTCGGCCTCCGGCAGGAGGCCGAAACGCCCGCTGCGTAAGCGGCCAGATCGCCGCAACGCGAGAACCAAGCGATATCGCTACTGGATGACCAGCCATTCGGCTGCTGAGAAGCGCCTCCGGCCTGCGCCGTGGGGACGGTTTCATCGAAACCACAAGGCGAGCACCCGCCCCTCACCCCAACCCTCTCCCCATAGGGGAGAGGAAGAAAAGCACACGCCCCCCGCATCGCCCCCTCCCGGGAAAAGAAAAACAGAATCAAGGGACCTCACACATCCCTCCCCTATACTGTCCCACCACCCGGCGCCCCCATCCCATGAACTACCGTCACGCCTACCACGCCGGCAACTTCGCCGATGTCCTCAAGCACACCGTGCTGCTCGCGCTGATCGAGGCACTGCAGGCAAAGCCCACCCCGTTCGCCTTTGTCGACACACACGCTGGCAGCGGTTGCTACGCGCTCGACAGCGTGGAGGCCGGCAAGACGGGCGAGTACAAGGACGGCATCGCGCGCCTGCTGTTTCCGGACATGCATGGTAGCCATGGCAAGACGCAGCCCCTGCCCCCGCTGCTGCGACGCTGGCTCGATGCCATCTTGCGCCTGCCGGGTAACGAGCACGGCCTGAAGCTCTACCCCGGCTCACCGCTGCAGGTAGCCAATGCCATGCGCGAGAGCGACAGCGCGCAGCTGTGCGAACTGCATCCGGAAGAAGCCACGCGCCTGCGCGAGCTGTTCCACCACGATCAGCGCGTGCACGTCCATGAGCGCAACGGCTACGAAGCGCTCAAGGCATTGCTGCCGCCCAAAGAGAAACGCGGCCTGGTACTGATCGATCCGCCCTATGAGGCGCAGGAAGCAGAGTACCGCGTGATCGAGCGAGCGCTGAAGGGCGCGCTTCAGCGCTGGCCCACGGGTGTCTACGCCGTGTGGTATCCGATCAAGCTGCGCAGTCAGGTGCAGCCATTCCATCGCTGGCTGCAGCATTGCGGCGTGCGCAGGGTATTGCGGGCCGAGCTGTTGGTGCATCCGGATGATTCGCCGCTGCGGCTCAACGGCTCCGGCATGGTCATTCTCAACGCGCCGTGGAAGCTGGACGAGACCCTGCACGAAGCGCTACGCGCGATGGCGCCCCTGCTGTCGCAGGAGCATCCGGCGCGCTGGCGGCTCGACTGGCTGGTGGAAGAAAGCGCCGGCTGAACGCAGGTGCCTGCGTCCACGTGCTGTATACCTTCCGCCCTGCCAGCCCGTTAAGCTCGAATCAACCTACGGGGATCAGGCCATGAACCAGCACATCACAAGTTCACTTCTGCATGTCGCCATCGCCACCGGCCTGCTGCCGCTGGCGGCCTGCGCACCTGCGCCTATCTACAAGCCCTCGCCCACCACGGTAGCGACAGCGCCGAACATCGTGGCGCAATCGCCGGGCCAGTACACCAATGCAGATGTGATCTGGGGCGGTCAGGTCGTTGAAGTGCGCAACCTCGCCGATCACAGCGAGGTGGAAATCGTGGGTTATCCACTCGACAGCTCCCAGCGTCCCAAACTAGCCAACAACGGTGGCTGGGGCCGCTTCATCGCCGTAATGCCTGGCTACGTGGAGTCGTTCGACTACCCCACTGGCTCATTGATCACGCTGTCGGGCCGCATTACCAGCACCCGCGAAGGCAAGGTAGGCGAAGCTAGCTATGTGTTCCCGCTGGTGAGCGTTGCCCAGTCACATCGGTGGACGCCCGATGAAATGAATGCGGGCAAGTCGAACGTGAGCTTCGGCGTGGGTGTGGGCGGCGTCATACGCTAAGGCCGGATGGCCGGCTAAACTTCCCCTGGAGTCGCCAACAAAACGTAGCGCCCGCATGACGGTCGCGCAGTCGTTTTGTTCGCGACACTTACTCGTCCAAGGGAAGGAACGATGTCCGGTCACGCCAATTCAACGAGGGCCATCCTGCTGGCCCTCGGCGCCAATTTCGCGATTTTCCTAAGCAAGCTGGTCGCCGCATGGATCACCGGTTCGGGTGCCATGCTGGCCGAAGCGGTGCATTCGCTGGCCGACTGCGGCAATCAGGGCCTGCTGCTGTTCGGCATGCGTCAGGCAGAGCGCCCGCCGTCTGACGAGTACCCACTGGGCTGGGGCCGCGCGCTGTATTTCTGGTCGTTTCTCGTCGCCATATTGCTGTTCAGTGTCGGCGGCATGTTTTCCATCTACGAGGGCATCCACAAGCTGAGCCATCCGGAGCCGCTGAAGTGGCCGTGGCTGGCCATCGGCGTGCTTGGCTTTGGCGTGGTGGCCGAGTCGATTTCCATGCATGGCTGCCTGAAGGAAGTGAACAAGGCACGCGATGGCCGTAGCCTGTGGCGTTGGTTCCACGAAACGCGTTCCAGCGAGTTGCTGGTGATCTTTGGCGAAGACCTCGCTGCCCTACTCGGCCTCGCCGTAGCGCTGGTCGCCGTGCTCGCCACAATGATCACCGGCAACCTGCTTTACGACGCTGCGGGCACCATCGTGATCGGCGTGCTGCTGGTGGTGGTGGCGGTCGCCGTGGCCAGCGAGGTGAAGGATCTCCTGATCGGCCAGGGCGTAGAGCCCAAGCGCCGCGAAGAGCTGATTGCCTTCATCAATGCGCGCCCGGAAGTGGATGTGGTGCTCAACGTCATCACCCTGCAGATGGGCCCAGACGTGATGGTGGCGGTGAAGGCCCGCATGTCTCCAGCGCCGGATCAAACGGCACTGGTGGAGGCGATCAACAGCGTGGAGCGCGCCATGAAGGCGCAGTTTCCGGATATCCGTTGGAGTTTCTTCGAGCCGGACATCACTGATTGAGTGATCTCCGCGCGGAGGTGGATCAGCCGCTCTTGAGCTGCAGCAGATCCCACTTGTTGCCATAGAGATCCTGAAACACCACCACCGTTCCATAGGCTTCTTCGCGAGGCGCTTCGCAGAACGTGGCGCCAGCGGCTTCCATGCGGCGGTAGTCGCGCCAGAAATTGTCGGTGTGCAACAGCAGGAAGACGCGGCCACCCGTCTGATCACCCACGCGGGCCGATTGCTCCGGCGTTGTCGCCCGCGCAAGGAGCACACGTGTTTCGCTGGAGCCCGGCGGCGCGACAATCACCCAGCGCTTGCCGCCCCCCATGTCGGTGTCTTCGAGCAGCGTGAACCCCAGCACGCGGGTATACCAGTCGATGGCTTCGTCGTAATCAGCCACGACGAGGGCGATGCTGCCGATGTACTGCTTCACTCGTGCTTTTCCTTTGGGAGTGGCCACTCGCCCAGCTCCGCTTGCAGCTTCTTGGTGAGCCTGGCGCGGACCAGTCCGTAAGCCGTTCGGATGTGCTCGGACAGCTCACGGGTGCTGAAGCGCTGCGGCTCCACCACCGAGACCCAGCGGGCGCGGGCGAGATAGGGGGACGCGATGATACCCGGCTGGTCGGTCAGTTCGAGAAAGCGATCCTCCTCGACCTTGAAGGCGATCCGCCCTCCGTCGACCGGCATCACCACAAACATCTTGCTGCCTACGCTGAACACCAGTTCGGCACCCCATTTGATGTCACGAGTCACCCCGGGCCATTGCCCGCAGAGTGCCTCGACCTGACGAGGGGTGATGCCTTTGGACGCAGCTGCCATGGTTTTCACTCCCCCTCAACGCTGATGGGCGCTCGCTGGCGCATTCTGCCTGCAGCCGCCCGGAGACTCTCAGGGCCGCATCCGATCCATCCATGCAGTGCGACATAGCGCCGCAAAACAACCTGGTTAACAAAGCTTTTTGTTCATGTTGCACTGCACACAATACGGTAAAGTATGGTCATGACTCCCGCCATCGACTACTCAAGCAACCGCCGCGCGCTGGTCCCCGTGCGCAGCAACGAGCGCTTCGCCCGCCCTCGGCTGGTTGAGGTGCCCAAATCGCCGAAGGGCGAGCTGGTGCACGCGCACGACGGCCGTGAGCTGTACCTGCGTGGCATTGAGCCCGACGACATGGCCGCGCTGAAGCGCCAGTTCTCCCGTCTCTCGCCCGAGGACATCCGCCGTCGTTTCCTTCATTGCATGTCGGAGCTGCCGGACTCGATGGCACAGCGCCTGACCCACATCGACCCTGCCGTGGAAACCGCCTTCGTGCTGATGGACGAAACGGTCAAGCCGGCGGAAATGCGCGGTGTCGGGCGTATCTTCGTCGACGAAGCCGCCAACAGCGCTGAATTCTCCGTGCTGGTGGAGCGCGACTGGAGCTGCCAGGGCCTTGGCGCCCTGCTCATGCAGCGCCTGGTCGACGATTGCCGTCGCCGCGGCTTGAGTGAAATCTGGGGCTATGTACTGCTGGAAAACCGCCCCATGCTCCACTTGTGCAAGGAACTGGGCTTCGTGCGCCGCCTGTCGCCAGACGAACCCGGCACCACACTGATCTCGCTGCTGCTCTGACGCACACCCCAAACCGCTGAAGCCATAAAGTCGATCCGCCCCGGCCTGTCCGGGGCGGTCGCGTTACACTTGCCCGCTTTCCCGGCGCGGCATGAGGCCTCGCCTTCGATAGCTGGGTTCGCATGGCCAATACGATTCCCCACCCGTCCCTGCCCACCACCCCCAAGCAGCGTCGCTTCTGGACGTCGCCACACGGTTCCTCGCGCGCCTTGCTGGTCGCCGAAGCCGCGCGCACGCACCAGGGGCTGCTGGTTGCCGTGACGCGCGACACGCAGCGGGCGAGCGCGCTGGAAGATGAGCTGCGCGTGTTCGCGGGCAACCTGCCCGTGCTGCACTTCCCCGACTGGGAAACGTTGCCCTACGACGTGTTCAGTCCGCACCCGGACATCGTCTCGCAGCGCATCGCCACTCTGTACGAGTTGCCGAATGTGCAACGCGGCGTACTAGTGGTGCCCATTGCCACGCTGATGCAGCGCATTGCCCCGCGCAGCCACATCACGGGCGCGGGTTTGGTGGTGCGGAAGAAACAGAAGCTCGACCTCGCTGCGGAGCAGCGCAGGCTGGAGGCTGCCGGCTATCGCAACGTGCCGCAGGTGGGTGAGCCTGGAGACTTCGCCGTGCGCGGCGCGCTGATCGACATCTTTCCGATGGGTGCCGCCGAACCGTATCGCATCGAGCTGTTCGACGACGAAGTGGAATCCATCCGTAGCTTCGATCCGGAAACCCAACGCTCGCAGCAGCAGGTGGACTACATCGAGTTGCTGCCCGCGCGGGAATTTCCGCTTACGGAGAACGCTGCCAAAGATTTCCGCACGCGCCTGCGCGAGCGCTTCCCCATCGACGTGCGTCGCTGCCCGCTCTACCAGGACATGAAAGAAGGCGTGACGCCGGGCGGCATTGAGTACTACCTGCCGATGTTCTTTGAACAGACTGCCACGCTGTTCGACTATCTCGCCGACAGCGCCGTATTCCTCCTGGGCGAAGGTGCACTGGAGTCGGCCGACCAGTTCTGGACGCAGACCGGCGAACGCTACGACCAGCGCGCGCACGATATCGAACGCCCCGTGCTGCCGCCGGCCGAGCTGTACCTTCCGCCGGAACTGCTGCGCGAACAGCTCAACAAGCGCCTGCGCGTGGAACTAGTGGAAAGCGGCCACGAACATGCCCTACCTAGTGGCACGCAACCCGCACCGGAACTCCCGCTCAACCGCAAGGGCGAAGAGCCCGGCACATCGCTGCGCCATTTCCTGTCGAGCTACCCGGGGCGCGTGCTGATCACCGCCGACTCGGCAGGTCGCCGCGAAGCCCTGATCGAACAGCTCGCCAGCGCCGGCCTGAAACCAGACACCATCGACGGCTGGCAAGCGTTTCTTGCCGGCAGCGACAAACTACGGCTTGCCATCACCATCGCAGGACTGGAACAGGGCTTTGCCCTCACCCAGCCCGCCTTCACTGTGCTCACCGAGCGCGAGCTATTTGGCGAACGCGTACGCACGGATCGCAAGCGCCGCCGCGGCGCAGCGCGCGATCCGGAAAGCATCATCCGCGATCTCACCGAGCTGACCATCGGTGCGCCCATCGTCCATGTCGACCACGGCGTCGGCCGATACCAGGGCCTGGTATCGATGGAACTGGGCGGCATGGAAGGCGAGTTCCTCACCATCGAGTACGCCAAGGGCGACAAGCTCTACGTGCCCGTGGCGCAACTCGGTCTGGTCAGTCGCTATACCGGCACGGCCCCTGAACTCGCACCGCTGCATTCGCTCGGTGGCGACGCCTGGGAACGCGCGCGCCGCAAGGCCGCCGAGAAAGTACGCGACGTGGCCGCCGAATTGCTCGCCATCTACGCACAGCGCGAAGCGCGCGGCGGCGAGTCGATGCCGATCGACCGCCAGATGGTCGAGGAATTTGGAGCCACCTTCCCGTTCGAGGAAACGCCGGACCAGGAACAGGCCATCGATTCCGTGCTGAAGGACCTCGCCGCACCGCGCGCCATGGATCGCGTGATCTGCGGCGATGTGGGCTTCGGCAAGACCGAAGTGGCGCTGCGCGCCGCTTTCGCTGCGGCAACAGCCGGCCGGCAGGTCGCTGTGCTCGTGCCCACTACCCTGCTCGCCCAGCAGCACTATCGCAATTTCGCTGACCGCTTTGCCGACTGGCCGGTACGCGTGGACGTGCTCTCGCGCTTCAAATCGACCAAGGAAGTGAACGAAGCGCTCAAGCGTCTTACCGATGGACAGATCGACGTGATCGTCGGCACGCACAAGCTGCTTGCACCGGAGATCAAGTTCAAGAACCTTGGCCTGGTCATCGTCGACGAAGAGCAGCGCTTTGGCGTGCGCCAGAAAGAACAGCTGAAGAAGCTGCGCGCCGAAGTGGACCTGCTCACCATGACGGCCACGCCGATCCCGCGCACGCTCAATATGGCCATGAGCGGCCTGCGCGATCTCTCACTGATCGCCACGCCACCCGCGCATCGCATGGCGGTACGCACGTTCATCGCGCAATGGGAGCCTGCGCTGGTCCGCGAGGCATTCCAGCGTGAGCTTCAACGCGGTGGTCAGGTGTACTTCCTGCATAACGAAGTGGACACCATCGAACGCACGGCACGCGAACTGGAGGAATTGATTCCGGAAGCGCGCATTGGCATCGCCCATGGCCAGATGGCCGAACGCGACCTGGAACGCGTGATGGCGGATTTCCACCGCCAGCGTTTCAACGTGCTGGTATGCACCACCATTATCGAAACCGGCATCGACATCCCCACGGCCAACACCATCATCATCAACCGAGCAGACCGCTTCGGCCTCGCGCAGTTGCACCAGTTGCGTGGCCGTGTGGGCCGTTCGCACCACCGTGCCTACGCCTATCTTGTGGTACCTGATCGCAAGGCCATGACGGCTGATGCGGAAAAGCGACTGGAAGCGATCGCCTCGCTGGAAGAACTGGGCGCCGGCTTCACCCTGGCCACGCACGACCTGGAAATCCGCGGCGCGGGCGAACTGCTGGGTGATGAACAGTCTGGCCAGATCCAGGAGATCGGCTTCGGTCTCTACACCGAGCTACTGGAGCGCGCCGTGCGCGCACTCAAGTCCGGCAAGGTGCCCGACTTCGACCTCAGCAGCGAGCACGAAACAGAAGTCGAACTGCACTTGCCAGCTCTGATTCCCGACGACTACCTGCCGGACGTCCACACGCGCCTGACGCTGTACAAGCGCATCGCCAGTGCACGCAACGAGGATCACCTGCGCGATCTTCAGGTGGAGATGATCGACCGCTTCGGCTTGCTGCCTGACGCGGCGAAGCAGTTGTTCGCCGTCGCCCAGCTCAAGCTGATGGCAACGCCGCTAGGCATTCGTAAGCTGGACTTCGGCGCCAATGGAGGACGCATCACCTTCCGCGACAAGCCGGAGGTGGATCCGATGGCGATCATTCGCCTGATCCAGAGTCAGCCGCGCGTTTACAAGCTGGATGGGCAGGACAAGCTCAAGGTGAATCTGGAGTTGCCGGGTGCGACTGAGCGTATTCGCGCGGCGCAGGAAGTGTTGGTGCAATTGGGAGCACGGCGTCCGGGGTGATGGCTGCTCTTCGCTGGGGCGCGGCTACGTAACTTTTTGGCGTTGACGGACTTGCGGCTCGGGTACACATTTTGCCGCTTCACCGAAGCTTGCATTTTGGTGCTCGTTCATAGGATGCGAAGGGCCGCAAGCGTGCGACGCGTTCTATTCCCTCTCCCCTTCGGGGGGATGGTTGGGGTGAGGGGTGGGTGCTCGCCTTATCGTTTCATTTTTGGCCGTCATCCCGGCGCACCCCGCAAAAGGGGACAAGGGCCGGAGGCGCTTCTCAACAGCCGAATGGCTGGTCATCTGGTTTCGCCAGTGATTGGCTGTCGCTTCGTGCGTTACCGCGATCAGGCCGCTTACGCAGCGAGCGTTTCGATCGTCTGCCGACGCGCGAGTCACTTTTCTTTTGCTGGCCCAAAAGAAAAGTAACCCAAAGAAAATGGCCGTAAGGCCAACGCCCGCAGCATTACCTTGGGATAATCCCGAACGGCTGAGGAATCGTGTGACTTGGCCACCTTCGCCTCTACACAGCGGGTACGCCGGAACGCTTCGCAACGCGCCGGTGCGGAGAGGACTTAAAGCAGGCTTCGCTACGCTTCCCGATCGCTGGGGCTAGGGAGAGAGGACGCTACGCTTTCCTACCGCCGAGGCGACGTAAAGGGAGCGCTACGCTTTCCCACCACTGGGGCAAGGCAAAGAAGACGCTACGCTTCCCGACCGGTGGGAAGAACTCGCCAACGAACGGCATCGCCTTTCCTTCTGTCTTGGCTTTGTGCGCCTGGAGCAGAACCATCGCGACCCGCCGCGGTGCGATGTGCAGCAAAGCTGCACGAGCCGTCAGCTCTGTGCTTTTGATCTTCCGGGCCCCGTATGAGGCGGCGGGCGGGTGGAGATAAGGCCCCGCAGGGGTGGCTGGCAGGGATGCCAGCCACTTTTCGTCGGGGCAGGAGCCCCGTCGAAAAGCCCGGAACCCGACCGCGCACCTGGAGGGCGTAGCCCGGAAGGCGCCGATTCCGGGGGGCCCTTTCTTTGGGTTACTTTTCTTTGGGCAAGCAAAGAAAAGTGACTCGGCCTTCGGCAGAAGGGCGAAACGCCCGCCGCGTAGGCGGCCCGATCGCCGCCACGCGACAATCAAGCGATACCGCTACTGGACCCCGGCCCTTGCCCCCTTTTGCGGGGTGCACCGGGGTGACGGCTAAAGATGAAACCACGGGGCGAGCACCCACCCCTCACCCCAACCCTCTCCCCAAAAGGGAGAGGGAGCAAAAAAGCGCCCCCACGCCGCGCCTAAGGCGCCACCCTCTCCACCGGCCCCTGCAACACCCCAATCACCCGCTTCGCCACCCTACCCACCGGCCCCAACTTATCCGTAATCATCCCCATCAACCGATAATCCGCATCACTCCAATACCGCACCACAAAACTGGCCGGCAAAAACACCGCCGAAAACACCATCGCCCCCGCCAGAAACGCAAAATGTCCCGGCGTGACATTCGCCACCAGCCACCCCCCACCAGTGGCCAGCAACCCCACCGCAAACAACCTAGCCATCACCGCCACCGGCAAACCTGCACTAGCCACGCGACGGATGTAGAACGTGCAGATCACCAGTTCCGCCAGCCGCGTGCCTGCGTAGCAAAGCACTGCGCCAAGCAGGCCAAAATGCGGAATCAGGCTGAAGCCAAGCACTACGTTGATGACCAACGCGGAACCCGAGATGCGCAGGCGATCCCATTGACGATCCGTCACCACCTGGAACGCAGCGATGCTGTTGGTGATCAGCAGCAGGCCGGCAAGCACCAGGGTCACTTCGATGGCAGGAATGGCGTCCACGTATTTGTTGCCGTACATCAGCGTCACCAGCCCCGGCGTGGTCACAAAGCCGAGCCCTGCGATCATCAAACCGGTAGCCCAGTAAAATCGTGTCGCCTCGGCCAGCACACGCGTCGCCTGGCCTTGACCGTTCTGGCCGAACGCACGCGCCATATACGGCAGCAAGGTCGTTGTCAGGCCCACGGAGAACAACTCCACCGCGCCGCGGGTCAACGTGCCGGCAATGGCGAAGAAGCCCACAGCCGTGGAATTGGCGTAGGTGGTGAGCAGGAATACTTCGACCGTATTGCTCTTGAGTGCGAGTAACAGGATCAGCACTGCAGTAAGCCGTAAGTGCCGGGTCAGCCGTTTCGACAGATCCGCAGGTACATCGCCCGGACCAAATGGCAAGCAATACCGCCGATAGGCGATGCGATTGATCAGATTCAACGTGAGGCACGAGATCGTAAATATGCCCACGAAAGCCAATAAGCCTGCATGGAAGACCGTGGCCAGTACGACGAGCGTCAGCATGATCACGCCGGATATCACCGTGGCGATCGACACCGGCTCGAAGCGCTCCTGCCCTTTCGAAATGGCCACCCACAGGCTGTAATTGGCCTTGGCCACGACACCGATGGCCACCAGCGCGGTGATGGGCAGGATAAAGCCCGCCCACTCTTTCGGACGAATGATCGCCACGCCTACAAAGAACAGGCCGATCACCGCGGCACAGCTCCACGCCTGATTGCGAGCCAGTCGGTAGGAAATATGCGAGGCGATATCAGGGATGTCCGCGCCGTACGCTTCGGCAATGAACTTGGTGGACGAGGTAGTCAGTGCGTGATTACTGAAGGTCATCAGCCAGCCGCATAGCCACACGGTAAAGGCGTAGCGGCCGAAATCCGCCGGCCCCAGCGCACGGGCAATCCACACGCTGATGAACAAACCCAGCGCGTACTCCACATACGTGGACGCTGACACCAGCGCCACGCTGCGGAGTGCTGCCATCCGACGATTCATCTGCACCTGCCCCTGTTCATGCCTGTTCCCTGAAGACGCCCTAAGGCGCCGTATGTGTCACCACGGGTGTCGTTGCACCGCTACCGGGCGGCTGCTGCAGGAACCACATCGCTACACCGGCGCCACGGTTGTTCCAATTGAAGCGACGCAGCGTCTCGCCAATCTGCGCGCATTCGGTGTTGTAGGACGTGGATACCGCCTCGATACGCTTCTTGTAGGCCGCGCTTTGCACCGGGTCGCGCTCGAAGTAATAGGCGGCCGCCATCGGCATCACCAGTTCCACGTTGTGCGCATCGCTGTACCAGCCATCGGAATCCTCGATGTCGGCGAGCTTTTTGTGACTGGCCTGCGAGGACGCCCAATACCAGGCGATCTGCCCGTTGGAACCGGAACACGGGTTGCGCCAGTCGTGCCCCTGCACGATGGTGCTCACGTCGATCCAGCCGTAGCGCTCCATGTAGCGGCCAAACGCAGTGATCATTTCCGGAATGCGCTTGTCGCCCGTCACAAGCCAGGTGTGCCAGAGACCGTCGATGATGTTCTCGCTCATCCACGGCGAGGTGCCGCGCACGTCCTTATCGGGATTCCACGAGTCATCCTCGTGCAGGTTCCAGCTGTTGCGCCATGAACCGTCGTCGCCCAGCTTGTCTGGATTGTTGCGCTGATGGTCGTAGAGCCAATTCACGCGTTCGCGCGCCAGCTCCAGGTAATGCGTCGTGCCGGTCAGTTCATAGGCATTGATGGTGGCCAGCAGACCCAGGCCCGCGAGACGCTCGGTAAAGCGCTCCCCGGGCCCGGTATACGGCCCGGCTTCGCCGCTCCAGCCGTTGTGCCGCCACAGGATGACCATCTTGTCGACCAGTTCCGCATCGTGTTCGCTGTCGTCACCCGTCAGTGCCAGCGCCAGCAGGATGGGCTCGACGTACACGTACTTCACGTCGCACGGCTCCTTGCCATAAGTCCAGCCACCGCCACAGAACGGACTGAACGGCATGCCGTCGCGTTTGATGTACTTCATGTAGAAGTGATAGCTCTCATCCGCGGCTTGCAGGTAGTCGAGCCGTCCCGTGCGGATATAGGCCTTGAACAAGGTGCTCGGCCGATCGAATAGCCACGCGGTGTGATCGTCAGAAGGCAACTTGCGCGCCCACTCGAACTGCGTGGACACATAGTTGGCGTAGGCCTCACCTTTTGGCGCAGGCACCTGTGGACCCGCGATCAGCGAGGCGCAAAGCCAGGCCGGCTCCAGCGTCGCCAAGGCGGCGGCCACGCGAATGCCGTTCGCGTCCGGCACCAGCTCCTGCACGTAAGGCCAACCGGGTATGTCCTTGGTTCGCGGCTTGTCCACCGCAAAGTAGTAGGTGCCCTCGCCTTTCACCAATTGCGCCTGAAACTGGGCGCGTACGGCGCGGATGCTGCGATCACGGGCATACCACAGCAACGTGGCCGTGACATGCGCGGGAATCTCGTTGCCTGATGTGTCGAGAATGCGAACCTGCTGAGCGTCGCGTAGCGTGGACGGCGGAAACGGAATGCCGACAGAAACGCGTACATCCCTGGCGTCGCCAACGTTCTGGTGGACCACGATGCGCTGGGCGGCGGTGCTGTCCTGGGGTACCTGCGGCGCCGGAGGATCCTGGCTCTTGGTGGGCGAAGCCGGGGATGCGTGATGCGCATGCGATGCGGACCACGCGGTGAGCGGCGAGCATGCAAGGGCAAGACCGAACGCCCACGCCACCCAAAGCGTCCTCGCTCTGCGAGGACTCCACCCGGCCACGGGCGCGATTGGCGCCATCACGCCACCGACGAGAGCGGGGCGTGTTTGGCGACCATCTTCCGCTCCCACGTCAGCGCCGTACGCACGATGAAATCCAGATCGTCGTACTGCGGATGCCAATCCAGCACCTGCTTCAGCCGGTCGCTGCGGGCGATGAGCATAGCGAGGTCACCGTCGCGCCGCGGCAGCTCGACAATATTCAGCGGATGCCCGCCGACCCGCGCCACCGCATCGAGCACCTCGCGCACGCTATAGCCGTGGCCGTAGCCGCAGTTGAGCTTGAGCGACGCACCGCCAGTACGCAGATGATCCAGCGCGCGCAAATGCGCTGAAGCCAGGTCTTCCACGTGGATGTAGTCACGTATGCCGGTGCCGTCCGGCGTGTTGTAGTCGGTGCCGTAGATGGCCATGAACTCGCGCTTGCCTACGGCGTGCTCACAAGCCGCCTTGATCAGTAGCGTGGCGGAAGGTGCGGAATGGCCGATGCGTCCCTTCGGGTCACAACCAGCGACATTGAAGTAGCGCAGGATCACATGGCGCATCTGGCCGGTGGCGCAGTAGTCGCACAACATCATCTCCGACATGAGCTTGGACATGCCGTAAGGATTGGCCGGATGCGTCGGTGTGTCTTCGTCCGCCACGCCCTCATCGGTCAGCCCATAGACGGCCGCCGTCGAGGAGAAAATGAACTTGTCCACGCCCGATGCCGCACAGGCCGCCAGCAGATTGCGCGTATTGCAGGTGTTGTTGCCGTAGTACTTGAGCGGATCGCTCACCGACTCGGGCACCACGGTGTGTGCGGCGAAATGCAGTACCGCATCGATACGATGCGCCTTGAGCACCGACTCGACCAGTTCTGTATCGCCAACGTTGCCTACGACCAGTTCGGCCGCGCCAACGGCCTCCCGGAATCCCGAGCTCAGGTTGTCGATGACCACCACATGCTCGCCACGCGCCGCCAATTGCTGGACGACGTGGCTACCGATGTAGCCGGCTCCCCCGGTGACAAGTGTCTTGTGCATGCTCACATACCTGTTCGCGTGACGGGAAAGTGGCGCCCCATCCATTGCACGACGTGGTCGATCAGTCGCTGGCGGTCGCCGCTGAGAACGTAGGTGTGGTCCGTTTCCTTGAAGAAGCTGACGTCAACACCCGGATGGTCCGCCAGCCGACCAAAGCACTCGCGGAACTGGCGGATATGGTTGAAATACCGAGCCACACCACCGCTGTAGACGAAGTCGAGCTTGAGCCCGCGCTGAAGCATGTCGGTGAGCTGTGCGCGCACCACGCTGGGCGGCAATGGCTCCACCACAAACGCCGGCTCGGCGGGTCGCGGTGATGCCTGCACGTGACGTCGCAGTAACCGATTACGCCACGACGACAGGCTCAGCAGGCGCGGCAGGTAGTGGCGCACGCGCTGCCCGAACGTGCGGTGCCCGTAACCATCCAGGAAGAAGGCACCCGCTACGCGGGGATCGGCATGCGCCGCCGAATGCGCGTTCTGCGCACCCGAACAAAGACCAAACAACACGAAGCGCGTGCAGCCCGATTGCTGCTTGAGCACCTCCATGGCGTCGCGCACATCGGCCACCACCTGCTCGGGGCGCGACAACCGCTGCCCGCTGGCACCGCTGTCACCAATGGTGGACAGGTCGAAGCGCAACGTCGGATAACCCAGCGCATTGAGTCGCCGCGACAGGTCGACATGCAGCCGGAACGGACCCACGCGGTAGACCATCCCCGCATTGAGGAAGATCACGCCTACGCCATGGTCGATGACAGCGGGCAGCCCCACCACGCCGACCAGATGGCGAGCCACACCGAAACGGAAGGCCTGCTCGTGCATCACGCCATCTCCTTCAGATGCCGCTTCACTGCATCGAGCAAGGGATGCGAGAGGATCGCCAGCTCCAGGCAATCGACCTCGTCCCAACGCGGTGCTACGTCAACGCTGACCCGCTTCCTTGCATGCTGCTCGTGCGGCTGCGAGGCCTCATCAATCACAGCCGACGAAAGCCACACCGACGCCATACCCGGGTCGAGCAAACGCAACGCAAGCAGTTCATCGCGCAATCCGTCGCCCCGTTCAAAACCAGGCCACTGACGGCTGACATCCAGCTCCGGCCGCGCATACTCGAAGCGGTTCAGGTCAACCTTGAGCGCCTCCTGCATGCGGTCGTACTGGTGTACAAGCGCTTCGCCGTCGGTAATCGCGTCCCACGTCACCACACCGTCCAACCGGGCCGCCTGGGCGGCGGCCAGCGCCGCGTTGGCGCCCAGTCGCGCACCGAAAGCCAGTACCCGACCGCCACCGTGGCGCGTGCGCAACTCGGCAGCAGCGGTGACGACATCCGCCAGACAGCGCGTCCATTCGAATTCGCGGCTGTCGCCCGCCGAATCGCCGGTGCCGAAGTAATCGAAACGGAGCACGGGCAAGCCGCTCTCCGCCAGTCCATGCGCAAGCTGGCGATACAGGCGGTGGCAGCGGATCTGTTCCACCCCAAACGGCGGACACAGCAGCACCGCAGTGCCGGTAACCGGCGCAGCCGGATGGTAGAAGCCAAACAGCTCGCGCCCAGGCCCGAAGTAGAACGGCGTTTCGGCTTCGATGCGCGCTTTCATCGGTGATACACCACGCCCACCATGATTTCGTTCTCGTGGTAGCTCTGCAGGGCGGCGGTACTGGCGCGCAACTGCCGGGTGTAGCTCACGCGCCAACTCCAGTGCTGCGTAAACTGGTCGCTGAGCGCCACGCCGAAGCGGGTGGTCTTGTCGGTGCGCGTAAGCGCCGTGTAGTCGATGTGCTGGTAGTCGCCAAACCCCGTCAGCGTCAGGTTGGGCCGCAACTTGTAGTCAAGGGCAATATCGACGCTCTTTTCTTTCTGATTGAAGGTCGGGTTATTGAGGTAGTCGAGTTTGCGGTACACCGGGGCCACGGTGATGGACAAACGGTCGCCACGGTAGCTGTAGGTGCCTTGCAAACTCTTATCCAGGTACACCGTCGAGTCGATGACCACGGTGCCGGTATTCAGGCCACGATTGGGATCGTTGATCAGGTCCAGCGGGTTGCTGGACACGTTGGTCATGTTGTCCACGATCGTCTGGCCGGGCTGCAGCAACATGTCCTGCGCGGCGTCCGAGAACTCGTAGATGCCGGTCACGGTGAAGCTGTTCTGCGTGCTCGGTCGCCAGCCCACCGTGAAGCGGGTCATCGGCTTGGATGCGCTGGGCGCGCTGTTGAAGTTGACATAGTTCCAACCCACCAAGGCATCCACGTCGAAATATTTCAGCGTGTGCACGTAGTGCCCGTAGATTTCATCACGCGTGTAGTTGGGGCCAGCGGTCGCGGTCTTCAGGTCGACGCGCTGCGACTCCAGGTTCAGCGACACCTGCGTGGTCGGGCTCACGTCGCGAATCACTCGGAATGCACCCAGCCCACGCGAGGAATCGAAATCGTCCACCTTGGAGGCGTAACTGTTGACGTACTTCAACTCCACCTGACCACGGGTGGCCGCGTTGAAATCGAAATGCAGCACCGGGCCCAGTGACAGCACGTTGGTCTGCTGCCGGTTGTTCGGCGCATTGCTGGCCAACGTATCCACCGGCTGCACGCCGGCGTCGTCCTCCACGGTGAAATCCAACCGCTGCGGAATCGCTGACCAATTCACCTGCGCGCTGAGCGTACCCAGCGTCTGGCTGTCGAACTGGCTGCTGCTGTAGTCGAGATACTCCGCCGTGCCGACGACATTCGCCTGGATGGTCGAACCTATCTGTCGATACGCGAAGTTGATGCCCGGGGTGAAGACGTTGCTGCTCACCGGGTTATTGGTGGACAGTGCGATGTTGTCGCTGTGCTCCACACTGGTGAACAGCGAATAGGCGAAGTCCCCAGCCCACGAACAGCCGGGCACCACGACCAGCGCGAGCATGGTGGCGCGGGCAAGCCTGTTGTATGCCGGCATATCCATTCCTCTGACCTTTCCCCCTCGGGACGCCGTTCCTTCCAGGGACGGCATCTCCCTCTCCCTATCCGTCTAGGGCGCCTGGTTGAACACCACTCCTGCGAGCTTGCTGGGCTCGAAATGACTCAATGCCTGGCTGATCGCTCCGGGCGTGTCGCGCCCATAACCGGCCACCACCACCACGAAGTCGGCCAGGTCGGCGAGGATGCGTGCGTCGGGAGCTCCCTTGATGGCTGGGCCATCGAGGAAGAGATAACGATCAGCGTAACGCGAGCGCAGCGAATCGATGACCGCGCGCATGCGATGCGACGTGAAGTACTCGCTGCTGCTTTCACGCGGCTTGCCCGCAGGAATCAGACGCAGGTGCGGTACGCCCGTGTGATAGATGATCGACTCGATGCCAATCGCCGGGTGGTCCATCAGGTCGCTCAGGCCACCGTGCGCAGGCTCCACGCCCATCACCTTGTGCTGGTTCGGATAGCGCACATTGCAGTCGACCAGCAGACTGGTCTTGGCTTCATCAAAGGCGAAGGCTGCTGCCAGATTGCGCGCCACAAAGCTGCTACCCGAGTGCGGACTGACCGCTACCACCAGCGTCACGAAATTCTGGTGCCCACCCATGGCGAGCAAGCGCGTGCGGATCTCGCGGAAGGCATCGGATTGCTGACGCACCGACTCTTCGCGATGGATCATCCGCCGCTGTTCCAGCTGGATCGGCGCCAGCGCGCCACCCTGCTCATGCATGCGCGCAATCGACTGGCTGGACGATTTACGCATCTCCAGGCTGTGGGCGGCGGCTTCCAACACTTCGCTGATGCGGTCGGACATGTTGTCGTCTTCTAGATTCTTCATGGTCATCCCTTCAGCCGGATCCACACGGCAATGAGATAGACGGCGATCACGCCAGCCACGATCAAGGCCACCGTCATGTTGCGCATGCGATCGCGACGGCGATCGCCCGGCGTGGGATAGAACGGAATAGTGGCCAGCACCGGCGCGCCAATGGCTTGCTCGAGTTGCCACACCGAGCGCACCCGCGGGTCAAACCAGACCAGCGCAAACAGAAGGCCCAGCGGCAGCAGTACGGACAGCCCCATGCCGGCCATGCCGAAGTGCATGAAGCGCAGGCCGGACGGCGTCAACGGCAACACGGCCGGGTTCTGCACGAGGAAGGTCAGACCACGCTGCTCGGCATCCAGATTCATCGACACGCGCGCGTTTTCACGACGCTTGAGCAGATCCTGGTAGACATCGCGATTGACGTTGTAATCGCGCGTCAGTTCCGCCGTGACGTTTTCCGAACTGGCGATGCGCGCAGCGCGGTCCAGTTCCGATTGCAACATCGATTCGCTCGCACCCATGCGCGCCCCGGCGGCAGCACTGGCGGCGCGCGCAGAGGCCAGCTGCGTCTTGATCTCTTGATAGGCGGGATTGAAGGTGACGTTGCTGTCCAGGGCCGTCGCCGTACCGGAGGCCTTCGCCGCTTGCGCGCGCTGGTCTTCGCTGGCGAGCTGCTTCCTTAGATCTTCGATCTGATGCCGAACACGCACCACGTCCGGGTACGAGTCCGTATAGGTCAGCTGCAGCCGGTTGAGCTGCGCCTGCAACTCGCCGATCTGCGCCTGCAGCACGCCACCGGTGGTTTGTACCGTACTCACTTCGGATTCGCCATTCAGTTGCGCGGCCAGCGAACCCTCCTGCGAACGACGCTCCATCATGTCCATGCGCGCGGTTTCGATCTGCGTGCGCAACTGGCTGATGCGTGCCGCCGTGTCGGCTTCATTACCGGGCCGCGCATCGGCGTTAGCGTCGCGATACGCCTTCAGCTTGTCTTCCGCATCAGTGAGCTTGGCGCGGTATGCCTCGACCTGGCTATTGATGAACTCGTACGCCTCGCGACTCTCGCGCTGCTTCGACGCCAGGCTCTCGCTGATGAACAACTGGGCGAACGAGCGCGCCACTTCATAGGTGCGCCTGGCGTTGTTGTCGCTATACGTGATGGTGATCAAGTTGTCGTGCGTGATGTCCACCTGCGTACGCGACTTGATGCCTTCGGCGATGCGGTCCTGCTCCACCGGCGTCGGGTTGGTGGCCATCCAGCCGCCTGCATCCAGGATCTTGGCCATCACCTTGCGGCTGAAGATCACGTCGCGCGCCATGCTGGCGCGGTTCTTGTTGGCGGTGGGCGCGGCGGCGCCCTCCATCAACGGCGTGATGATGCTGCTTTCCTGAGCAAGGATCGTCGTCGACGCGACGTACTTGCGCGGCCACAACATGCCGGCCGTCAAAGCAGCCAATGCGATCACAGCAAACGCGATACCCAGTGCAAGTCGGCGGCGACGCGCCTCGTTAACCAACGCTGGTACCAGGCTTGCCATCGGCCTGAGTTCTCCGCTCATGGCGATGCCCTCCCCTTAACCTTCTGGCGGCCTCAGAACGACCGCATCGGCACAGTGACTACGTCCCCCGGTTGCACCGGGTAATTGGTGTCGAGATCGCCCTTCTGCAGCACCTTGTCCAGGCGCACGGCGTAGGGCGTGGTCACACCATCCTTGCCTTCCCGAAACAGCTCAGTACGATCCGGCGCGGCAAATTCCGTGGTACCACCCGCTGCCAGTACGGCATCCAGCACCGTCATACCCTGGCGATAAGGAAGCGATACCGGTTGGCGCACCGCGCCGGTCACGCGCACGCGGGACAGGTATTCGTGGCTGCGCAGCGCAGTAAGGATCACCGCCACCTGCGGATCGCGAACATACGAGGCAAGCTTTTCCTTGATCTCGGCAGCGACTTCTTCCGGCGTCTTGCCGCCCGCCATCACGTCGCCGATCAAGGGCACGGTGATCTTGCCGTCCGGTCGCACGGGCACGCTCACGCTCAGGTCCTGGTTCTGCCAGACCGTCACCTGCAACTGGTCATCAACGCCGATGCGATACGTGGATACCGCCTGGGCGGCCGGGTCGATCTTCGGCGCCTCGGTCGAGCCACCGCCTGTGGCACAGGCGGAGAGCAATGCGGATACGCAAACAGCGAACAACAGAGGAAGTACTTTCATGGCGGGCCCCCTGCACACAAAAAATGTGAACTGCGTCACTTACGAGTATATCCACGGCCTTTCTAAACTTGACAAAACCATTGGTTCTATGTCTTGCCGCACATGGATTCCACCCAAAGAACTCGATGCGTGAAATCACTCACGGCGCTCAAAGGCCTGTCGACGCCCGCGCGGCAACGGCAACGAAAACCCTTGCGGAAAATCCGCCGGGCATCCGCGCTGAGGTTTAGGCCGTTTGGCCGATGGTGTGTCCACACAGCAGCGACACATCAGTGACGCTCGCCCATGCAATCGCCACGCCTTAGCCTATGCGGGCTATGCGCCCGCACCGCCTGACACCGGGAACAACCACCATGATCAGCACGCCCTCTATCGCCCCGTTCGACGCCGCACCACTGGCTGGCAAGACCATCCTTGTCACGGGCGGCGCGCAGGGCATCGGTCGCGGCATCGCGCAGGCCGTACTCGGTGCGGGTGGCAACGTTTTCATCGGGGATCTGGATGCGGAAGCCGGCAAGGGCTGCATCGACGAATGGAATGCAGGCAAGCGCGCAGCGTTCGCCGTGCTCGATGTATCACGCGAAACCAGCGTTCGACGCTGGATAAAAGCCGCACGCAAACGTTTTGGGCGTATCGACGGACTGGTGAACAACGCAGGGATCGCCAACCCGCACTCCGGTCCGCTTGACGCGCTGTCGCTCGATCACTGGAACCGTTACCTAGCCACCAACCTCACCGGCCCCTTTCTCTGCAGCAAGCACGCATTGGCCGACCTGAAACAACACAAAGGTGCGGTAATCAACATCGCCTCCACGCGCGCACTGCAATCAGAGGCCGATTCGGAAGCCTATGCCGCGACCAAGGGTGGCCTGCTCGCTTTCACGCATGCACTCGCGGTGAGCACCGGCCCCGATGTTCGGGTCAATGCCATTCTTCCCGGATGGATCGCCACCGACGCATGGCGGAAACCAGCCGAGCGTCATGCGCCCTCACTCAGCCGTCGCGACCACGCGCAGCATCCCGCAGGGCGCGTCGGCGTTCCTGAGGACATCGGTGCACTGGCGGTGTTTCTGTTGTCAGCACAGTCGTCCTTCATCACGGGGCAGCACTTCGTCGTCGACGGTGGCATGACCATCAAGATGCAGTACGTGTAAGCACGCAACCAAAATCACACATGCCGCGACCAGGCCGCACCCCGAGCCCAGGGCGTGCCGCCTTGCCTCATTCCAGCCCATGCGCGCGCCCAGACGGGCGAAATTGCGCGCCAGGCACTTGCAATTGCATTTCATTTAATTATTAATTCTGTCGAATGCTTTCGATTTGTTGCATTTGGCCCTTCGCAAAAGGTCGCCAAAGGCAACCCAGGGTTCCTGCCGCCCACGCCTTGCCATGACCGGGCGGCTTATCGCTGCACCACCATCTCAACCGAGAGGAGCAGTTATGCGCTACCTGGCTTTAGGCTTGGGGATAAGCATGGGCATTTGCCTGCTTGCCAGCACGGCAACCGCACAGGACACCGCGTCCACCGTACCGCTGGGCGGCAACGCCTATGTCACCCACCCGTCGCCTGCAGGCGACGAAACGATTACCGACACCGGCCTGCACAACTGGGATTCACCCAAGGCTGTGGTCAGCGTGTATTTCGACGTGCAACAGGCGGGCGAGTTGAACCTTGCCCTGGTCGGGGCGCTCAACGGCGGCAGCCATAGCGCCATCAAGGTATCGATCGGCGATCAGGCCCGCGTCGTCAAACTGTCTTCCGTTGCACCGCCCACCATTCCGGTGGGCAGCTTCACTATCCGCAAGCCGGGTTACGTCAAGGTCGACCTGCAAGGCATCTCCACCGATGGCGGCTACTTCGGCGACATCTCTGGCCTGCAGATTGCCGGCAGCGCCACCGCGGCGGGCACGGTGTTCGCCAACGATCCCAGCAACTTCTACTGGTCGCGTCGCGGCCCTTCCGTGCACCTGGGCTTCAATGTGCCCGCCAACACGGAATACTTCTATAGCGAAGTCACCGTGCCCGAAGGCCAGGACCCCATCGGCTCCTACTACATGGCCGACGGCTTCAACGTGGGCTACTTCGGCATGCAGACTGTCTCCGCCACTGAGCGCTGGGTGCTGTTCTCCGTGTGGGATCCCACGCAAGGGAGCACGACGCTGGTCAAGCAAGGCCCGCACGTCATTGTCGACAACTTCGGCGGTGAAGGTACGGGCGGCCAAAGTCACTTGGTTTATCCCTGGGTGGCCGGCGAAACCTATCGCTTCATCACCCGCGCCCAACCTGACGGCAACGGCAACACGCTGTTCTCCGCGTGGTTCAGCCGTGCACCGCACGACCACCATTCCGATGCGCGAAAAGATGGCAGCGACTGGAAATTCATCGCCACCTGGAAGTACCCCGGCACATCCACCTACCTGAAAGGTATGTATTCATTCCTGGAGTCGTTCGACCCCGATCACGGCTACATCGGCCGCTCCGCGCGCTACGGCAATCAGTGGGCGGTGGGTGCGGATGGTCAATGGACGGAGATCACCTCCGCCTATTACGACGTCGACCCCACCGGTCTCAACCGCCAGCGCCTCGACTTTGCCGGCGGCGTCATCGGCAACCAGTTCTACCTGCGCAATGACGGCTTCTTCAGCAACTCCGTGCCGTCAGGCCAGACCTTTACGCGCACCCCGGTGAACCACAAGCCAGACGTGGATGTGAACGCCCTGCCCTGATTCTCAAGCCTCAACGTTTTGCGCCGCCGGAGCGGGAGAGCCACTCCGGCGGCGCAATGTCGTAGTGACAACGCGAGTCTTCGCCACAGCAGGCTATGTAGATGCGATCCGTTAGTCGGCGGATGCCGAGGTCAGACAGGCCATCCTCTACATCTGTCGGAATAGATGTAGATAGCTGCGGCTGACCGGTAACTGTTCCTTTCGGTTTTTGAGGTGCACGGTGCCCGTTTCGTGGTCGCCACGGGTGACGTGGCTAATGGCGCGCAGGTTGACCACAGCCGAACGATGCACCTGCACAAACTGCGAGGCGTCGAGCTGAGGAACAAGCTCCTTCAAGGGGCTGCTTATCAACGCTTCGCCCGATTGCCCTGCCTCGCCATGCCAGGCGATCAACGTGTACTTCGCTTCCGAACGAAGGTAGTCAATGTCGTCTACCGAAATCAGCCGCAGGGTCTGCCCGACTTGTGCGCGTATCCAGCGCAATGGGGTGGGCGCACTCCGGCGCTCAAGCTGATTGGCCAGTTCACGCAACAACGTTTCCGTATTCGATACCGGCTGCGCCATGCGCAAGCGCTCCTGCAGCCGCGCCACCGTCTCGGCCAGCCGTGCCGACTCCACGGGCTTGACCAGGTAATCGAGAACACCCTGCGCAAACGCTTGCACGGCGTACTTGTCATACGCGGTGACAAAAACCACATGCGCGCGTCGCCCGACGTGATGGGCCACGTCGATGCCGGAAACTCCCGGCATGTGCACATCGAGAAAGCAGATATCCGGTTGAATGGCATCAAACAGCTTGATCGCTTCATTGCCATTGCGCGCCTGCGCGGCGATCTCCAACTCGGGCCACACCTGTCCTAGCATCTGCGCCAACGCACCGCGCAGCAGGGGTTCGTCATCGGCGATCAGTGCGGTGGTCATCGGGCGCCTGCCTCGCGGGCCGGGAACTGTACCTCGGCAATCACGCCGTGTGGGTGTTGCTCCCCGATACTCAGGCTCGCATCGCCAGCGAAAGCCAAGGCCAGTCGCTCACGCAAGGTGGAAAGACCGGTACCCAGCCCCTTGCTGGCGGCCTGCAGGCCTATGCCGGTGTCACTCACCCGTACCGAGCAGCGATCTCCGCGTCGTTGCACCTGGATGTCGATGCGCCCGCCCTCTTCACTAGGATCGATGCCGTGTCGCACCGCGTTCTCGACCAAGGTCAGCAAGGTCAAGGGTGAGCATTGCAGCGAACGCGTGGTGTCATCTACGTGCAGCGCAAACTGCAGGCGATCGGGGATGCGCATATGCATCAATTCCAGGTACGCCCGCACCAGCTCCAACTCCTCGCCCAACGTGGTGATCGACTCGTCCAGTCGCGGCACCGCGGCACGTAGATAAGCGATCAGGTTGCGCAGCACGGCGGAAGCCTGCGGCGAACCTTCATCCACCAATACCTGCACATTGGCCAGCGTATTGAACAGAAAATGCGGGGCGACCTGCGCCTGCAGCAAGTGCAGGCGCGCATCCAATGCCTGACGCTCGAGCTCGCTGCGCTCAAGATCGAACGCCAGCGCCTGATGGCGTGCCAGCGCATCTTTCTGCCGCACCAACGCGCCGAGCGCCACCCACGGCGCTAACAAGACGCCGAGAATGCTCAGGGTGAGGAAACCTTCCAGGCGATCCTTGTCATGCCAGAACGCTGGCGCGCCAGCTTCGGTGCTGTACGAGTAGATCAGCCAAACCGTCAGCGGAATGGAAACCGCTACCCCAAACACCTGCATGGCCCATCGTGCAAGCCAAGTCGGCAGGCGCACAGGCCATTGCTCGAACAACCCGAACGTCAGCATGGCCACCAGCCCGATCGTCACCGTGCGCAGCAACAGTGACGGCAAGCCGGAGGTCCAGCCGGGAATAAGCATCAGCCCCAGAACAACCGAGAAACACAAAGTGAAAAGCAAACGCTTCCAGCCCAGGACCAAGGCGAGACCACGCGGCTTTGCGTAAACATGGAATGCGGACACTGGCGAAGAATGATCAGGCATGGGCGAGCAGCTAATCTCCCACAAGGACCTACAGATGGGGAAGCCAGAGGAAAGCGAACGCGGCGGTGATGCCCACGGCCATCATCAATGTCAACAGCGCCAGACCGCCCGCCATCGCAAGCTGGCCGTACGCGCTCTTGCTCTTTTCCGCGATGAAGTAGAGCTGCAACACCGCCAGCGGCAGCAGATACTCAGCAAAGCCAAGAAAACTCAGGAACGGACCAGTGAACGTCTTGGGATCAAAGCCGACCGGCCCCTGGTTCACGGTGAGCCAGAACATCAAGCCCACGCGAAAGAACCACACCCCACTTACCGCCAGGAACAACCGAAGCGCCCAGCGGCGGTGCACATCAAAGCGCCTGGCGCGAGCATGGTGAAAAGCCAGACCTGTGAAGCCGAGGATCAACACCGCATTGAGGCTCATGCTCAAGCGCCCCAACAGATCGCCACCGGTAACGTGGCGCGTCCAGATCATGTACACGCCGCCCAGGCTGGCGATAACCGCTGATAACAGGAAGGCGCGGCCATTCCAGCGGTGGAAGCGCGGCCAGCGTCGTCGGATCAGCGGCACCAGTTGGGCAGCCCCGCTCAGCATCACCGCCAATGCACACAACAGATGGGCGGCGAGCACCGAATTGCCCAGGGTATCGCCATGTATGTACCCGGCGGTCAGCACATCGTTCCATTGCTGCCATTGCCCCCGCATAGCCGCGCGCCCGTAGAAGTCGGCGACGTAGAACGCGAACAGCAGTTGACCCAGTACCGCAACGACCAGCCAGGCCCTTGCCGCGAAACGCAAGATGGGCGCCGCCCTGAGCGTCCGGCGCGATCCATCGGTACTGAGGTCCGACACGGCTACAACAGTCGCGGGTGCACTCATGATGCCTCTCCTTGGGTCGCCGTCGAGAATTTCCCGAATGGCATGCTCTAAGGAAGCGACATCCGACGAACCACGTACCGAAGGGAATGAGCTGCGCTCAGCGGCGATGACCGCACCACGGGGCTCGTACGGCAACACTCCAGCCCACCAAGATCGATATAGCGCCAACCATCAGCGAGCGGAGGTGCGTTCACGGCGCGAAGGCCGCGTCAGCATGCCTCTTCCATCAAGCCCCGCCACCGACGTCAAACAAGGCACGAGCGCTCGACTCGGAAGCTGCCAGGGCATTCGCGCCGTAGGAGCGCATGGCAACCTCGTACCGGCTGATCCCGGTCAGAACAGATGCCTCGTCGCTGCACGCGTCGGCCAGGCACTCCGCGAGCACGCTGGCATCCTGCAACGCTGTATTGGCCCCCAGGCCACCAGCAGGGCTCATCGCATGGACAGCATCGCCAAGCAAAGTAACCCGGTTGGGCTCCCAGGATGTTATCGATGCAGCTTGGTGTACGGATGCGATGGCCATGCTTCCGGCATCACTACATTCAAACACCGCTCGTAGCGGAGAGGCCCATGACGCTGCCGATTGGCCAACCAAGGTATTGATATCTTCTCGCCCCAATGAAAGCGACTCATCGCCGGCAAGACCGAAGGCCGCGCGCGTACCCATGAGGGCCCAGTAAAAATAATCATCGACGCGAGTGAACCGCACGCTACTTTCCGATGACTCGAATGCCGATGGATCAAATGACATGGCATCCATGATCACCGACATGCCATCCGCAAAAACAATGGACGTCTTGCCATGCAGCGCTTCCGTCCCGAACGCACCCACCAGCTGTTCCGGGCGGGCTTTTCCGTAGATGCATATGGACCCCGTATCGACAGGGTCATGACCAGGTAGACGTTGGCGCCGCACCACGGAATGGATACCGTCCGCACCAATCAATGCATCCGCGGCACGGGTACTGCCGTCGGTGAAGTACAAGGTCACGCCGTCAGGCCCTTCCTCATAGTGGGAAAGGGCCTTGCCGAACTGAACGTTCGGCTCAATACCGTGCATCAGTACTTCGCGCATCGTTTGCCGATGGGCACATCGATCCGCGTCGTCGGCATCCGATGGTGTTTTTCGCCAGGCACTCACCCATCGGCCCGACACGTCCCTCAACTGCGCATCCAGTACGTTTACGCCCGCCGCAGGCGTAGCACAGGTGTGTTGGAACAACGCGTAAGATGCTTTTGGCAGGCAAGCCGCCAGCGCTTTCTGCCCTGTGTGATCGATGCGAATGCGATAACCCTGCGTTCGGCCGTTGGCGGCGTGATCCCGTTCGAACACGTCGAATCGTATGCCACGCTTCTTCAAGCCTTGCGCAAGGCACAGCCCGCCAGGACCAGCTCCCACAATGGCGACGCGGAGGGCTTCAGCGCGCATCGCTCATGACCTCTTTGCCATCAAACGCACTCAGCAGGCGGTTCGCAAGCTTGACTGCCGCCTCGTCACTTTCCACAACGTACGTCGGCGTGCCGAAGGCCTTGGTTGCCATGGCGGACATGGCCTTCATGGCCTGGCGTTTGTGTGGATCGGCCTCGATGCCGATCATGGCGAGGCAGTATCGCCCTAGTTCCTCCTTATGGCGCTTCAGCCAGAGTCCCCGCTCCTTTCTGTCCTCATGCGCTTCGTCGCCTTCGCCGGAGCCATGAAGCATCACGAAGGGACGGGAACGCAGAAGCAGTGCATCCATCTCTTTCGCCCATTGCGCGGCATAGCCGGGCATCGCTGTGCCGTCGTTCATCCTCACCAGAGGGAATGACGACAGATCGTGAATGGAAAACGATTCCGTGAGGTTCATGGGAAAGGCCTATCAGGTGGCAAAGATGAGAGCGCGCGTGGATTCGTGGTGAATACGCGACGGAGCCCCATGGTGGGCCAGCACGCAAAAACAAGATAACGTTGTATGGACAGAAAATAATGAAATCTGGCCATGACAAAAACACGCCATGTCGAAGCCCCTATCGATCACAGCGAGCAAGCGGAAGGCCCGGACCTGATCGCTATTCGCGGCGACGCATCAACGGCTGGTGACTTCCGGCTTGGCACACGCGAAGTGGATTGGCACCACCATCTCCGCGGCCAGGTGTTTTGCGTCGAGAGCGGCCTGGTGCATGTACGCACCACGCACGGATCCTGGCTGTTGCCACCGCAACGAGCGGGCTGGATACCGCCCGGCGAGCGTCACAAAGTGAGCATCAGCGGTGTAACGGGAGGCTGGAGTTTGCTCATAACGCCGAAGGCGTGCCGCACCCTGCCCCGACACCCGTGCGTCATGGGCCTCAACGACCTCATGCTTGCACTGGTGCGACGAGCAGTCGCATGGTCCGATCAGCCCGTGCTGGCGACGGCGCAGAAACGCATGCTGGCCGTGCTGCTTGAAGAAATACGCCATGCACCGCACGAGCCGCTGCACCTGCCCATGCCCAGCGATCGCCGCCTGCTTCGTATTGCACAGGCCATACTCAAGCATCCGCACGATGCGCGAACCATCGAGCAATGGGCACACTGGGCCGGCCTGTCGGTGCGCACCCTGAGCCGGCTCTTCCTGGCCGAAACAGCACTCAGCTTCGCCCAATGGCGCCAGCAGGCACGCCTGACCCTTGCGCTGGAAATGCTCGCCAATAATGTTCCTGTGGCCGAGATTGCCGATGCGCTAGGCTATGCCACACCGAGCAATTTCATTGCCATGTTCCGTCGAAACTTTGGGGATACGCCTAGCCGGTATTTCGGCAAGCAGCGATAAAACGCCTCTTCCGGGAACGTGCCCGCTCTATTCCCGAAACGGGCACTTTCATTGCACTCAGCGGATTCAGGCTGCACATCAGGTCCGCCATCTCCGCTTATGCATCAATGCGACGGCCCCTCTAACAGTGGAGTTACCACCTGTTCGAGCCGATCGCGACTGAGCTCGGGTTGCTTGTCTTTCCATCCGTCATGGACGAGAAGGCCATTCCGATCAATGACGAAACTCACCGGAAGGCGCCATATGCGGCCGTAGCCCGGTACGTGCGGATCCCCCAGAAGACCCGTTGGAAAACTCAGCGTGGACGCAAGTTTCCTCACTTGAACCAACGTATCTGGCGTGTCAAGACTGAAAGCCAGCACCGCAAGATTGTCGCGCACGTGCTCCTGTGCGTAGCGAGATAGCAAAGGCAGTTCATCACGACACGGTTCGCACCACGTCGCCCAAAAGGTGACGATGACTGTTTTTCCACGGAGTTCGTCGAGCGAGATGTGTCGGCCATCCAGCGTATCGAGCGCAATAGTTGGCGCTGGCTGCCCCACGCGAAGGTCACTGGCACACGCCACGGACGCATAGGTGAACAGCATCAAGAAAGCCCCGATGGATAGCCACATGTGTTTCATTCGTGCGTATCGTGTTGCAAGCATGGAAGGTCTGTTCCTCCAGTTGATAGAGCATGGTCGCGTGAGCGACCACGCCCCTTGCTTGTGGGCAGGCAAAGTCACAGTTTCATGCTGAGGCCCACCGTACCGGTCCAGTGCGGGAACAACTGGTACCCCTGCAGATGGCTATAGGCGGGGACCTGTACAAACGCATAGAACTGGATGTTCCTGGTCAGGCTCGCACTGATACCGGGACTGACATACGCCACTGTGCCAGCCGTGTCCGGCCGGTCGGCGAATGCGCCCTGATCAGCACTGCGCCGAATGACATTGATCTGCAGTTGCGGCACCCAGTTTGCGTGCGCCTCATAACGCAGGCCAAAGCTGGCGGAGACAAGGTTGCCCGGCCGGAAATCAGCACCCGGCTGATCCATTCGCTCGCTCACGGCAGCCTGGAACTGTCCATTGACGAACATATCGAAGTTCTGACTGATGGGCTGGTAGTAGTAGCCGCCAATGATGAGATCCGTGCTTCCCGTACCGGCCTGCAGGCTGCTATCCAGCGACTGCCCCAGGCCAGGACCGGATCGAAACGTCGTCGGATGGCCAACCAGGTCACCATCCTCCGTTTCGCCACCGTAATGACCGGTGGGAAGCTTGATGCCGAACTGGATACCCAAGTTGTGCATGGGTAGAAACCCCTGGTAACTGCCGATGAGCTTTACGTCGCCGAGACCGGCGACATGGGCATTGCTGACCTCGTCGGGCGCTGTTTCGCTTGGTGTATAGGGCGCAAGTTGCGTGCCGTAGGTGTCGTGATCACGAACAACGTAAGGCACCACAAACGTCAGCCCCCAATCCGCATTGAAGCGATATGTCGCCCCGACATTGATATAGCGGTTAATCGTCTGCTTCTCGATCTCCCCCCCACCTAACGATGGATCGGATGGCTGGTTGACCACCTTCTGCGGCGAAGCTTTGCTGCTGTCGTGGCGAAGCTGGTCCTGGTCGATGAACGTGTAGTCGACATTCAACCGCCAGCCGCTTGCGGTTGAATAGCCGGTGGCGGCATCCGTGCTGAGCGTGCATCCGCACGTTGCACAGGCGTGGGCAACCCGAGGGAACCCTGCGACGAGAAACAACAAAGCACTAGTCGCGCCCGCCAGGCGCACCGTTGAGCGACGAGGCGCGAAAGTAAATGAGGAAAGAGTGACGCGCATAAGGCGTGTTCCAATAACGTACCGCGAACGCATGCTGGGTCGCTTGGTACGGATGTCGTTGAATGCTCGCGCGGCCGCGTTCGGGCACGTGGTTTCCACGTAGTCCGGCGGTCGGAGCGTCGATGGCATTGGCGGCAAAAGTCAGCTAAGCGCAAGTTACGCGCAAATACTCGCCGGCATATCAGACCAAGCGTGGCGGTCCACGCGGACGCGCGTCCTCATGCTGCGTCTTCTGCACACCGGCCTCATGAAGGGCGACGGAAACGAAGGCGCGAGGTGGCGCGGGGAGAAAATGCAAGATCACGTGCGCTGCAAGTAGCGACTGGTGATCGAGCAGGACGCAGTAACCGCAGCGGTCGGTTGCATCCGGCGGGCTGCCGGAATGATCGAGGCCCGCCACAGCATGTGAGCAGTCGCTGCCCATCATGACGGCCATGCCAGGCATGGATTCGTGTGCGGGCATGACGCGCGACACCATCGGCGCCACGACAACAAACGCCATGGCCAGCCAGGCTAGCCAAGTGACAATCTGTCGATGGGCTTTACGTCGCAACACGTAGATAGCGAAGGTGGCAGGCGGAGTGATAGAAATGTAGCACGCGGCCGTCGCTTGGGCGCTGCATTCAGCGTCGCATAATGGTCGCAATTTGATGCGGATTGCTCCATGGCTCGGAACAACGAAACCCATCCAAATGGCAGCGACTGATCACTGATGCCGTTCGGGTAACTTTCGGCCCAGAAAGGGTTTGCCAGTAGTCCGCATGGGGTAAGTCACACAAACTTGGGAGCACATAGATGAAGCGGCGATCGATTCTCTTGCTGTGTCTAACCTTGCTTTCCATCGCCGGCTTGGCGACGGCCGCATCCGCGCCACCCGCCGGGCATATCACCGGTGTCGGTGGAGTCTTTTTCAAAGCGAAGGACCCCAAGGCTCTAGCGGCGTGGTACCGCGATGTCCTTGGCATGCCTGTAGAAGCCTGGGGTGGCGCGGCGCTGCGCTACGACGCGCCAAAGCACCCACCCGCACTGGCATGGAACGCGTTTCCCGCGACGACGAAGTACTTCGCGCCATCAACCAGCGGATTGATGATCAACTACGCCGTGGATGATATGGATGCGTTGCTCGCGCGACTGAAATCCAAAGACGTCACGATCATCAAGCGTGACGACAACGACCCGAACGGCCGCTTTACCTGGATCTTGGATCCCGAAGGAAACAAGGTCGAGCTTTGGGAGCCTAAGCGCTAGTTTCGATGAGGTCTGCTTTCGAACCGGAGCGGACATTCGGGGGATGTCTGGAATCCGAGCGAAAGTGCATGCTCTCCGGACACAAAGAAGAGCCCATACGAGGTTTGCAACATGCAGTCGAGCCTTATCGCCATATTGCCGTGCAATGATCTTGATCGTACGGAGGCCTTCTTCGTAAGGCTTGGCTTCAAGAGCGAGCAAGATAGTTCCGGAGACTATCGAATGCTCGCCGATGGTTTCGGTGCTCAAATCCATCTGAATCAGGCGGTGGAAGGATGGCTCATGCCGGGAAGCAATCCATTTGGGCTTTACCTCTACCGCAAGGATGTCGATGAGCTTGCCGCTGCATTTCGTGGCGAAATCGACGCCAACCCAAGCGACAAACCGTGGGGTATGTACGAGTTCGCCCTCAACGCGCCTGACGACATGCTGGTCAGAGTCGGGTGGCCGACCCGTCTCCGCTAGACAAAACTGGGCGCGTCTTTACGCGCAACACTCAGAGTGACGCGTTCGGCGTGGCTAAGGAACAAATATTCAGCCCCGAGAGCCCCGTCCATTCGTTTTCCATATCGATCATGCGGGTATGGCCTGGACTTCGAATGTCCACTTTCGACCGGCTGAATCCGCACCCCATAGCGGACATTAGGACTAGAGCAGACATGAGACTACCTTGGTGTGAGATCGGCATCGTCGTAGTCGCGTTGATGACAGCCTCTGGATGTTCGACAACCACAGCAAGGCGCCCCCTTCAGCCCCATCAGTCAAGCAAATATGTACCGTGTGTTGAAGGCACACCTAACCCAGTCGATCCACAACTGATCCGCATGTCAGAAGGCAAGCTCCGCCCAACCAGGACGGCACAATGCCCATACGGGTTCGAGGAACTCTCCCTTCGAATAGCCGCATTGAGCTCCGACAGAGATGCTCCGGACAGCGTTGAAACGGTGGAAAAAGCATTCGGCATCCCCGCCATGACCACTTCTTACGATGATCCCCGCATCGCAAACTACTCGATGATTTTATCTGGGAAGGATGGCTGGAGGCTTATGGTCTCAGTTCGCGAGGCCTTCTATCCGCTCGATGCAGGCCCGGACCATTTCGTGCCAGGACTTCACCCAAAACGGCTCGGCAAAGTTCAAGACGCCGATCTGGACATCAACCTGGATGTAACTGGGATATCGCCAACCATTGGTTCAGTCCAATGCGTGCCCACTTCGATATTGTCGAACGCCCTAACCAAGGCAGGGTGGGTGAACAACTCATTGAGTTTCCCGCCACTCACCGATGGCGGTGGTCGATCCACTCATTTTCAGCATGGCAACAAGGCAGTTGGTTGGCTTGCAGCCGAAGCGTACTGTGTGCAGCACATTTTCTTGTCGCAAAAGCCGCAGAAGAATTGAAGGCGGTCCTCGCGTTCGACTGCGACATCAGGCGATCAATGCAACACGTTGCTCGATCGGAATCATCGCGGCTTTCATTCCTTCAATCACATGGAGCTGGGTATATGAAAATTCTGCCTGCAGTGATGCTGTTAGCCGCTGGTGTTGTGTTCCTCACCTTCACAGCGCTTGCCTTTGCCATCCAGCCTCGTCCACTCAGTATGAGTGGTCCAACGGGCCTAGTGACCGCCATCGGCCTGGCTGGGGCCATCTTTACCGGAATGGCATGCCGGAATTTCTACCGGCTCAACCAGGCCCTTCGCTGACAACACGTTGCGTGTTGGCCAAACGTCGTCTCGCACGGCCTTGCGGGCACGGAAGCTGAAAAAGATCATGCCGAACGCAGCGAACAACATCAGTGCGCTGGCACTGAAAACACTGCGTGCTCCTGCTGCGTCATAGATCACGCCGCCGACGGCGGCGCCCGTGGTGATCGCCAACTGCACCGAAGCCACCATCAACCCACCACCGCTTTCGGCTTCATCGGGCACCGTGCGCGTGATCCAGGTGGTCCAGGTCACCGGTACCGCACCGAACGCAACGCCCCACAATGACACCAGCACGGCATGGGCAAGAACGGCCTGGCCAGAGATCACCAGGCTGATCGCAATCAAGCCCATCAGTAGCGGCATCAGCATCAGGGTGAATCGCAGGCTGCGCTCCAGGAGTACGCCAGCTAGCGATGTGCCCAGAAAATTGGCCACGCCAAAGCCGAGCAGGATGGCGGAGAGTGCATTGATGCCGACGCCGGTGACGTTCTCAAGGAAGGGACGCAGGTAAGTGAAGAAGGTGAAGTGGCCGGTAAAGACAAGGATGCAGGCCAGCATGCCGCGCGCCATCGCAGGGCGGCGCAACACTTCCAGCAACGTCCCCAGGCTTGTCGACCTGTTAGGCGGCATGCGCGGCAGCGTGAACCATTGCCAGAGCAAGGTGAGTACGCCCAAGCCAGTCGCCAGCAGGAAAACCTGGCGCCATCCAAGGTGTGCACCGAAATAGCTGCCAAGCGGCGCCGCAGCGATGGTAGCCAGGGAGAGTCCGGCATACATGATCGACACCGCACGCGGCACCAACGCGGGCGGCACCAGGCGCATGGCGGTGGCCGCCGACATGGTCCAGAAGCCGCCAATGGCCATACCCAGCAGCACGCGACCGAGCAACAGGAGGGTTAAGCCCGGTGCGTAGGCGACCAGCACATTGGAAGCGATCAACAACACGGAGAATGCGATCAGCACCCAGCGCCGATCGATACGCCGTGTCGCAGCCGAGATCACCAGGCTGGTCACCAAGGCCACTGCGGCAGTCACCGTCACCATCTGTCCGGCCACGCCCTCGGTGACATGCAGACTGGCCGCCATCGGCGTCAGCAAGCTGGCCGGCAAAAACTCGGCGGTTACAAGGCCGAACACGCCCAGCGAGAGCGATAACACCGCGCCCCAAGCCGGTTTTGCCGTCTCGGTGACAGCGGGTCCGGTGGCGGCGTCTACATATGAGTTCATGAAGCGGTATCCGGTTTCGGCGTACGGCCAGGAAGGAGGACGCAGCGTAAGTAGCCGAGACAGGACGATCTATGATGTAGGCTCCGAGATTATTGATCACGAGTCCGGATGCCATGATTGGACGCCTCCCGCCCTCTTCCAATACGCACGACATAACCAGCGAGTTGCTGCTCAGCATGCGGATGCTCGGCGTGAATTACCGAAGGATCGAGATCGCACGGCCGTTCGGCTTGCGCTTTGGTAATGCACCTGAGCGCGCGCAGTTTCACTTTGTGGGGCGCGGGCCCGTATTCCTTCGCGCCGCCAATGGGAGCTTGCATCGCCTTGATACCGGCGATGCAGCCCTGCTGCCGCACGGTGGCGAGCATGCCCTGCTCTCCTCGGCGGAGCAGCCGTGCAAGGACATCGGTGCGTACCCGACAGTCGAGCTGTGCGCCTCGGTGTGCGCGCTCAGGGCGAAGGACGACACACCTCTTTCCGATGAGGCGCTGATGTTCAGTGGCTGCATGGACTTTGATCTTGGCGGCATGCAAATGCTGGTGGCCTCCATGCCGGAGGTGATGCTGGTGAGCACATTGCTCAAGCGATACCCCGAACTGCATGCCATGCTCGATGCCATGGAGCGCGAATCGATATCCCAGCGCGCGGGCTTTGCCGGCATCCTCGCGCGCCTTGCCGAAGTGGTGTCCTCATTTATCGTGCGCGGCTGGGTGGAATCTGGTTGCGGCGATGCCACGGGCTGGGTGCAGGCACTGCGTGATCCGCGCCTGAGCAATGTGATCCTTGCCTTGCACCGAGAGCCGGGGCGCGACTGGACCGTAGCCGAACTGGCCGCGGTGATGGGCAGTTCGCGCTCCGTGTTCGCGGAGCGCTTCCTCGAACTCACCGGCATGACACCGGTGCGCTACCTGACCGAATTGCGCATGCATCTGGCGGTGCAATGGATCAGTCGTGACCGCGAGACGATCGAGACGGTGGCCTATCGTCTTGGCTATGGCTCGCTGGCCGCGTTCAGCCGTGCATTCAAACGTGTCATAGGCCGCCCGCCCGGGGCGTTGCGAAGCCAGATGCCAGCGGCGGAATGACACAGTGATCCACCGCCTGATGGCAGCGATCAAAGTGTGGGAAATGGCGCAGCGTTAAGCAGCATCACTCGGCGCTCAGTGGCATTGATTGAGCTACCACTCTTGCTCACCAGTACGTCGTCGCGCGTTACGACAAGTTCATCACTGAACACCACGCCTTTCACGAAGGTCGTATACCCCTTCCAGTGCGACGTGCCCGGCTTGACCTCAAGCATCTCGGCATGACCGTCATGGGTGAGCTGTACGGTATGAGCGTCGCTTTCCGAGTAGAAGCCTTCCGACGCCCCTTCTCGCAACAAGACAGCAGTATCCGTCGCAGGATCGACACTGACGACAGTGACCTTTTCGGTGCCGTTCGAACCGCCGAGCTCCCACGCTTGCTTCACGTCCACCGTCCAACTCACCCCTTGCACCAGCTGCTTTGGCGGAACACCCCAGATCGTTGCGTTATAGGTCAGACCGCTCCCCTCCAGGTACGCATTGCAGCTCGTCTTCCCGCCATCGTTCAACTGGCAATAGGTTCGGCCATTTTCCCGAAACTCTACGGAGCTATCACCACTCGCCTGACCGTCGTAGCGTCCTTTAGCCCGAGTCACCCAGCCGTCGTTACTTGCTGAAAGTATGGCGTAGTCGGCCGATCCGCCGTTGCGGGACGCATGCTCGTCATAGCCATCCGCCTTGATCGATCGCAAGATGGAAAACACGTTGCTGTACGTTTGGCCAGCGCTGAACTGCGGCGTCAAATAGCGATCGCTTGACGGGTGATCGGCGCTCGCGGCTCCCGCGATAGACATAAGTGAAGCGGCTAGAAGTGATGACTTCATGGTGCACTCGCCTGGTTGGAGTTGGCGCGTTGCACGCTAACAGGGCGACGCTGACGTGTCGGCACAAGCAGGATGAAAGGTCGCTTTGCTGTGACGAGCGGTGTCTGGTGAATGATCTGCGGTGCAGCGACGGTGATCGGTTGCCTCAGCCGAAACATTCATGCAAGAACGACAGGTGCTGCGGACATAGTGCCGGGGCTGTCCGTCGAAGGAATTTGCCGCCAGCCCCGTCTTCTCGGAAGTTGTGCAGTTGAGTAAAGTCCGCGAGGGACCACTAGTGCATGGGGGCATTGTGGATAGGGATAGTCGTGTCGAACTGCGCCGAATAGGCGGTGATCCCCGCCGACGGATGATTTGCCTCGTTGCCTTGCTTTGGGTTGTCAGTCTGTCGATACCCACCGGTTCGGCGCTCGCCCAGTCCAACGCCACCGGCGGAAGCGCTGGAGCGGCGGCGACGCCCTCTTACGGAAGGACCGAACCCGTCCCGCCGTTCGAGCCAAATATCTTCTGGGCCAAGGTTCTTGCTCTCCTGGACGCCCGCGGTGGTTTTATCAGCGCGAAGAGCGTTGAAAACACATTTGCTGCGCACCTGCGGACAATCAGGTCCGACGCAGACGGCGGTTTCTTCGCAACAGACGACCGCCCTTGGTATGCAGGATTTGGTTATACCTTGCGTAAGGTGACCGACGCTCACGCCCGGAAAATAGGCACTTGGGAGTCAACGATGGAGATCCGCTGGGGAGGCTTTGCAAAAGGCTCACCTCAATGTCTCGACATGACGGAAGTTTTGCACTCATTGGAGCAGCGAGGTGGCCGAGTGGTTCCCATGGGCATGGGAAGCGACCTGTCGCAACCCAATGTCATCCGATATCGAGTACCGGCATCCGGAGCCACGGTAACGATCGGATACGCAGATATAAAGGCCCCATTTCGACGGCAGGATATTGCCGACGCGTGCTTGCTTGATATCACCATTGATGGTGACTCGCAGAGGCGAAACTAGTTTACGGTGGACGCCTTGGAAAAAACGAAAAGCCGGCTTTCGACCCGAAGCGGACAGCTTTTGAATAGATACGAGAGACGCATGAGTGACTTTCCAAATTTGAGGTGGATCCTCTCGACACTCTTCAACCGGGAGTCGGGGATGTCGTTGCTCGATGCCCGGACCGTTCTTAATCACCCGCAGTGGCCGATGAGAAGCTGCCTTCAACGCGAACTGGAAGGTTTGCTCAGCGATCCTTCGGTATCTTGGAAACAATTGCTTTGCAACGATGAGTACACAGTGTTTGAAGCGGAGTCCGAGGAGCAGGCGCGCGCTTTCGCTGAATCGACCATTTTGTGGCCGCTGTGCAATCCCGGACAAAGTCGGTCTTTGGGAAGAGTGTTCACAGAAATTGAAAGGAGCCGAAGGATGGCCTTTGATCAGGCCGACGGGACGGAATTTTCGGCCATCGTCACCCGGCCCGGCGGATGGACAGGTCCCGTTGCAACAAAGGCTAAAAATTTGTCGGAAGCCCGCGAAAGGCTGGTTTCGATCTGGGGGGAAGGAAACGTTTCTGGCGTTTACGATTGCCACAGAGAGACAAATAGAGATACCGCGGGTTTAAGGGGGGATAACCCTGCGTACTCGGCAATGGCCGCGGCGCAGAGACTGGTTTTCGAGGACCTTCCGCGAGTTAGACAGGTACTATCAACAATTTTCAACCGCAAGTCCGGGGTGTCCATATCGGATGCGAAGTTGCGTTTGAGGCGAGGGAATTGGCCCTTCTCTGAAGAGCTCAAGCTTGAACTGGAGCTGGCCTTGAGCGATACATCGCGTTCCTGGAAAGAATTGGTTTGCAACGACAGCTATGAAGTCTTTGAGGCGGAATCGGACGAGGACGCTCGCGACTTCGTGATTACGGCACTGTGGGAGCCTGTCAACGGATTCGTCAATCGGCATAAAGGTCGCGTCGGGAGTCCGTATCTTCGGCCGGGTGGAGATATTTCCGCGAGGATCGAAGCCATCCGCCGCCGGGCGCCGGCGCTCACCGGGCAAAAGCTATTTGGTGCGTTCATACCAACAGTGAGTGGCGGCAAATTTGGAGTCAACGTGACGGCCGCCGATCAGTCCCAAGCCAAAACGATGCTCGCCTCCGTGTGGGGCAATGAAAATGTCCTGGACATCCGGCGCCTGGAAAACGAGGAGCGTCAACTGGCCATAGAACAAGCTCAGAATCAGTTCTTCAGCTCACTTCCGGTCGAACAGGCATGCCCGTTCTGTGATGGGCGCATCGAGGTTCAAGGGTGTCAGCAGGAATGGCGAACCAATTGTTCCTGTGGAAAGTGCAAAAGTTACACCAGGGACATCTGACAGTCAGACGCTTTGTGAGGTTGTCGCGACCCGTATTCGTGGGTTTAGACGGCTTGGAAATTGTCCCATACACCGTTTTCCTGACACCATTTTTCTTGCGCGGAATGTCCGCTTTCGCCCTGCTCCTCACCAGCGCCGACCTTCAGCAGGCACGAACTAAAGGCGATCAGTCGTGGAACGCGATCTTCTAATTGTTTTTATTGTGTGCCTCTCTTGCTGCTTCATCTGGCTCTTTTGGCGCTTCTGGCCTGGGTCCACCAGCCAGCACCAAAAAGCCCCTTTTCTGACAAGGGTGGTCAGGACTACGGGTTCCGTTCTGTTCGTGCCGGTCGCTATTTTCTTGTTCCTTATGATGTTTGGCATCGGGGTTTGTAAAAACTTGCGGCGCCACCAGTGAACTCTTAGCGGGCGGCCAAAAGCTCAAATACAACTCTTTGCCGTCTTCAAGCCTTGTGACTGGGGCATCGTGTCGGCAGGCTGGAGAGGTCCGCTTTCGACTGCGACTTCAGTCGTTCTTCGCCGCGTACCGGAACACCAAGACTGAAGCGGAACCTACAACGCCAACCTACCTGCACCCTTCCGCGCTGTCCGACGGAATGGAGTCCTCACCCCGGCAAACGCGTCCGCTACGTGTGCCAGTGTCACGGCCAGCGGCAGTGCCAATCGATCCATGCGGCGGAATGGTGGCCTTATGGGTGTAGTGATCGGGGCAACGTGGCTCCGAGTAGACACACCATTCGTGCGTGACGGGAAAGTCGCACCGGTTCACGAACTGGCTGCCCTGTCGGGAGACGCAATCAGCCGCATTGTCCTGGGCAGCTCTGGCAACCTGAGCAGGCGCCATGGTGGTCATGGGGAGGATCAACGCGGCGGAGATCAACCAAGTCATGCGGTGCATAGCCACCTCGACTGACGTTGGGCCACGGATGCGGCCAAGGTGCCCGCAAGAGTGCACCTTGGCCGCAACGATGTAACCCAGACAGAAGGTGTACGGGCGGTTACCTTGGGCCGCCACGCCAACAAGCTTCCATGCGCGATCCCGGTCATGGTTCTGCCATGACCGGGAGATGGCGATATCAGCCACCCATCAAGCAACAGGGGTTACGGTTCAACCCTTACCTCGACGCGTCGATTGGGTGCGAGACATGCCACCAACTGCGCACGCGGCCCCTCAGGGCAATCTTTCACCGGATCGCTTTCACCCAGCCCTTCGGCCCGGATCTTTGCGCGTGGCACACCATCCTCCACGAGCACGTCCATCACGGCGCGCGCGCGACGTTCGGAGAGGGCCCGGTTGCTGGCCGATGTACCGAGGCGATCCGTATAGCCAGTGACGCGGATGCTCCCCATCTGCGCCAAATGCTCATGCCATTGCGTTGCGAGATCAGCCAGCACCCGCTTACCTTCCGGGGTCAGGTCCGACTTGCCAAAGGCAAAGAGCGCATCGCCCGAAAGCGTAAACCGATGCGGCGGTTCCTCACTAAGCGGCGCAACAGGCTCCGGCTCTTTCAGCAAGGATGCGCAAGATTCCGGCTTCCAGTAGAAACTGCGCGCCACACTGTTTTCATCAAACAGCACTTTGTACTGGCACACCGTTACCTCGTCACTGCCTTGCTTGCGGAAGTTGAACAGGTAGTTCCACTCACGCACGCCCCACAAACCTTCACTGAAATGCGGATAGCCGATCAACTCGGAAATCTGCGGCTTGTTGAGCCCTGCCCTAACCTGCCGCAAATTGGCGAGGTTCGGAAAGGTGCCACCCTTATGCATGGGCGTAACGCTGTCCGGTGTTGGCCACACCAGCTCGCTGGCCGAGTTGCCATCCTTCGCCACGTTGCGGCTGACATTGCCGCAAGCCGCCAATACAAGCGCAGCGGTTGCCGCCACCATGATCTGTTTCCAGGGATTATTCATATCGTTGATTCCTTCATGCGATGGAAGACGAGCGCGGCGCATAGCGCCAGGCTGCGTCCATTACCAGACCATGCCCGCACCAACGCCCGCGCCGGCATCACCGCGTGAGTTGGTGGTGGCGTTGAGCTTGAACACGTAGCGGCCACTTTCGGTAATGGCCGATACGCCGACGGCAACGCCCGTTTCGCCATGGAACGCACCCAACGCTACCGCCGCTGAACTCTGGTTCGGCTGATAGGCCTGGGGCAGGCTGGCCAGCGCCATGGCCGAGGCAATACCCGCGTTGGCGCGATTACCAATGCGGTTGAGGTCTTGATCCACGCTTTGAAAGCGCTGGTCGACATAGTCCTTCGACCAGTTCTTGGCCTCCGAAATGGCATCGCTAAGCTGCCCCACGTTGACGGCATCTGTGGTGGCTACACCATTGGCGACGTTGGTGACGGTGCGCTCGTGACCCACCGAACCCACCGACACGGTATTGCTCGACGACGCCACGGAGCCATTGCCAATGGCCACGCTGTTGTCGCCGCTGGCCGTCGAACCGGCGCCGACCGCCGTGCTGTTGTTGCCAGACGCCACTGCACCTGCGCCAGCTGCGGTCGAGTTACCGCCTGTAGCGGAAGACGCCGTGTTGTTATCACCACTGGTTTGATAGGTGTTGATGGTCGTGCTGCCACCCACGCCGGTCGGGAAGTTGCGTACGGTGTTGGAGAGGTTGATCACCTGCGATCCCAACTGCTGCAGCGTCTGGTTGGTGGCGTACAACTGCGAGCCGTTGATCGCATCCGTACTGGTCGCGCTGATGCGTCCCGCGGCCACATTGGTCACCGTGCGCTCTGCGCCCACTGACCCCACGCTTACCGTTGAGCCCGGTGTGGTACCCGCGAACTGATAGGTCGTGCCGTTGAGCGTGGTGCTGGTGGTGGCCACCGGTGCTGCTGTCACCGAGCCCGCACCCAAGGCCACACTGCCCGCATAAGCCGCTTGCGTACCCGCACCCAAGGCAAGTGCCTGGATACCGTTGGACGTGGCATTGGTGCCCAGCGCGACACCATCAGCCAGGTTCACCGTCGCGTTCTGCCCAATGGCGGTACCGCCCGGCGCGGTCTGCTGAACAATCGCGCCGTTGCCCATGCCAATGCCGTTGTCGCCATTCACCGTGGTCTGTGGGCCGATGGCCACCGACTCCGCACCGATCGCCGCCGAGTCCGAAGCGGTGGAGTTAGCGTGGAAGTACTTGATCGGCGTCACCGAGAACGAACTCATCGCCCCCTTGAGCTGACGCAGCGTCACTGCATCCTGATCCAGGGTGCCATCCGCCACATTGGTGATCTGTCGGAAGGCGGTGGCGTTGCCTACGGATACCGCGCCGAGCAGCGTGCGATCCGTGGTGTTGTACGGAATGACATTGGTGCCCACGAGAATGGTGCCCGAGGTAGGCGCAATGGCCCGGTCGGAAACCGCCCCCGAACCCAGCGCAACACCACCCAGCACCGTAGCCTGTGTGTTCTGACCCAAGGCGGAGCCATTGGCAGCGGTTGCGCTCGCGCCTACACCAGCGGCCAGAGCATCGAGTCCGGTGGCGCCGTTGTTGGTGTAATTGCCACCCGCCGTGCCGCCGTCATTGACGCTGTAGTAGTGCGTTGCGTTCGCGGTCACGCTGCTGCTCAAACTATCGAGCGCCTGATTGGTGGCAAAGAGCTGCGAACCATTGACGGCATCCGTGCTGCTGCCGTTCACCTGCCCTGCCGCCACGTTGGTGATCGTGCGTTCGTTGCCTACGCTGCCAACGCTTACCGTGCTGGTGGGGGCCGTACCTGCATACGTATAAGCGGTGCCACCAATCGTGGCGCCAGTGGTTTTTACGACCGCCCCAGTGACACTGCCTGCGCCAAGCGCTACGTCACCGGCATTGGTGTCCGCCGTAGCGCCATTGCCGATGGAAACCGCATTCGCCGTACCCGCGTTGGAAACCGGGCCAATGGCTACGCTGTTGGCGCCGATAGCTGTCGAGTCGGCCAAGGTGGAGTTGGCATGGAAGTATTTGATGCCTCCACCGTTCACCACGCCGCCGATCTGGTTGAACACATTCTGCAGCGAGCTATAGGTGTTGCCGCCATAGGTGATGCTGGTGGTCAGTGCGCCCGTGCTCGAGTTGTAGGTCGTGCCACCGCCGATGCTGCTGGCAAGGGTGTTGCCCAGGTTGGTCACCGTGGTACCCACGGACGTCACCGCCTGGTTGGTTGCGAACAACTGCGAGCCATTCACCGCGTCGGTGCTCGCATTGCTGAGCCGGCCCGCCGCCACATTCGTGATCGTGCGCTCGTTGTTCAACGTCCCCACGCTCACCGTGCTGGTGGGGTTGGTGCCTGCGAAGTTGTACGTCGTGCCATTGATGCTGGTACTCGGCGTGCCCACAGCCGCACCGGAAACCGAACCCGAGCCAAGCGCCACATCCCCCGCATTGGTACCCGCATTGGCGCCGTTGCCGATGGAAACGGCATTGGCCGTACTCGCCGTGGAGACCGGACCGATCGCCACGCTATTGGCACCGCCAGCGGTGGAGTCGGCCAGCGTCGAGTTGGCGTGGAAGTACTTGATGCCGCCGCCATCCACCACGCCGCTGATCTGATTGAACACGTTCTGCAGCGAGCTATAGGTATTGCCGCCATAGGTGATGCTGGTGGTCAGTGCGCCGGTGCTCGAGTTGTAGGTGGTGCCGCCGCCGATGCTGTTAGCGATGGTGGTACCCAGGTTGGTCACCGTGGTGCCCACCGATGTCACCGCCTGGTTGGTCGCGAACAACTGCGAGCCATTGATCGCATCGGTGCTGGAGCCATTGATGCGGCCCGCGGCAACGTTGGTGATGGTGCGCTCGGTGTTCAACGCACCCACGCTCACCGTGCTGGTCGGGTTGGTACCGGCAAAGTTATAGGTCGTGCCATTGATGCTGGTGCTCGGCGTGCCTACGGCCGTGGTGGTGCTGGAGCCAGTGCCCAAAGCGACATCGTTCGCGTTATTGGCGACAGCGCCGCTGCCAAAGGCCAATGAGCCGGCACCCAATGCGCTGCTACCGTTGCCTAGCGCCACGGAGCCGACACCCTGCGCGTTGTTGTTGTTACCAATGGCCACGGCGCCATCACCGTTGGCCGTGTCATTGGCACCGGTGGCGACTGCGCCATTACCAATCGCGGAATTTGGGTCGCCAATCGCCACCGCGCCGTTGCCATTGGCAATTTGACTTTCACCCAGCGCCACCGCACCGGTGCCGCCCGATACCTTCGAGTTGTGGCCACCGGCAATGGAGCCCGTTCCCGCCGTGGCGACCACCGTATTGCTATCACCCAGCGCGACCGTGGATGCGGCCAGCGCTTGCGAGGTATTGCCTATGGCCGTGGCATTACTCGCCGAGGCCTTCGCGAGCGCGCCCAATGCAACCGCATTCTGGCCACTTGCCGCCGCACCGGCACCCAACGCGGAAGCAAGCGCAGCTGTCGCCGCTGCGTTGTTGCCGACGGCCATGGCGGATTGTTGCGTGCTCTGCGCACCGGAACCGGCGGCTACCGAACCAATACCGCTCGACACGGCCTGATTACCCAGCGCCAGCGCGAAATCAGCCGAAGCATTGGACGAGTTCCCGACCGCTGCAGCGCTCTGCCCCGCAGCATTGGCATTCACACCCACCGCTGCCGACGACAAACCCGACGCCGTTGCCTGCACGCCGTTTGCCAGGGCATTGACCCCGCTGGCATTCGCACGCAGACCGATCGCTGTAGCGCCACCTACGCTTGCCGTGGTTTCCCCGCCGATAGCAATCGCGTTATCGCCCGCCGCCACCGCACCCGCCACCGCATTGCCACCCAGCGCAAGCGAACCCGCGCCCGAGGCTGTTACCGCTGAGGCGGCGGCCGTACCGCCCACACCCAGCGCCGTGGCATACGTGCCTGTGGCCTGCGCCATCTGACCGACGGCAGTGGACTCACCACCGGAGGCATTGGCAATGGAGCCAACCGCCGTGCTCCATATGCCGGTAGCTGCCGTCAGATTACCGATGGACACACCTTGCATGCCCGTCGCACTGGCCTGATTGCCGAGCGCAACGGCTTCGAAGGTTGTCGTGGTGGCGCCATTGGGAAGCACCACACCCGCACTTCCGCTGGCATTGGTGTTCGCGCCGATCGCAATGGGTGAACCACCATTGGTCGACACGGCCTTGGCGCCTGCGCCCAAAGCCACGGCCAAGCCGGCCGTACCGCCCGATGCTACCGAATTCGTGCCAATGGCCACGGCAGAAATGGTCGAGGCCTTGGACGACGCCCCCATGGCGAGGGCATTGCTGGCAGAGGCCGTTACGTCTGTACCGATGGCAATCGCACCATCCGCGTTCGCACCCGTGCCCGCCGCCGAACGCGCACCCAGGTAAATCGAATTGGTGCCTGCGGTTAAGGCCTGAAAGCCGAGCGCGATATTGTTCTGACCGGATGCATGGGCGGCATAGCCCACGGCCAAGGCACCCAACACATCCGCCTTGGCGCTCGCACCGAGCGCGGTGGCGCCAATGCCGGCAGCCCCGGCGCCATAACCCATGCACGACGCCGTGCTGTTGTAGGCGTTGTAAGGCAACGGGGTGCAGTCCACCGTCTGTGCGTCAGCCCGCTCCACCCAACCTGTTGCGCCGAGCGCCACCAGTGCAGTGAGAACGCTCAAACCGAGCCGGTTCGGCGAAAGTCGTTCACGTCCGTCGCGCCGATCCACCGTGCCGCCACCGTGCCCCGATGCAAGCTCCGAGGCGACCACGACTTGCGCCAACGCGTTGTTCCACACCTTGTTGTAAATCTTGTTCATGCCTCACTCCCTTATGACTGATTCGGCATCAGGGATGTGCTGGAAACAAAAGTGCTGGGCGCAAAGGACCATTCGCGCACGCGCGGGCCTGAGCGAGGGACGACAACGCCCCACGCTCACGTCATGGCGTGAACGATGTTTTCAGAAAGAAATGAGATCGACGCGATGCGCTCGGCTACTAAGAACCCTGCACAACCCCTGTTTTGTGTCGAGGACTCAAACGAAAACGGCATGACTGGGGATTCAGCCTGATTCGTCTCGTTCTGCTGTTGCGACGTCCCTGTCTTCAGCCCCAACTGCCGCGAAGCAACACGCGGAAATGCTTCCAACTGAAGTACGGCTGCCGCGCGGGAAGCATGGCAGCATGCGAAAAATCTTGTGAGTGGCGATCGACGTCATAAGCATGACGTGCATCACAATTTGCCACGATCCATTTTTAGCGCTAACACGCTATGTGAGCGCCATGTGATGCGGTGACGTGCACCCTCTCGCCAAGAGCGCCCGCTTGCCTCCGACACCCTCAATACGGAGCCGGATGGTGCTGCGCCAAATACATCGTTGCGATGCCCTTGGCTCATCACCCGATGCGCATTGAACGGTGACGCGCACCGCCGCCCTGTGCAGATATTTGGCGCGCTGCATCGACGGTGTAAGCGCACATCACCGCGCAATCGACAAACACTGACACGACGCCACACGCAAAACCCTACATCTTTGGGTCGCGTTACGTCGTAG
>NZ_JAELTQ010000079.1 GCF_016428905.1 Dyella sp. ASV24 | reverse complement strand
ATCGCATCGCGGCAGGTCGCGTTGCTCCTGCTCTAGGGCTCAAAGCCGAGGCAGCAGAGGAAGACGGTGCCGTTACGTGGCGAGCTCTCCCCACCGGTCGGGAAGCGTAGCGTCTGCTTTACCTAGCTCCAGTGGTGGGAAAGCGTAGCGCTCCCTTTCCCTCGCCTCGGCGGCAGGAAAGCGTAGCGTCCTCCCTCCCTAGCCTCAGCGATGGGGAAGCGTAGCGCGGCCTGCTTTAAGTCCTCTTCGCATCGGCGCGTTGCGAAGCGCTTGGAAGTACCCGCTGTGTAGAGGCGAAGGTGACGAAGCAACGTGATTCCTCAGCCGTTCGGGCTTATCCCAAGGTCATGCTGCGGGCGTTGGCTCTATGGCCATTTTCTTTGGGTTACTTTTCTTTTGGGCCAGCAAAAGAAAAGTGACTCGAGCGTCGGCAGACGATCGAAACGCCCGCTGCGTAAGCGGCCAGATCGTGGTAAGGCATGAGGCGATAGCCATACCCACGGCTACTGGATCCCGGCCTTCGCCGGGATGACGGTTTCATCGAAAGGGCAAGGCGAGCACCCACCCCTCACCCCAACCCTCTCCCCAAAGGGGAGAGGGTTGGGGTGGCGGTGATATCGCGCCAAGTCAGCCCCGCCCCTGCGAGGCAAACCATCAACGCCACCTCACTCCGTAGCTTTCGCTACCGGCGCTACCGGCGCATGCGCCAGCGCATCCGCCGACCAGCCACCACCAAGATCACCAATCAACGACACCGCATCCAGCAACCGCTGCTGCTGCACACTCAACGCATCCTGCTCAGTACTGAGCTGCGTGGCCTGGGCCGTCGCCGCCGTGGTGTAGTCGACCGTGCCGGCCTGGTACTCGTTGAAAGCAATCTCCGAACCACGCGTGGCATCCTTCACCGCGGCATCCAACACTTGCGCCTGCTGCGCGAGGATCCTGACCCCGGAAAGATCATCTTCCACATTCTGGAACGCAGCGAGCACCGTGCCGCGGTAATTGGCGACGGCGGATTCGTAGTTGGCTCGGGCGGCTGCTACCTGGCCATGACGCGCACCAGCGTCGAAGATGGTTTCGCTCACGTCAGCACCCAGCGACCACACATGATTGGCCACGTGCAGCAAGCCGGCCAGCGGTGATTGCGAAAAGCCGTCCGCCCCTGACAAAGAGATGGACGGGTAATACGCGGCGACAGCGACGCCAATGGCTGCATTGGCCGAGGCCATCTCGCGCTCTGCGACGGCGATGTCCGGCCGGCGCTGTAGCAGCGTGGATGGCACGCCTGTCGGCACCTGCGGCAGGCTTGGCAAGGCGGCGTTGTGGGGAATGTCGAGTTCTTCCGGGTTCTTGCCGACCAGTACCGCTATGGCATGTACGTATTGTTCGCGCGATACACCAAGCGCAATCAGTTTTGATTGCGCGTTCTCCAGTTGCGTGCGGGCCGTGATGACATCGGATGGCGCGACCGTGCCGGCATTGCCCTGGTTTTCCACGACACGTAGATACTCCTTGTACGCATCCACGGTTTTCTGCAGCAGGTCGATGTTGGCGTCGGTAACGCGCAGGTCGATCACCGCCGTGGCCAATGCGGTTTGCTCCGATAAGGTGGCATTGGCCAGCGTGGCTTGGCTTGCTTGTGCGGTGGCCTTGTTCTCTTCAACCGTGCGGCGCACCTTGCCCCATAGGTCGGGCGCCCAGCTCACATTGCCTTCCAGTGAGCCGGACGTGCTGATCGGGTTCAAATGCTCCACGCCACTGCCGGCGTTACCAGCCACTGAACGCTGCTTGCTGCCTGAACCACTGATGCCGATGGTGGGGAACAGCGCGGCGCGGGCCACTTGCACGTCGGCCATCGCAGCCTGGTAATCGGCATAGCTCTTGGCGACCGTCTGGTTGGACACGGCCACCTGCGGTTCCAGCTCGTTGAGCAGCGGATCGTTGAAGGCCGTCCACCAGTTGCCCTTGGCGACGTCGTCAGCGGGCATGGCGGCCGTCCAGCCGGGCAGCTCCTTGTACTGCGTGGGCGTGCTCACATCGGGGCGGTGGTAATCGGGGCCGACCATGCAGCCGCTAAGCATCACCGCCAGTGAGATCGCTAAAGCGTTTCGGGAAAAGATCTTGTTCATGCGCTTGCTTCCGATCGGTTCCACGGCAGGCTTTCCGACCACCGCGCAAGCCGTGCGCGCAGGCGGTCGAGGTAGAGGTAGATCACCGGCGTGGTGTAGAGGGTGAAGACCTGACTCAGGATCAGGCCGCCCATCACGGTGATACCCAGCGGTTGGCGCAGTGAAGCACCCTGGCCTATACCGATCGCCAGCGGCACAGCGCCGAGCACGGCGGCGGCGGTGGTCATCATGATCGGTCGCAGTCGCACCACGGCGGCGTCATGGATGGCCTTTCGGGGTTCCAGTCCGCCGTCGCGCTGCAGATGGATGGCGACGTCGATCATCATGATGGCGTTCTTCTTCACGATACCAATCAGCAGGATGATGCCGATCAATGCGATCACCGAGAACGGTGTGCCGAAGATCAGCAAGGCCAGCGTGGCGCCGATGCCGGCGGATGGCAGCGTGGAAAGAATGGTGATGGGGTGCACTGTGTTCTCGTACAGGATGCCCAGCACGATATAGACGGCGGCCAGCGCTGCGAGAATCAGCAGAGGCATGGTGCCCATCGATTGTGCGTACACCTGTGCCGCGCCCGCGCTTGCCCCGTGGATCGAGGCGGGCATGCCCAGTTCCTGTCCGGCTTCGTTGATTGCGGCCAGCGCGTTGCTCAGCGACCCGCCCGGCGGCAGGTTGAACGAGATGGTGCCGGCGACAAGTCCGCCCTGGTGATTCACCTGAGTCGCCGTGTGGTTGCTCACATAGGACACCAGCGCGGGGAACGGCACCATGGTCTCTGCCGCTGTGCTGTCCGCGCTGCCGCTGGAGCTGCCGCCCTTGGCGTTGGAGATGGCATTGGTGAGTTGGTTGGCCTCGGCGTTCGCATTGCGTGAGTTGGTGTTTGCGTTGGTCGTGGTCGCTGAGGCGGTGCCGCTGACCAGTGAACCGGACATCTGTGTTTGCTGCGTGCCGGTCGGATTACCGGCGGCCGTGCTGAAGCGAATGCGCTCGATCGACTGCGGGTACTGCCAGTACTGAGGCGCCACTTCCATCACCACGTAATACTGGTTCAGCTGGTTATAGACGGTGGACACGGTGCGCTGGCCAAAGGCGTCGTACAGCACATTATCGATCTGGTTCGGTGCAAAGCCGTAACGCGCCGCAGTGGAGCGATCGATGTTGATGTAGAGCTGCAAGCCGTTCTGTTGCAGGTCGGAGTTCACGTCGGTGAGGCGGTCGTGGTACTTGCCCAGCGCCGTGATGAGCTTCGGTACCCAGGTGTACAGCGCCTCCGGATCGTCGCTGGTCAGCGTGTACTGGTACTCCGATGCGGATTGCCGCCCGCCGATGTGCAGATCCTGCGCTGCCTGCAGGAATAGCTTGGCGCCGGAGACAGCATTGAGCTTGGGTCGCAGGCGATCCACCACTTGTGCGGCAGAGATCTTGCGCTCGGCCAGTGGCTTCAGTTCGATGAAGACGTTGGCGGTATTCAACGCACGGCCACCGGTGAAGCCTGCGACGGAGGCCACCGCCGGATCCTTCTGCACAATGTCCTGCAACTGCGCCAGCTTCTTCTCCATGGCCTGGAACGAGATGCTCTGGTCCGCGATGATCTGGCCCATGAGGATGCCGTTGTCCTGCTCGGGGAAGAACGTGGACGGCACCAGGCGAATGAGCACCACGTTCAGCACGATCAACCCGATCAGGGTCAGGATCACCGCAAAGGCGTGATCCAACACGAGGGTGAGCGAACGCGAGTAGGCTTCACGGAAGCGGTCGAACTGCCGCTCATACCACACCGCCCAGCGCGCCTTGGAGTGCAGCGTCTTGCGGCTGAGCGTATATGCCGCCATGGTCGGCGTGACGGTGAGCGAGATCACCAGTGACAACAGGATGGCGATGGACAGCGTCACGGCGAATTCGTGGAACAACAGGCCCACGATGCCGGGCATCAGCAAGATGGGCAGGAACACGGCGATCAGCGACAGGCTCATGGAGATCACGGTAAAGCTGACCTCGGCGCTACCCACCATGGCGGCCTCCCGCACATCCATGCCCGATTCCACGTGGCGCACGATGTTTTCCAGTACCACGACGGCATCGTCCACCACGAAGCCGGTGCCGATAGTCAGCGCCATCAGCGACAGGTTGTCGATGCTGTAACCCAGCAGGTACATCGGCCCGAACGTACCGATGATGGACAAGGGCAAAGCCACCGCCGGCACCAACACGGCGCGTGGCGACTGCAGGAATACATAGACCACGCCGATCACCAGCAGGATGGCGATGAACAGCGTGCGCTCAGTGTCGTTCACCGCGGCATTCACGGATTGCGATCGGTCTACCGCAACGCCCACGTGGACATTGCGGGGAAGGGTGGCCTCGATGGACGGTAGCGCTTTCTTGATCTGCGCGACGGTCTTGACGATGTTGCTGCCGGGTAGCGGATAAACGATGACGAGCACCGCATCCTTCCCGTTGTAGAGGCCGGCGTTGCGCACGTTTTCGGCCGAATCGAGCACTTGGGCAACGTCGCGCAGCTGCACGGCCGAGCCGTTGCGATAGGCAACCACAAGGTCGCGATACGGTGCTGCCTTGCTGATCTGGTCGTTGGACAGCACTTCGTAGCGCTGCCCGTTCTCGTCGATATGACCTTTGACGCTGTCGGCGTTGGCCGCACTGATGGCGGCACGCACGTCTTCCAGGCCGATGCCGTAGCTGTTGAGCTGGTCCGGTTGCAGCTCCACGCGAACCGATGGCAAAGCACTACCGCCCAGTGTGATCTGACCCACGCCGTCGACCTGGGACAGCTGCTGCTGGATCACGGAGTCCGCCGAATCGTAGAGCTGGGCGCGCGTCAGTGTCTTGGAGGTGAGCGCGAGCACCATGATCGGTGAGTCGGACGGGTTGTACTCGCGATAGGTCGGGTTGTTGCGCAGCGTAGTCGGCAAGTCCGCGCGCGAGGCTTGAATAGCCGCTTGCACGTCGCGCGCGGCGCCGTTGATGTCGCGATTGAGGCCGAACTGGATGACGATCTGCGACGTCCCCACAGTGCTGGTCGAGGTCAGCTCGGTGACGTCCGCGATGGTGCCCAGGCGCCGCTCCAGCGGTTCGGCCACGGTGGAGGCCATGGTGCTGGGGCTTGCGCCCGCCATGCTCGCCTGCACCACCACCACGGGGAAAGTGATGTTGGGCAAGGGCGCGACGGGCAGCCGAAAATACGCCAGCACGCCCGACAACAGGATGGCGACGGCCAGTAGCGTGGTCGCTACCGGCCGTTTGATGAATGCGCCAGGGATGTTCACGCCGTTTCCCCGGTGGCCGCCTCAGGACGCTTGCGGCCAAAGCGTTGCGCGAGGCGATCGAAGTACAGATAGATCACCGGCGTGGTGAACAGCGTGAGCAATTGGCTGAGCAACAGGCCGCCGATAATCGCCAGGCCCAGCGGACGCCGCAACTCGGAGCCCGTACCCGTGCCCAGCAGCATCGGCAGGGCGCCGAGCATGGCGGCGAGCGTGGTCATCAGAATCGGACGGAAGCGCAGCAGCGAGGCCTCAAAGATGGCTTCGTCCGCCGGCTTGCCGTGCTCACGTTCGGCCTCGAGAGCGAAGTCCACGATCATGATCGCGTTCTTCTTCACGATGCCGATCAACAGCACAATGCCGATGATGCCGATCACGTCCAGATCGCTGCCCGCGATCATCAGTGCCAGCAGTGCACCGATGCCCGCGGAAGGTAGGGTGGAGAGGATCGTCACCGGGTGGATGAAACTCTCGTACAGCACGCCCAGCACGATGTAGACAGCCACCAAGGCGGCGATCAGCAGGTAAACCTCGCTGGACAACGAATCCTGAAACGCTTGCGCTGCGCCCTGGAAAGTCGATGTGATCGATGTGGGCAGATGCATGGCCTGCTCGGCATCGTTCACTTCTTGCACGGCCTTGCTGAGCGACGCGCCCTTGGCGAGGTTGAACGAGACCGTGATGGCAGGGAACTGGGCCAGGTGGCTGATCACCAGCGGTGACTTGGTGACCTGGATGTCAGCGATACCCTTGAGCGGTACCTGACCGCTGCTGGCCGTTTGGCTGGGCAGGTACAGATCACCCAACGATTCCACCGTGGGGATGCTTTCCGGTTTCGCCACCAGGATCACGCGATATTGGCTGGCCTGCTCGAAGATGGTGGAGACGATGCGCTGGCCCAGCGCGTCGTACAGGGCATTGTCGATGGTCGCCGCGGTAATGCCGTAGCGCGCAGCCAGTTGGCGGTTCACCTGCACGTTCACTGCCAGACCGTCGTTGTTGAGGTCGCTGGTGACGTCGGTGATCGACTTGATGTTCTTCATGCGCGAAATCAGCTCAGGCACGTACTGCTGGAAGGCCTGCTGGTTCGGTCCGCGCAGCACGAACTGGTACTGATTCGGCGAGATGGTGGTATCGAGCGTCAGATCCTGCTCGGGCTGCATGTACAGATGGATGCCCGGCACCTTCGCCACTTCCTGCTGGATGCGGCGAGCGATCTCCTCAGCCGTGGATGAGCGCTCGTCACGTGCTTTCAGGTTGATCAGGAAACGCCCGTTGTTGAGCGTGGTGTTGGTGCCGTCGATACCCACGTAGGAAGTGAGGCTGGCGACGTCCTCATCCTGAAGGATGGCGTCGGCGAGCTGCTTCTGGCGGTCGACCATGGCACCGTAGGACACCGAGTTGTCCGACACGCTGATGCCTTGCAGCACACCCACGTCCTGCACCGGGAACAGGCCCTTGGGAATGACCACGTAGAGCACGATGGTCAGGGCCAGCGTGCCGAAGAACACCAGCAGCGTCGCCAACTGGTGGGCCATCACGAAATGCAGGCCACGCTTGTATGCGGCCAGCGTCTTGTCGAACAGGCCTTCACTGATACGTTCGAAACGGCTCGGGTGGCGGTCTTTCTGGGCCTTGAGAATGCGTGCGCACAGCATCGGCACCAGGGTGAGCGAGACCACGGCGGAGAGCACGATGGTCACCGCCAGCGTCACGGCAAACTCGCTGAACAGGCGACCGATCACGCCGCCCATGAAGAGCAGGGGAATCAGCACAGCAATCAGCGACACCGTCAGCGACACGATGGTGAAGCCGATCTGCCCTGCGCCTTCCAATGCCGCTTCCAGTGGCGTCTTGCCTTCCTCCAGGTAGCGCACGATGTTTTCGATCATCACGATCGAGTCGTCCACCACAAAGCCGGTGGCGATGATCAGCGCCATCAACGACAGGTTGTCGATGGAGTAGTTGAGCTCGTACATCAGCGCCAGCGTGCCGATCAGGGACACCGGCACCGAGATACTGGGAATGATGGTGGCGGGCAGGTTGCGCAGGAACACGAAGATCACCAGCACCACCAGCACCACGGCCAGCACCAGCTCGAACGCCGCATCGCTCACCGAGGAGCGGATCACGCCCGTGCTGTCGTTGACCACCTCCACTTTCATGCCAGCGGGCAGCGTGGATTCCAGCTCCGGCAGCTGCTTCATGATCTGGTCGACGGTGGCGATCACGTTGGCGCCCGGCTGGCGCTGCACGTTCAGCACAATGGCCTGTGTCTTGTTGAACCATGCACCCTGTTCGGTGTTCTGCGCGGCCTGGCTGACATTGGCGACATCGCGCAGATAGACCGGCGCACCGTTCTGATAGGAGACCACCGTATCCAGATAGTCCTGCGGATTCTGGATCTGGTCGTTGCCGTTGATGGTGTAGTCGAGATCCGGCCCGTCGAAGTTGCCCTTCGGCTGGCTCACGTTGACGTTGGCGATCAGCGAGCGCAGGTCATCGATGTTGAGGCCGTATCCGGCTAATTTCTTGGGGTCGGCCTCGATGCGGATGGCTGGCACATTGCCGCCGGCCGGCGTCACCAGGCCCACGCCCTGCACCTGTGAGATCTTCGCGCCCAGGCGGTTGTTGGCCACGTCCTGCAGCTGAGGCAGCGACATGGAATTGGATGTGACCGCCAATGTGAGGATGGGGCGGTCGGCCGGATTCACTTTGGCGTACGTCGGCGGCGCGGGCAGGCCCGAAGGCAGCAGGCTGTTGGCAGCGTTGATGGCCTCCTGCACGTTCTGCTCGGCCACATCGAGGTTGAGCGACAGGTCGAACTGCAGCGTGATGATGGACGCGCCGGCAGAGCTGTTGGAGGTCATCTGCTGCAGGCCGGGGATCTCGCCCAGCTGTACTTCCAGTGGCGCGGTGACCGTAGTGGCCATCACCGAAGGGCTGGCGCCGGGGTAGAACGTCTGTACCTGGATGGTCGGGTAATCGACGTTGGGCAGTGATGACACCGGCAGAAACCGCATGGCGACGAGGCCCACCAGCACAAGGGCGATCATCAGCAGCGCGGTGGCCACCGGCCTGAGTACGAACAGGCGGGAAATATTCATCGGTTCTCGCGCCCGGGGCTCACGACGAGCTGCTGGCGGAGGCACCGTGCGAATGCTTGCCGCCATGCGTGGTGGTCGGTGCGCCTGTGCTGCTCGCCCCAGCAGGGTGCGCCTGGGCGACGCGAATCTTGGCGCCGTCGCTCAGGCGGTCCATGCCATCCGTCACCACCTGCTGGCCCGCATCGAGGCCGGACAGGATCGCCGTGAACTTGCCGTCGCTGGGACCAGGCGACACCTTGTGCACTGAGACTGTCTGGTCCGCATTGACCAAGTACACATAGTTGCCGGGCGCACCGCTCTGCACGGCAGGCGTGGGTACCAGCACGACCTTTTGAAGGGTATCGACCAGCATCTGCACGTTGACGAACTCATTGGGGAACAGCGATTCGTCATCGTTGGGGAAGGTCGCACGTAGCGTTACCGTGCCCGTGCTCGTCGCCATCTGATTGCTCAGCGCATAGAGCGTACCCGTGGCGATCTGCTTGCTGTTGTCGCTGGAGTACGCGGTGACGGGCAGCTTGGCTCCCGAATTCACCCGCTGCAGCACCTGACCCAGTGAGTTTTGCGGCACGGTGAACTGCACCGTGGTTGGCTTCATCTGCGTGATGACGACGATGCCTGGTGACGTCGATTGGGTGACGTAGTTGCCCGGATCTACCAGCCGCAGACCCACCCGGCCGGCCACTGGCGCGGTGATGTGACAGTAGATGAGGTCGAGTTCGTCTTGCGCGATGGCAGCCTTGTCGGCCTTCACCGCAGCCTCCGCCTGGGCGACTGTGAACTTCTGGTCGGTGTAGGTCTGCTCGGCAATGGATTTCTGCTCATGCAGCTGGGTGTAGCGGGCGAGGTCGGCGCGGGCCTGGTCCAGGGTCGCTTGGTCCTTTGCCAGTTGTGCCTCGGCCTGCTGTTTATTGATTTCGTACTGGCGGGGATCGATCTGTGCGAGGAACTGGCCTTTCTCGATGTCCTGGCCTTCCTGGTAGCCCACAGCCGTCAGATAGCCGCTCAGTTGAGGCAACACGTTGACCGTGGCCACTGGCGTTACCGTGCCGAGCGCGGTGAGTATTTCAGGCATATCACCAAGGTGGGCGGTAGCCGCGCTCACCACCTGCGCGGGTTGGCCCATTTTGGCTTTCTGGCCGGTAAGGATGTGAACCACCATCAATATCACCAGGAGCACGATGATCACGGCCGCGATCAGTACGCCACGCTTCCTACGAGGGTGCCCAGACGTTCGGGCAATATCGGCACTCATGCACCATCTCCCAGCAGCTCAAATTCACAAGACAAGCAAAGTCGGATCGTTCTCGTTGCAGCCGGTTCGCAACTATGCGACGGCGGGAACGTTGTCGACGGATCTCTAACGATCCGTTGTCCTTGTGGTTGACCCTGGCAACCGGCCGCCATGCCCCGTCCGCCGGGGTGCTGGAAGTCCGGAAAACTCATGGCACAAGCGCTGTCACGGACGAGTGATGTCTCACGACAGGGCTCGTTCGGTCAGCTGCTTTTCATTAAATATTGTTCATGTGACCGGCGATGGCCGTGTCGCGGGATGGTTACACCATGCGCACGCGCTTCCACCAGCCGGTGACTTTCTCTTCGCGCACCAGGGTGAACAGGCCGGAACCGAGGATAAGCGCGATACCGATCAGCATGGGCCAATCCAGCCGGTCGCCAAATAACCAGTAGCCGAAGAAGATGGCCCAAAGCATCTGGCTGTACTGCGTGGGCGCAATGCGATTGGCGGGCGCGTGATGCGTGGCAAGCATCAGCAGCACACCGGCAAGGCCGGCAAGCAGGCCGTATCCCGCCAGCAGGAACCACTGGTGCAGATCCGGCCAGACAAAGCGCGTCAGCATCAGTACGCCGCCGCTGATCAGCGGCCCGATAACGCCTGCACCGTATAGGCTGATGCGCTTCTCGTGGGGGCCAGCCATGCGCAGCGCAACGACGGATACAGCGCCGGAGAGACCGCAGGTCATGGCGGCCAGATGCCCGATGCCAAGCGCGCGAAAACCTGGCCGCAACACCACCAGTACACCGATGAAGCCCACGATCACCGCCGACCAGCGTCGCCAGCCCACGTGCTCTTTCAGGAAGATCACGGACAGCAGCGTCACGAAGATCGGCAGCAGGAAGATCAGCGCAAACGCCTCGGCCATGGGCAGCGCCGTAAAGGCGATCACGGCCGAGATATTGCAGATGGCACCGGTGATGGCGCGGATCCACCAGAGGTGCGGTTTGCGTGCGCGGAACACGTCCAGGTAGCGGTCGCCGGGATTCCGGATAAAGGGCAGGGCACTCAGCATCAACACAGCGCCGAAGAACACTGCCTCGTAGGCAGGCAGCGTGCCGTGCAACGATTTCACGAAGGCATCGCTAATCGCGTAAGCGGCGTAGCAAGCGAAGCCGAGCAGAACACCTTTGAACATGCGGATCCCGGGAAATGACCCGTCGAGGCGTGGTGGAGCTGGCCGGGCGGGAGAAAGCAGTGGGTATAGTCCCATAGTCCAGCGCCTACACACAGCGGCCCTGGGCATGGTGCCTCGCATCACGACGTTGAAGCGGGCTCCTTCCATCCGACATGTCGGACGGAATGCCCCCAGGGGGCGTGTTCGGCGCCTTTCCCCGTGAGCCGGTTCTTCGGGATTGCCACCTGAGCATCAGGTGCGTGCCAAAGCGTGGCGCACTATGACTCGCACCCTGTATTTCAGAATGCTCCCATGCAACAGGCTACGTCTCAACTTGTACGATTTCACCGAGACGTAGGGGTTCTGTTGCTGATCTTGATGAAGGGGCATGCGCTGTTGATTGCATGACTCGTCGCCGGACAGGGCGCACGTGCTCACTGCCTTACGCCATCAAGTCGGCCCGCCTTGCTCGCAGGCTGTGGATGCGTTCCCCCGGTTCCGCTGAATACCTCTGCCCTGCGTGTCCCATGACCTACGACTACATCATCGTTGGCGCCGGTTCCGCCGGCAGCATTCTTGCGGATCGCCTGAGCGAATCAGGGCGGCATTCCGTGCTAGTACTGGAGGCCGGCGGCAAGAATCGTTCGCTAGCCATCAAGATGCCAGGCGCCGCCGCGACCCTGTACCGGCATCCTGCACACAACTGGATGCTTCATTCCTCCCCACAGCAGGCGCTTGGTGGACGCGAACTGTATGCGCCGCGAGGCAAGGGGCTGGGCGGATCAGGTGTCATCAACACGATGATCTACCTACGCGGACGGCGCGGCGATTTCGATGATTGGGCCGCCGCGGGCAACGATGGTTGGTCTTGGCACAACGTTCTGCCGTACTTCCGTAAGCTGGAAACGCACCCACTGGGCAATACGGTCTATCACGGTGGCGATGGTCCGATCCGCATCAGTCGCATGCGAGGGAGGGTGCATCCGGTCTGCGATAGTTTTCTTGCGGGCTGTTACGAACTGGGTTATCCGCGAAGCGACGATTTCAACGGCGCCGACGCCGAGGGCGCCGGCGTCTACGATCTGAGTGTCTATCGAGGTGAGCGTTGTTCCAGTGCCAAGGCCAACCTTCATCCAGCGAGGAAGCGGAACAACCTGCGTGTGGAAGTGGACACGACTGTGGATGGCCTGCTTTTCGATAGCGAACGAAGGGCAATGGGTGTTCGCGTGAGACGTCACGGCACGCCACTGGACTTCCACGCCCGTCGCGAGGTCATCCTGTCCGCGGGTGCAGTGGGTTCGCCACAGATTCTCCAGTTGTCGGGCATCGGTGATGTTTCCCGCCTGCGCGACCTTGGTATTTCCCCGATCCATCATTTGCCGTCCGTGGGAGAACACCTGCAGGACCATCTGTCCGCCAGTTACGACTATCGAGCGAACATGCCGATGGCCGGCAAAGGATCGCGGTCATGGTTCGGACGAATGAAGGCGCACTTGCAATATGTGCTCACTCATACCGGTCCCTTGTCGATGAGCCCGGTTCAGGTGGGTGGCTACTTTCGTGGCGACGATAACGAGTCGATCCCTAATCTGCAGGTCCACTTCAGTCCGCTATCCCCTCCGGTTTCGGAGTTACGCGGAAGTGCCATCGCAGATGAGTCGTATCCGGGGTTCCGGCTCAGTTTCAATGCATGCCGACCCACCAGTCGGGGTTCGGTGCATATCGTTTCCCGGCAAGCGGAAGAAACGCCACGCATTGACCCTAATTATCTCGGCACCGAAAGGGACATCGAGGAAGCCGTTCAGGGCAGTCGCCTGATCCGCCGTATCGCTCAGAGTAGGGCGATGCGTGCCATCACCGCTGAGGAGATCAGGCCTGGGCCACAAGCACAGAGCGACGCCGAGTTGCTCGCCTATTTCCGCGAAACATGCGAATCGGCGCATCATCTTTGCGGTACTTGTGCGATGGGTGCTGATCCTGACCGTTCGGTTGTGGATCGGTCTCTAAAGGTCCATGGCGTATCGGGCTTGCGCGTGATCGATGCCTCGATCTTCCCGAACATCACTTCCGGCGGCATCAATGCGGCCACGATGCTCGTGGCGGAAAAGGGAGCGTCGCTGATCTTGCGCGAAAGCGCATGAAGCGAATCCAGTCCGGTGGAGCCGGATCGCAATGGATCGCGTAGATGGTCTGGCGGACGAAGTCAGGCAACGCAACCCTAAGCACGGGGTTTTCGGGCAAGGCGCCATCCACACAGTCGCCGGCCGCCTGAAGGGCGGAGCGGACGTGCGTTCTCATGGTTGAGGTTTTTCATCGAGCACGCCAGGCGGCTCGGTCCTGATGTCGTGACAAAAAGTCGGGGTAAGCCCGACTTTTTGTCGTTTGCGCCCACCTGCTGGGATGAATAGTTTTTTTACTCCCGTAGCCCGTCCTGACGACGGCCTGCTGCTTCGGTTTCCCAGGCCAGGAAGAATCTCTCTATGGAAGTTGCACGTCGTCTCGTCGTGCTGGCCGCCATCACGTGGATGGTTTGCCAGGGGACTGCCAACGCGGTACAGGTATCAGACAACCTTGACCTTGGTGGCGCTATCCGTGTCCGGGCTGACGAGGATGGTAGTCGGGGCATTCATGAGATCGGCTTCGATACGCTAATGCTCAGCGCCAAGTACGACTCGGACAGTTGGGAAGGCGCGGCGCGCTACCGCTACTACGGTAATCACTACCCATTCCAGTACATGCAGCAGTTCGGCAACCTGCAGTTCATGGAGTATGCGTGGATTGGCTACAAGTTCGATCCAGGGCGGCAACTGCAGGTGGGTCTCAACAAGGTGCCGTTCGGTCTGCAGCCGCTCTACAGCGACACGTTCTACGAGACGCTCGGTAACGTGCTCGGCCTGGAGGACCTGTGGGAGCTAGGCGCCAAGTACGTGCAAGCCGGCGAGCGCTGGAACTTCCAGGGCGGCTACTACGCACGCCCCGCGCCACCGGGTCATGGCAGCAGCAATGGCACCACGTACTCCATCGTGCCAACGCCGGCCGACAGCTACGTTGACGGCGGGAGCCGAAACGTGGAGCGCGACATGGTGATGGCGCGATTGGCCCGAACCGCCACGCTTGGGGGCTGGACGGGTGAGGTGGGTGCATCGGCCCTGGTGTCAAAGCTCTACAACCGCGACACAGGACAAAACGGGCACCGCGTGGCCTACGCGGTGCACTATGCCGCGGCAAACGGCCCATGGAGCACCAAGCTGCAGTACACCCGTATCCAGATGTCTCCGCGGAATCCGCTGGATAACAGCACCGTGAGCTACGGCGGTTATGACGGCACGTTCAATGTTGCCAGCCGGGGCAATCTCTATATCGGTAGCCTCAGCTACGCGTGGCCGGGAAGCTATCTCGGCGGCTGGTTCTCCGGCGTGAAGACCTACGCGTCATACAACTACTACGAGAAATCTCAACGTTCGTTCAACGACAGTCAGCGATTCATCCTTGGCACGTCGTTCTCGCTGAAGAAGCTGTGGATCGCTGTGGAATGGCAGAACGGCCGCAATGACCCATACTTCGGCGGCAGCAGCTACACACAGAGCCTTGCCGCAGGCGGTACCGATCATTGGACAGGTCAGTTCTACATGAACATCGGCTACTACTTTTGATGGCGTGTGTTGCGTCGGGCTGCGCCGACGCTTTTGGGAACTGTCCGATGGGGTGGGGTGTTGCTGGCCGGTAGCATCGACCTGAACAAACCGTCGCCGCTGCGCCGCCGATCTCCTTGGCTCACGCGCGCGTAGTCGCGTTGCCCGAGGAAAGCCCCATGAAGCGCAAGATGCCCACCCTCAACGCGTTGAAAGTATTTGAGGTGGCAGCCACCCTCGGCAACTTCACGCGTGCCGCCGAAGTGTTGAACGTCACGCAAAGCGCCGTGAGCCGGCAGGTTCGTCAGCTAGAAGAGCAGCTGGGCGAGGCGTTGCTGATTCGCAGCCATCACCAGCTCAATATGACGGATGCCGGTCGCGCACTGCTGGGTGCGCTTCAACACTCATTCGATCGCATCGAGCTTGCCGTGCGTGGCATCCAGCAGAAACAGCAGCCAACCCGTTTGCGCATCAATGCGCCACCCACGTTCGCGATTCGCTGGCTACTTCCGCGCATGAGGCGTTTCAAAGAAAGACACCCGCACCTGGAGGTGTCAATCACCAGCGCACTGCGCGACACCTTGAACGAATCGGGACAGCTCGATTGCGCCATTCGCTTCGGGAATGGCGAGTGGAACGACGTCGATGGCTCGTTGTTGATGCACGAACAGCATATTGCCGTGTGCTCGCCTCTGTTGTTGCATGGTCGTCCATCTTCGCAGGTGAACCTGCACAGCCTGCCATTGCTGCATGTGCTGGCATCGCACGATAGGCGCTACATGACATGGTCCCACTGGCTTGGCGCTGCCGGCATCAGCAAGGTCGACATCAGCCAGGGCTATGAATTTGACCTGCTGGACATGGCCATACGTGCCGCCGTTGACGGCCTCGGCATCACCATTGCCGATCGCCACATGGTGGAGCAGGAGCTAGCAGACGGCCGGCTTACGCAATTTCGCAGCACGCAGGTGGAAGGCCATCAGTCCTATTGGTTCGTCGCGCGACAGGGACAGCCTTCGAATCCCGCGATAGAGCATTTCCGCGCATGGCTTTACGACGAGATCGGTAAGCCGTTCGAATCACCCCATGCCTTGCAAGCCACCGCTGACGGCGCACGCGATTACGCCGGCTTCGCGTTGTGGGGTGAGAGCCATTCCTTTTTTGAATGACGGTGTGACGAATTAATCGTTTGTGGCGTCTTGCCGCCCTGAATCACTCTGGATTCTTGCCGCCGACAACGGTGTGAAGCTGGAGGAGCCGACGCGCCATGCGCAACGAAAAGAACTTCATTGACGGTCACTTCGTCGATGCCGCCGCAGACGCCGGCATTCACGTCACCGACCCCGCTACTGGTCAACACATTGGCAGCGTCGATGCGGCAAGCGACGCCCAAGTGCGGCAGGCGGTGGCGGCTGCTGCGGAGTCACAGCGTTCATGGTCACGACTTCCGGCCATCGAACGTGCGAACCATCTCCGGCGTTTTGCAGATGCCATCGAGCGGCATGCCGGCAACGTGGGCCGAACGTTGGCGATGGAGTCGGGAAAAAGTCTGGCGGATGCCACGGGCGAAGCGATTTACGGCGCCGAGATCGTGCGCTATCACGCCGAATGGGCTCGTCGCATCGAAGGCGAGGTCATTCCGAGCGATAACGCGGACGAAACGATCCTGCTGCAGCGCGAGCCGTTGGGAGTGGTGGCTTGCCTCATCCCATTCAACTATCCGGTCTACACACTTCTGCGCAAGATCGCTCCCGCGCTGATTGCAGGCAACGCAGTGGTAGTACGCCCGAGCAATCACACACCGCTCAGCGCCTATGACATCGCGCGCGCGGCGCAGGAGGCCGCGATGCCGGCCGGTGTCATCAACATCCTGGCGATGGATCACGCGCAGGCCGAACTCCTCTGCACGCAGCCGGCGGTTGCCATGATCACCCTGACCGGCAGCGTCCGCGCGGGTCGCGCTGTGCTCGACTACTGCAAGGCCAATATTGCCAAGCCGTCATTGGAGCTGGGCGGCAAGACGCCCGCCATCATTGAGGCCGATGCCGATCTGGAGCAGGCGGCCAGCGCTATCGTGGCATCGAAGACGACGCACTGCGGGCAGCTTTGCACGGCCATCGAGCGTGTCTATGTGCACGAGAGCGTTCACGATGCATTCCTGGCCTTGCTGAAGGCCAAGTTCGCAGCCATCCGCTTCGGCAATCGCGCGGAAGATGCTCAACGCATGGGGCCGCTGATCAGCGCCTTGGCGCGTGACGACGTGCACACCAAAGTCCTGCGCGCGGTGGAGGAGGGTGCGGTGGTGGAGACGGGAGGCTTCCTCCCGGAAGCGCCTGGTCACTTCTATCCGGCCACTTTGCTCAGCTATTGCCGGCAGGAAATGGAGATCGTGCAAGAAGAGATTTTTGGCCCGGTGCTGCCCGTCATTCGCTACGCCACTCTGGATGGCGCACTGCGTATGGCCAACGATCACCAGTTTGGCCTTTCGTCGGTGCTCTATACCGAGAACTACCGCGCCGCGCTCCGTGTCGCGAACCGGATCGAGGCCGGTGAGCTGTACGTCAACCGCACGCCTGCGGATCCCTATCAGGGTTTCCATGCAGGCTGGAAGCGCTCGGGACTGGGTGGCGATGACGGCAAGCACGGCATGCTGGAGTTCACGCAGACGCGTCTCGTGGTGATGAAGCACTGATCGCCATGGACATGCCCATCCATGCGAAGGTAACCCGCGAAGGTTCCAACAAAAACTTTCAGCGTTACGCTCAGCTGCTGGTGCTCGTGCTCGCGGCCGGTGCGATATATCCGGTGTTGTACCTGCGGCAGGTGTACCAGAACAGCATGATGCTGGCCCTGGGCATCGACAACACGCAGCTGGGCTATCTGTATTCGATACTCGGCGTGGCGTTCATGGTCAGCTACCTGCCCAGCGGCTGGCTGGCGGACCGCATTTCACCCCGGCTGCTGATCAGCGTGTCACTTCTTGGCACAGGATTGCTGGCGCTCTGGTATGCCACGCTGCCGAACTTTCATGTGTTGCTTGTCGTCTTCTCGGGCTTTGGCATAACGACCGGTCTGACGTTCTGGGCCGCGCTGCTCAAGCGAGTCGGCTGGCTTGCCGGTGAGAGGGAACAAGGCCGGTTCTTTGGTGTGCTCGATGGCGGTCGCGGTCTGGTCGAAGCCTCACTAGCCACGATCGCCATCTGGATGTTCGCGCGTGCGACAGGCAGCGGCGGCGAAACGACAGGCGAGGGTTTTCGACACGTTATTCTGCTTTACGCAGTTACCTGCCTGGTGCTCGGCCTCGTCATGTGCCTCCTGCGGGATCCACCTCGCCCCGAGTCGTCCGCGGCGAAGGACGAGAAGCCAGCGAATGCCAATCTGCTGAGCGATCTCAAACAACTGACCCGCATGCCGGAACTATGGCTGGTAACGGCTATTGTGTTCTGCGGCTATCACTTCTTCTGGGCTACCTACAGCTTTTCCGCGTATTTGACCCAGGATGGCCTTGGCCTGTCTGCGACCATGGCGGGCGTAATCACTACCATCAAGCTGTGGATGCGGCCGATCGGCGGTATCGGTGGTGGTTGGCTGGGCGATCGTTTCAGCAATCTGCGTGTGCTGACGTATGCGCTGGCACTGGCCGCCGCCGGCATGCTCGGGTTGATCTTCCTGCCCGCGCTGCATGTCACATTGCTCGTGGTGATCTTGGCCATCCTTATCGGCTTGGTGACTTACGCCATTCGCGGCCTTTACTGGGCCATCCTCGATCAATGCGCCATCCCCAGCCGTATCACAGGATTGGCTATCGGCATTATTTCCGTCGTCGGCTATTCGCCCGATGTACTGCTGCCACTCATCAATGGCTGGCTGACCGAGACATTCCCCGGAATGCTGGGTTATCGCCTGTATTTCGGCTACGTGTTCGCCATCGGTTCGCTTGGCGTTGTAGCCGCCATGGCGCTGAAAAAGCGCGTCGACAGAAGGAACGGTGCATGAAGATTATCTCCTTGCAGACACATGTCGTTGCCGTGCCGCCGCCGCACATTGGCGGCATGTACTGGTTGTTCGTGAGTCTGAAGACCGATGACGGCATTGAAGGTGTCGGCGAGATCTACTCGGCCACGTTCCATCCGAAGGCCATGGTGCCAGTGATCGAGGATGTATTCTCGCGTTGCCTGCTGGATCAGGATCCGCATCACATCGAGCGATTTTTTCGGCGTGCGTACTCAAGTGGTTTCACCCAGCGCCCCGACCTCACCATGATGGGCGTGGTCAGCGGCCTGGAAATGGCTTGCTGGGATATCATCGGTAAGGCGGCGAACAAGCCTGTCTACGAGTTGTTGGGCGGCAAAGTGCATGAACGTCTTCGTTCGTACACCTACCTCTATCCCGTTAACAGCCGGGGCGAGTACGACTACGGTGATCCGGATCTTGCTGCCGAGTACGCCGTGCGCGCGATGGAGCAGGGCTTCACAGCGGTGAAGTTCGATCCGGCTGGCCCGTACTCCGCATTCTCCGGCCATCAGCTGTCGCTGGACGTGTTGACGCGATGCGAGACGTTCTGCCGCAAGATCCGCGACGCCGTGGGCGATCGTTGCGATCTGCTCTTCGGCACGCACGGGCAGATGGTGCCTTCGTCGGCTATTCGTCTCGCCAGGCGCCTTGAGAAGTACGACCCGCTCTGGTTCGAGGAGCCCGTTCCGCCGGGACAGGAGGAGGCCATGGCGCAAGTCGCTCGCGGCACCTCCATTCCGATTGCGGCCGGTGAGCGTCTCACCACCAAGTATGAGTTCTTCAAGCTGCTGCAGGCAGGCGGTGCCTCCATCCTGCAAATGAACGTCGGGCGCTGCGGCGGCCTGCTCGAAGGCAAGAAAATCGCGAGCATGGCCGAGGCTTTCTATGCGCAGATCGCGCCGCATCTCTACAACGGTCCCGTGGGTGCGGCGGCCAGCTTTCAGCTGGCGGCGTGTACGCCCAACTTCCTGATTCAGGAAAGCATCGGCACTTGGGATGGCTTCCACGCGGAGATTCTCAAGAAGCCTCTGCAGTGGGAGGACGGCTACATCATCCCGTCGTCGGAGCCAGGCCTTGGCGTTGAATTGAATATGGATGTCGTGCGTCGTCATTCGCCTTACACGGGCGAACGCCTGCATCTGCAAATGGCTGCCGATCCCGTCGACGTGAAAGAGAACGCCCCCGCGCGGGGCTGATATCGCACGTTCGCCTTCGTTGAAACCACACTTTCGCTGCTCATGACCTACGACTACATCATTGTTGGCGCCGGTTCCGCCGGTTGCATTCTTGCTGATCGCCTGAGCGAATCGGGTCGTCATTCCGTGCTCGTGCTGGAGGCTGGCGGCAAGGACAATTCGCCCTGGATCTCGATGCCGGGTGGCTTCGTCAAGCTGTACTACAACCCAACGTACAACTGGATGTTCTACTCCGAGCCGCAGCCCGCGCTCGGCGGCCGCAAGCTCTACGCCCCACGCGGCAAAGTGCTGGGTGGATCGGGTGCCATCAACGCCATGATCTATGTGCGCGGCCAGGCTCACGATTTCGACGATTGGGCGGAAAACGGCAATAACGGCTGGTCCTGGCAGGATGTGCTGCCGTACTTCCGCAAACTGGAAACCCATCCGCTGGGCAACACCCCGTATCACGGCAGCGATGGCCCCATCCATATCAGCTCCATGCGCGGCAAGACGCACCCGATTTGCGATACGTTCCTCGATGGTTGCGATGAACTGGGTTATCCGCGCAGCGATGATTTCAACGGCCCCCATATGGAAGGGGCCGGCATCTACGATCTGAATACGCGCCGCGGTCAACGCAGCTCCAGCGGCGCGGCCTGTCTTCATCCGGCGATGAAGCGCAGCAACGTTCGGGTGGAAACGGATGCGTCCGTGCAGCACCTGCTTTTTGATGGCCAGCGAAAGGTCACAGGTGTGCGTGTCCGGCAGCGCGGCACAGTGATGGACTTCCGTGCGAATCGCGAAGTGATCCTTTGCGCGGGGGCGGTTGGCTCACCGCAGATTCTGCAGTTGTCGGGCATTGGTGACCTGTCGCGCCTTCAAGCGCTGGATATTCCCCTCGTGCATCATCTGCCTGCCGTAGGTGAGCAGCTGCAGGATCATCTGTGCGCCAGCTACTACTACATGGCAAACGTGCCGACGCTCAACGACGAGCTACGTTCAACAGCGGGGCAGATCAAAGCGGGCCTGCAATACGTGTTCGGCCACAAGGGCCCACTGGCCATGAGCGTGAACCAGTCGGGCGGTTTTTTCCGCGGCGACGATAGGGAGGCCACGCCTAACCTGCAGTTGTACTTCAACCCGCTTTCCTACCAGATCCCCAAGAGCAGCAAGGCCACCATCGTGCCCGAGCCGTATTCGGGCTTCCTGCTCTGCTTCAATCCTTGCCGACCCACCAGTCGTGGTTTCGTGCGGATTGCATCCCGTCACGCAGAAGATGCACCTCGTATCGATCCCAACTATCTGAGTACCGACAAGGACATTGCCGAGGTGATCCAAGGCAGTCGGTTGATCCGTCGCATCATGCAGACCGAGGCGCTGCGCTCGATCACGGTGAAGGAGACGTTGCCGGGTCCACAGGTTGAAACCGACGCCGAGATGCTCTCCTACTTCCGGGAGAACTGCGGATCCATCTATCACCTGTGTGGTTCATGTGCGATGGGGGCGAATCCGGAAACGTCGGTAGTGGACAAGCACTTGAAAGTGCATGGTATCGATGGCTTGCGCGTGGTTGACGCATCGATCTTCCCCAACATTACCTCCGGCAATATCAACGCCGCCACGATGATGGTGGCGGAGAAGGGGGCGTCGCTAATCCTTGACGATTCTGGCTGAGGCGCGGTATCGCTGAGAACGGCGCCGGTGAACCAGGGGCGGGATGACAACCCCTTTCGCAGCAAGGACTTGTGGATGTTGCCCAGCGACGTGACCGGAGCGGGAGCCATGGCTAGAATGGCTGACTCCCTAGGTCGTTTCCGGAATTTCTATGGCATCCCGTTTGAACCCGCTGGATCTCTACGACGTTCGTTCCCTCCTGACCGACGAAGAGCGGATGGTGCAGGACGCTGTCGGCCGCTTCGTCGACGAGCGCGTGCTGCCGATCATCGGGGACTGCTTCGACCAGGGTCGGTTTCCTAAGGAACTGATTCCGGAGATCGCCAGCCTGGGCCTGCTGGGTGCCACCATTCCTGAAAAGTACGGCTGCGCCGGCATGAACGGCGTCAGCTACGGCCTGATCTGCCAGGAGCTGGAGCGCGGTGATTCGGGTCTGCGCAGCTTTGCCTCGGTGCAGAGCTCGCTGTGCATGTACCCCATCTACGCCTACGGCACGGAAGAGCAGAAGATGCACTACCTGCCGAAGATGGCGGCGGGTGAGATCATCGGCTGCTTCGGCCTCACCGAACCGCACGGTGGTTCCGACCCGGCGAATATGAAGACTCACGCCAAGAAAGACGGCGGTGACTGGGTCATCAATGGCGCCAAGATGTGGATCACCAATGGCAACGTCGCGAACATTGCCATTGTGTGGGCGCAGACGGAAGACGGCATCCAGGGCTTCATCGTGCCGACCGACACCAAGGGCTTCACCGCTCAGGAAGTGCACAAGAAGATGAGCCTGCGCGCGTCGGTGACGTCTGCGCTGTTCTTCGACAATGTGCGTGTGCCGGAAGCCAACCGCCTGCCGAACGTCAAGGGTCTCAAGGGCCCGCTGGGCTGCCTCACGCAGGCTCGTTACGGCATTACCTGGGGCCCGATCGGCGCCGCGCAGGCCTGCCTGCAGGAAGTGCTCAACTACACGCAGGAGCGCATCCTGTTCGGCCGCCCGCTGGCCTCCAATCAGGCCATCCAGATCAAGATGGCCGAGATGGCGCGCCGCATCACCATGGCGCAACTGCTCTCGCTGCAGCTCGGTCGCCTGAAGGATGCTGGCACCATGCAGCCCACGCAGGTGTCGCTGGCGAAGTGGAACAACTGCCGCATGGCCATCGATATCGCGCGCGAGTGCCGCGACATCCTCGGCGGCGCAGGTATTACCACCGAGCACGTCGCCATTCGCCATGCGCTGAACCTGGAATCGGTCATCACCTATGAAGGCACCGAGACGGTGCATCAGCTGGTGGTGGGCCGTGAGCTCACGGGTATCAACGCGTTCTGAGCAGAACGCGAGGACCGTCATGCTCGTCATCCCAGCCTGCATCGGGATGACGGTGAGGGAGGTCAGATGCTTCCGCCGAGATTCCAATGAGCTGGCAAAACATCCGTATCGAGACTGACCGCCTTATCCTGCGCCCGCCGCAGGCCGAGGATTTCGATGGCTGGGCCGCCAACATGGCCGATGCCGAATCGGCCCGTTTCATTGGCGGGCAGCAGCCGCGCGCGGTGGCATGGCGTGGCTTCCTCACCATGGTCGGCGCGTGGGCCATCCAGGGCTTCGGTATGTTCTCGGTGATCGAGAAGGGCACGGGGCAGTGGATTGGCCGCATGGGGCCGTGGTTTCCCGAAGGCTGGCCGGCGCGTGAGATCGGCTGGGGCCTCGCGCGGCCTGCGTGGGGCAAGGGTTACGCGATGGAAGGTGCAGTGGCCTGCATGGATTGGGCGTTTGACCACCTCGGTTGGGACGACGTGATCCATAGCATCGATCCGGCTAACGCACCCTCGCAGGCGCTGGCGACCAAACTTGGCTCGCGCTTGCGCGGCCCTGGTCGTTTGCCGGAACCCTTCCAGGACGTCCCCATCGAGATCTGGGGACAGACCCGCGACGAGTGGAAGCGGCGCGCATGAGCCACGTCACACCCGCCCTGTATGCCACCCTGGCCGAGATCGTGCCGGAGTTGCACGTGCACTGTGTGGATAGCTGGTGCGTGATTGGCAGTGCTGCCGCATTGCTGGCCGGCGCTGACGTGGCTGTGGCGGATGTGGATCTACTGGTATCGCATGCGGACGCTGATGCCCTGATGGCGTTATGGGCTGACCGCCGCGAGCACGTTTATGAGCCCGCAGGCGCCGACCGTTTCCGTTCGCATTTCGCCCGCTTCCGCTTTCCTGGCATGCCCGTCGAGGTCATGGGTGGGCTGGAGCTCAACCAGGGCGACGGGTGGCATCCGGTCAAGGCAGGACGTTTGACCTTGGTGGGCCTGAATGGGCTTGCCGTGCCGGTACCGTCGATCGATGACCAGATTCGTATCCTTGAAAGCTTTGGGCGCGACAAGGATCGCCAGCGGGCAACGCTCTTGCGCAAGCTTTCTGCCTCGCCGCTTCGGATCGTGGATTGAAGCGACATGCACGCCCGCCTGAATCGTCCCGCGCACCGTACTGGCGCGTGTGTCGCCCCCAACTCAATAATCCCCTGATTGCCGCTTCGCGGCTGTTCGTTGACGAGACACCATGACCGCCATTCCGTACTCCCTCACGGGACGCCACAAGGGTTTCAATCGCGCCGAGATCGTCGACCAGAACTTCACTGAGTTCGTGCAGCTCTGGCAGGGTGAGGTGCATCAGCCACGCGGCGACGATGCGCCGGTGCTGCCGGGCAGCGAACTCAACGCGCAAGGTTTTCGTGAGCTGCTGGAGTCGCAGCTGATCAGTCGGCACCTGGATCTGATGGCGCGCGTGCTGCGCGTGCAGAACAAGGTGTTCTACACCATTGGTTCCAGTGGCCATGAAGGCAACGCGATGGTCGCGCGCCTTACGCGCCATACCGACCCGGCCTTCCTGCATTATCGCTCGGGTGGCTTTATGGCCGAGCGCTTCCGCAAGCTCCCAGGCATGGATCCGGTGATGGATTCGGCGCTGTCGTTTGCCGCCAGCATGGAAGACCCTGCCTCTGGCGGCCGCCACAAGGTGTGGGGTAGCAAACCGCTCTGGGTATTGCCGCAGACGTCGACCATTGCCTCGCATCTGCCGAAAGCCCTGGGCACCGCCGTCGCCATCGAACAGGCACGTCGCATCGGCCACACGTTGCCGATCCCCGAGGACAGCATTGCTGTCTGCTCGTTCGGTGATGCTTCGTCCAACCACGCTACCGCGCAGACTGCCTTCAATGCCGCGGGCTGGACGGCTTACCAGAAGCTGCCCGCACCGGTGCTCTACGTGTGCGAGGACAACGGCATCGGCATCTCGGTGAAAACGCCGAACGGCTGGGTCGCGAATAATTTCCGCCATCGTGCCGACCTCGACTACTTCTATGCCGACGGCCTGGATCTCGCCGGCGGCTACGCACAGGTGCAGCAGGCGGTGGAGCATTGCCGCACTACGCGCCGCCCGACTTTCCTGCATCTGCGCACCACACGCGTGATGGGGCACGCAGGTACTGACTTCGAGATCGAATGGCGCAGCGTCGAAGAGCTGTTTGCCGTTGAGGCCACTGACCCGTTGCTGCGTTCGGCAGAAATCGCGCTGTCGTCCGGCCTGTACACGAAAGAATCGCTGCTCGCGCTGTACGAAGCGACGCGCAAGCGCTGCTTCGAGGCCGCCGAAGACGCGGACCGCCGCCCGCGCCTGAGTACGCTGGAGCAGGTAATGAAGCCGCTGGCGCCGTACACGCCTGCCGCGGTGAAGGCCGAG
>NZ_JAELTQ010000612.1 GCF_016428905.1 Dyella sp. ASV24 | reverse complement strand
CACGACCAGTGCCTCGCTTGCCACCGGCCTTGCCATGGCCGGCAAGAAAGTCGCGGTGATCGATTTCGACGTCGGCCTGCGCAACCTTGACCTGATCATGGGCTGTGAGCGTCGCGTGGTGTACGACCTGTCTCTTATACACATCTCCGAGCCCACGAGACAGGACAGGCCATCGCGTATGCCGTCTTCTGCTTGAAAAGGGGGGGGGGGGGGGGGGGGGGGGGGGGGGGGGGGGGGGGGGGGGGGGGGGGG
>NZ_JAELTQ010000611.1 GCF_016428905.1 Dyella sp. ASV24 | reverse complement strand
GCCAACACCGATCCCGTGGCCAGAACCGAGCCCCCCGTTCTCCAGAATGCCCGCATACAACGATTTCGCCATCTGCGAACGCTCCATACCACCGCCCGACGCAAGCTTGGTCGATACAGCGTTGAGCCTGTCTCTTATACACATCTCCGAGCCCACGAGACAGGACAGGCCATCGCGTATGCCGTCTTCTGCTTGAAAAGGGGGGGGGGGGGGGGGGGGGGGGGGGGGGGGGGGGGGGGGGGGGGGGGGGGG
>NZ_JAELTQ010000610.1 GCF_016428905.1 Dyella sp. ASV24 | reverse complement strand
CCCCCCCCCCCCCCCCCCCCCCCCCCCCCCCCCCCCCCCCCCCCCCCCCCCCCCTTTTCAAGCAGAAGACGGCATACGCGATGGCCTGTCCTGTCTCGTGGGCTCGGAGATGTGTATAAGAGACAGTCCCTATGCCGTGGCGGTCGCTACGATGGGGCGAGGGGCGCCGCCGCAGCGGCGTACAGGAGTAGTCATGAATCCGGTCATCGCCGCCCGCCAGGGCATTATTTCGTTGAAGATCAAGGACGCGGC
>NZ_JAELTQ010000078.1 GCF_016428905.1 Dyella sp. ASV24 | reverse complement strand
CCGTTGACCCGGTGCAAGCGTTGCCCGCGGACTCCACCGTCCTTGATGACGGATCTCACTGCAACGATGTCGCACCAGCACAGCAGGCGAACTGTCAGCAGATTGTGGCCCTGGAGAATGCCCAGTACCGCTACATGCTGACGATGTACGCCACCAGCAAGACACGCGACGACACGCTTCGCAAACTGCTCAACGAGCGCCAGCAGATCAACACCAGCGACCCCAACCAGTACGGCAAGCTGGAAGACAACACCAATAAGCTGACGGCGCTATACAACCTGATCGCCATCGACCAGCAGCAGATGCAATCCGTCAATTATGCCTACGAGGCTAACCTGCGATTTTTGCGCGCGCAGCAAACCCAGTTGGCCAACGCCGCCGCGTCTGGCAAGTCCACCTCATCGGGTCCGAGCATCAGCCTGCCGGGTGTAGGTGACATCAATGTCGGCTCCGTTGTCGGCGCGCTCACCACGGGCGTGGCGCTCAGCACGGCGCTCAACGGCGTGGCCAGCACGCCGCCGGCGGGCATGCAGAAGTTGAGTATCGAGACCACCAACGGATGGTGATGTCGGTTGGCATCGCGCAGAGCATGGCCGCGCACCGCGCGGCTCAGGCACGCATAGAACGTTACACAAGGGAAGTGCAGTGATGATCAACACCATTGGCAACTGGTTCGGCACCGGTGCCTTAGCCGATGTGGGGGATGCGCTCAACAACGCGACCCAGTTCGTGTTCTTCAAGACGATCAATGATTTCTTGAGGAACGAGATCGACATCCTGCAGTGGAACCTGTTGTCGCGCTCCGCGTCGATTATCGGTTTCGTGGCCATCGTGCTGCTGACCATCTGGATCATGATCCAAGGCTTCCGCATCGTCACTGGCCAGTCGCGCCAGCCGATGATGGCACTGGTCGGCGACTCGCTGCGCGCCGTACTGGTCATTTTCCTCGCGACCAGCGTGGCTTATTCGTCGTCGCCGCTCTACTGGACGCTTACCGATGGACTGTCCAGCACTATTGCCACCTATGTCACTGGCTCTTCCACCAGCCCCTTCCAGACCATCGACAACAACCTGGCAGGCATGGAGGGAGCACTGTCGATCATCGATGCCATCGACACCGGCGGCAATTCCGCCGCAGACGCTGCGAAAGATCGCGACCGCTGGTTTACGGGCGTGGGCATCGCCGGCCCCAGTGTTATCGCCGGCGCGCTGCTGCTGCTGAACAAGATCGCCCTGGCTCTCTTCGTCGGCTTCGGCCCCATCTTCATCATGTGCCTGCTGTTTGACCAAACCAAAGGGCTGTTCAGCAAGTGGTTGTTCTACGGCATAGGAACCATGTTCTCCTTGGCGCTACTCAGCGTGATGGTGACGATTGCGATGAACATGATGTCAGCCGTTACCGCTGCGTTCGCGGCGAAATACCTGGCATCCATGGCATCCGGCACCACTACCGACGGCATCAGCAGCATGGCCTTACAGCAAGGCGGCCTCGGCCTGATCCTTTCCACCCTGATCGTGATGGCGCCACCCATGGCTGCGGCGTTCTTCCAGGGTACGCTGGGCCAGTTCGCTTCGTATTCTTCGTTTGGCAATATCGGTGCACGCGGGCCGATGGCGCATCAGCAGCAGGCGTTGGCGCAAGGTAGGGTTAGTCCGGCAGCGCTGTCCTCTCCGAATACCGAAAATCAAAGGACCGCCAATGACAGCAGTCGACCCGTCTCTCTGACGAACAACGCAGGATTGAGCCAGTATGGTTCATATGCGCAGCAGAAGGACGAAATCAGATCACCACCACAGGTATGAGCCCCGAGGCCTACACACATGAACAGATGGTCTATCGCCCTCTTGGGCAACCTGTTGCTCGCGCCTTTAGCGTGGTCTCAATGTGCTCCCGGCATTCCCTCCGCTGGCAATCCAGGCTGCATCCCACCTGATCAGGTGAATTCACCTTATTACCAAGGTGACAGAGTGCAGCCACAAGAAAACTTCCAGCCTGCGGCAGTTTGGGCGGATCGCTGGGGCGCCATTGTCGTTGATAGCGACACCGGGCAATCCGGCTTCATTGCAGGCCGTGCCAGCAAGGCAGAAGCAGTGGACATGGCCATGAAGGCCTGCACCATGAACGGAAGTCCGAACTGCAAACTTGAGCTTGCTTACCACAATCAATGTGTGGCGGTGGCAGCTGGCTATTCGAGTCATAGCGCCGCAAGCAGTGCCCACATGGACCAGGCAAAATCTGACGCGATGCAGCTATGCAACGAAAGGACACCCCAGTGCAAGGTCATCTATAGCGAATGCAGCTATGCCACACGGGTGCAGTGAGTACCTCACTCGCTCACCAAATGAGTGATATCTCATGGAACTGGCAACAAAAAAAAGTCTCGATCGATATCTCGTGACCGCGAGCATCACAATCAGCTCGTTGTGGATCTCTTTGGCCTCGGCGCAATGTGCCCCAGGCATTCCTACCGCAGGTAATCCCGGTTGCATTCCACCTGATCAAACCAGCTCCCCCTACTACCAAGGGGATAACGCCCAGCAACAGATGTCAATCCAGCCTCCGCCTGTTTGGGCAGATCGCTGGGGCGCAATCGCCATCGACAGCGATGTAGGACAAGCTGGTGTGATCGCCAACATTCCTAGCAGAAATGAAGCAACTGACATTGCCGTGAAGACATGTCAGAAGAACGGCGGCCAGGATTGCAAGGTGGAACTCACCTATCACAACCAATGCGCAGCCATTGCCTGGGGCACCAATAGTCACGTTGTTTCAAACGCGCCTTATATCGACACTGTAAAGGCAAACGCAATGCGTGCATGCAGTCAACGAACGCAGGACTGCAAGATCGTCTACAGCGAGTGTAGTTACGCGGTAAGAGTGCAATGAATCGAGTCACCGCTGTAAAACGCGTCCTATTCGGGCTTGCTATCTTTTCTACAACGCTGCTTAACGCCGCCTGTGGCTCGTCCATGAAAAACCGCGATATCAAGCAAAACCCAGATCCAAAGATGCGCTACGAGATCACCATGACGATCAATGACGCGCCGGGTCCGATGGAGTCGGTGGCGGGATATGCGCTGTATGACGTTGCAAACCCCCAGTGCGCCCCCTTCGATAAAGTAGTTGGCATTTACCACAAGCCACCTACTCAAGATCGACCGATTGTCATTTCGCGCGTGGATGATCACACGTTTTCTGGCTTAGTCGAAGTAGATTTTCTGCAGGACGAGGATTATTTCGGCCTCGGAGTATGCCACTGGAAATTAGATCGTGTTGGGCTTCGGCTGAGATCCAAAGTCTCTGAGTTTGTCACCAGCCTAACGATGGAACAAATCCAAACGCAACAACCCGCTGTCATCTACCTCTCTAAGCGTGTTTATGAAACTTCTACAGGGGACTCTCCAGTTGGCAACAGCTCGTTACTGACCGAGGTGATCAAGAAGCACCCCGAACAGTATTTCACAGCCACGCTGACAGCCCAAAAGAAGCATCTGTGATGCATCCGCATGAAGGAACGTACCAAACCGGCTCTCGATTCGGGCGAGAATCAAGCCAAGCTCGCTTCAACAGGCCCCACGACAATCGAGATAACGAGTTTCCCGCCAGTTCTTTTGTTCTGGTCACTCGGCTGCAATCTCTATCACTTCGATCGCGTCCAGCGAACCGTAATCGCCGCGTCGCCATCGTGAAGCATTTCGTTTACGTACTCGCCACCCTGTCCTCGACGCTGCTCACCTCTGCCTGCGGTTCGTCCATGAAAAACCCCGACATAAAGCAGAACCCGAATCCAAAGATGCGCTATGAGATCACTCTGGCTATCCAGGGTGCGCCTGGGCCGTTCGATTCCATAAATGGATATGCGTTCTACAAGGTAGAGAACCAATTCTGCACTCCCTTGCAACCCATCAGCGGGGCGCGACTTCCGCCCGAAAAAGACATGCCAATCGTTCTCGAACGAGTTGCCGACAACGTTCTTCGCGGAACCATCTATTTGGACCCTCTCCGAGATGAGGATTACTTCGGCCTTGGCGTGTGCCATTGGCAGCTTCAGTCCATCAACATAAGTTCCAAGTTTGGCGAGGCGTCTTTTGATTCATTTCTTTTCGCAGACCAGATCGTTCGACAAGAGTCCTTTAAACAGTATTTCCCCAGGAAAGCTTACGGGGATAACTCCATCAAAGACATGAACTACACCGGCTTGACCAGTCTTGAGGAGGTCAAGCCTCAATACCGCAACGATTTCTTTTCCACGGTTCTGACTGCCAAGGAGCACATTGAATGAGCACTGGCACGACAGAGCATGCCTTTCTGGCGCAAGACTCTTATGCGGACCGATCCAGGGATGTAGGCGAGAACAAGAAGCCGATCAGTATCGGTGGTTGCGAGTACAGGATTCTCGATACCTACACCAACCCCATCACTGGCTACCAGGGCACGGCTTATCAACGCCTGGATGACCACCACCAGCCTACCGGCGACATCGTTATCGCCCACCGCGGCACCGAGTCGATTCTGGATGATGCTGTAGATGCCGGCATGGTGCTCACCGGCATCAATTCTCAGATCCCAGATGCCGAGAAGTTCACCCAGCGTGTTTTGAACAAGGCAAAGCAGTTTGCCGAGAACAACCATCTCCCCTTCGATTCTGCCAACATCACCGTCACGGGCCACTCCCTCGGCGGCACTCTGGCCGAGTACACAGCCCACAAGTTCCACCTGCATGGTGAAACCTTCAACGCCTACGGCGCCGCTGGCCTGCTGCACGGCGTGCCCGAAGGCGGCACGCAGGTGCTCAATTACGTGCGCGCTACCGATGTAGTCAGCGCGGCAAGCAGGCACTATGGGGAAGTGCGCGTGCTGGCCACCGAGCGGGATATCGCACGACTGCACGATGCTGGGTATCACGAGGATGGCAGGGGTGCCTTGCGCAATACAGTTGCCGCCATCGATGTTGGTGCACACGGCATCATCAACTTTGTTCCAGATGCCCAAGGCCATTCGGCGCTCGACCCAGAGAATGCACAACGCTATCGCGATCATCATGCCATGGTGGATCGCTATCGCGGTGACGTACTCACGGCTCGTACGGCGATATCCGCGAAATGGGAACTGGAAAAGAAGGCGAGTGAACTCGGTGAAGCCGCGGGCAAGGCTTTCGTTGATGGAACGGTGACGATGTCCAAGGCTGCTGGCGAGGCAGCCGCGCAGGGTGCTCACATCGCAACTCACGCCGCAGAGCAGGTGGGCAAGCAGGTCGCGCATAACGCCCAGCAAGCCGCACACGTGGTTGGTGCAACTTACGACGCAACACGTGATGCCGTCACGCAACATGCCAAGGCCACAGGCCAGGCTGCGATCAACGTCGGCAAGGCAGCATCACACGAGGCGCAAGAGTTGGGTCGCGCCGCTTTGTATGGCGCCAAGGAATTCGGTCGTGAGGCCGCATTGGTAGGTTCGGCCATGACGGCCAACTGGCTACACAGCGAGCAGACCACGCATCGCCCAAGCTTGTCGCCCGATGGCGCCCCGACCAAACCTGCTGCAACGACCACACCAGTTCGTCTTGATAATCGGGACCATCCGGGCCACACGATGTTCCGGCAGGGCTTGGACGGCGTGCAGCAGCTCAACGCCAAACATGGCGTAGCCCCCTCCCCGCGCGATAGCAACATTGCGGGCGCGCTGACGGTAGAGGCTACAGCCAAAGGGCTCGGCCGCATCGATCACGTACTGCTCAACGACGACGCCAGCCGGGTATTTGCGGTGCAGGGGCGACTAGGTGGCATCACAGGCCTGGAGCAACAGTGGGCTCACGTAGACACCATGAAAGCCATCAAGACGCCATTGGAGCAGAGCAGCGCACGGTTTCCGCAAGCCGTGCAGCAAGGACAGGAACAGCAACAGACTCAAGCTCAGGTACAACAGCCAGCCCCACAACCCACAATGGGGGTGGCACGTTGACTGCCGTCGCCATCAAACACCCTAACTACCTATAGCTATGTTCTGAGCGCGGCAAGAGCGCCCAGCCGCTCGCCATCAACAGACCTCACGTTAAAGGACATGACGATGAAGAAATCATGGATTGCATTGCTAGCCCTGGGCTTTTCCGTTCCGGTGCTTGCCCAGTCGGTGGCGCCATTCAGGGATAACGACCCATTTATCTTCTGCTCGCAGGGCTACGAAACAACCGTTGCCGCTGAGTGCTGGGTGCCCGTGGCGCCCTACACCACCGGCGTCTACGCATATACGGGGCTATGCGATCCGCCGAACGAGTATGGCCGTCCCTGGACAGATCGCGACTACCAGGCGCTTGCCCTCTATATGAGTGTCTGCCCCATCGCCGGTAAATCTGGTCGCTGGATGGGCGCCGGCACGGGCGCCGAGTCGCCGATTGTGCACTGAGCCATAAATTTCAAGAGTCGGCTTGTTTTGGCGCGTTGAGGAAGGGACCCTTATGACTGATTCACCCTGTTTTATGCTGCGCCGCTTGCTCGGGAAAGAACTGGCGCTGCTGCTTTTGGCGTTCTTGTCGATGTATGCCGGCACCGCACTCGCCGGCCTTGAAGACGAAAACCTCCTCCAGCCCCTGCCCGATCATTTCAAGATCGCCAATCAGGACGGCAATAAGCGCATGTCACTCACGGAGATGGTGCCCAAGGACGAATCCGTCGATGACTGGTCGACCATGGTGACGACGCAGATCTATTACGGCGCGAAGGATGTCTCGTTCGACGACTACCGCAGCGACATGGGGCAGCGTTGGAAGGCTGCCTGCGATACCGCGGAGTCGGCCTCCGTCAAGGACGGTGACGAGAATGGTTACGCCTTCCAGCTGTGGGTGCAGTCTTGCCACTTCAACGACGCGAAGCGCAAGCCGGAGATCACCTGGTTCAAGATGATCAAGGGCCATGACAGCGCCTACGTTGTGCAGGTGGCCTTTCACCATGAGCCGTCCAAGGACGAGATCACTCAATGGATGACATACCTGGGCAAGATCGGCGTGTGCGATTCACGACTGAAGGGCCAGGAATGCACTCGTGGGGCGAAGCCATGATTCACGGCCATCTGCATGCGCGCTCCGTGAAACCTATTGCCGAATGCCGGTCAAAACGATCTGTTGCACAGTCTGGAGGTATCGGTCATGTCGATGATCCGACCTAGGGCCACTCCTGGCCCGCTCTTTGGGGGAGCATTGCTCCTGTCCCTTGCCCTGATCACCACCGCCTGCGGTAGCCCTATGAAAAAGCCAGACATCAAGCAGAATCCGACTCCCAAGCAGCGTTACGACATCACGCTCAGGATCGACGGAGCGCCAGGTCCCTTCGACAGCGTGGCTGGCTCGGTGGATTATCAGGTCAGCAATGGCCGTTGCGTGCCGCTGACGCCGATCAGCGGTGCCACCCTCGTACCGCAGGAGCACATTCCCCTGACGCTCACGCATGTGAGTGACAACGTCTACAAGGGTACCTTGTATGCGGATCGCTTTATCGATGAGGACTACTACGGTCTTGGCGTCTGCCAGTGGGAACTGGTGGCGGCCGGCATCGAGTTGAAGATCGGCAAGATGGATTTCAGCCCATCGATCTTCCTGAAGGACATGAAGGCCGGTACGCCGGTTGTCACTTACTTCTCCAAGCATTTTTACGAAGAGTCGTCCAAGCCAGACGCGCCATCCCTGACGGACAGCGGCCGCGCACGTCGTGAGGATTACAAGGATCCCGCGAGCACTTTCTCCGCCACGTTGACCGCCGAGGAGATCACCCCATGACGGTCAGCACATCCGACTACGCCCTGCTCTCGCAGAACGCGTACCAGACACCCGTCATAGGGCAGCGCGTCGAACTCGGCGGCGTCAATTACAAGGCCCTCGACTACGCAGACACCGGCACGGGCTTCCAGGCCACGGCCTATGAGCGTCTGGATACGCATGAAGTCATCATTGCGTACCGCGGTACGGAGTTCGATCGCGAGCCACTAAAAGATGGCGGCACCGATGCAGGGATGGTGATTGCGGGCGTCAACGCGCAGTCGCCCGATGCCATCGCCTTTACCCAGCGTGTTCTCGATCAGGTGCATGCGCTGGAAAAGGAAACCGGCCCCATGCCGGTAACAGTGACTGGCCACTCCCTTGGCGGCACGCTTGCGGAAATCAACGCATCCAAGTTCGGCCTCAAAGGCGAGACCTTCAATGCCTATGGTGCTGCCGGCCTTTGGCAGGGTGTGCCAGAGGGTGGCCATCAGGTGATCGACCACGTGCGCGCCACGGACGTGGTGAGTGCAGCCAGCCCGCACTTTGGCGAAGTACGCACCTATGCCGTGCAGCAGGATATCGACACGCTGACCAAGGCCGGTTATCGCGACGACAGCACGTTGCTGAGCCCGCGCAATCCGTTCAAGGCGATCGACTTCAACGCTCACGCCATCGATAACTTTGTGCCGGACAGCAAGCTGCTCGGTCATTCGATCATCGGGCCACAAGGTGAGGCGCTGTATCGCGAACACCAGCAGATGATCGACCGCTATCGCAACGACGTGGGTGATGTGCGCAAGGGTCTGTCCCTTGGCTGGGAGATTCCCAAGACCATCGTGGATACCGGTGAAGCGGTGGGTCATGCCGTGGCCGAGAAAGCGACGGAAGGCTGGCATGCCGCAACCCATGTGGCGCACGAGGCTGTCGAAGCCGTCGAGCGTGCAGGCACTGCCGTCAAGAACGAGGTGGTGCGTGACGTGGCTGCCGTCGAGCACGCAGCGACATCGGCTGCGCATGCGGTCGGTGATGCCGCCAGAGCCGTCGCTACCAGTGCCGAGCATGCGCTGGAGAGCGCAGGCAAGGCTCTGCACTCCGCGGAAGAAGCGGTGAGCGAGAAGGCCTCGAAGGTGTTCGATACCTTGAGCCATCCGGGTTCGTGGTTCGACAGCAAGCCGGCGGAGAAGTCCATGCTCAATGAAGCCACGCATCCCGACCATGCGCTCTTCCAGCAGGCACGCAGCGCCGTCCAGCAGCTCGATGCCTCGCATCAGCGCACCTCGGATCAACGCAGCGACAACCTTGCGGCTGCATTGACGGTGGCAGCGCGTCAGGGCGGCATGAACCAGGTTAATCATGTCGTGCTCAGTGACGATGCCGCGCGCGCCTATGCGGTGGAAGGTGACCTCAAGTCGCCGTTCAAGCGTATTGCGCAGGTGGACACAGCACAGGCCATGGCGACGCCGATTGAACGAAGCAGTGCCACATGGGCGCAGCAACAGGCTCAGCCGCAGGTCGGTCAGTCGCTGGCGCAGAACGCACCCACCCAGCAACTGCAGCAGAACACGCCGATGGCGGGGCCCTGACAGGCCCCGATCCAACAACTCGACCGACACCCACCCCGGAACCCGGCGCGGAACCGCCGGGAAACGCTTCAGGAAGATTGCATGAGCAAGACCAAAGTGTACGTTGCCATTGGACTGGCCTTGCTGGCGATCATTGCTGGCGAGTTCCTTTCTGGATTTCTCGCCCTGAAGTTCCTGGGTCTGGGTAGTGAGCCGCTCGCCTGGAACACCTATCTCAACTATGTGCGCGCACTCGATCTGCCGCAGGTGCAGCCTTACGTCGGGCGCCTTCGTTGGGCGGGCTATCTCGGCTTTGGGCCCCCTGTGCTGCTGTGGCTGGCATCGCTGTATCCGTTGACCCGCCGCAAGAAGCAGTCGATGCACGGTGATGCCCGTTTCGCGCATGGCGGCGACCTGCGCAAGAAGGACATGCTCAAGGCGTCCGACAACGGCATCCTGGTGGGCAAGTACAAGGGCGATCTGGTGCGCCTGAGCGGGCAGCAGTTCGTGATACTCGCGGCACCTACCCGCTCCGGCAAAGGTGTGGGCGTGGTGATTCCCAACCTGCTGGAGTACCGCGAGTCCGCAGTGGTTTTGGATATCAAGCAGGAGAATTTCGAGTTGACCAGCGGCTGGCGAGCCAGCCAGGGTCACGAGATCTACCTGTTCAACCCGTTCGCCGAAGACCGCCGCACGCACCGCTGGAATCCGTTGAGCTATGTGTCGAAGGATCCGGCCTTCCGCGTATCGGACTTGATGAGCATCTCGGCCATGCTCTATCCGGACGGCTCCGACGACCAGAAGTTCTGGGTAAGCCAGGCGCGCAACGCGTTCATGGCGTTCACCCTCTATCTGTTCGAGAAGTGGGAAGTCGACGAAAGCGAAGGCATTCCACAGGCGCTGCGCGTGAAGCCGACGCTGGGCAATGTGTACCGGTTGTCCTCCGGCGACGGCACCGATTTGCGCCAGCTGTACGGCCATCTGGCGCAGCAGCCGTTCCTTAGCGGTAACGCGCAATCAGCGTTCGCTAACCTGCTCTCGCAGGCCAACGAAACCTTCGCATCGATTCTTGGCACCTTCAAGGAACCGCTGAATGCCTGGATCAATCCGGTGCTGGATGAGGCCACCAGCACAGATGACTTCCTGCTCACCGATGTGCGCAAGAAGAAGATGACCATCTATATCGGCATTCAGCCCAACAAGCTGGCCGAGAGCCGGCTGATCGTAAACCTCTTCTTCAGCCAGCTGATCAACCTCAATACCAAAGAGCTTCCGCAGAACAACCCCGAGCTGAAGCATCAGTGCCTGCTGTTGATGGACGAATTCACGTCGATCGGCAAGGTGGAGATCATCGCCACTGCCGTGGCCTATATGGCGGGTTACAACATTCGCCTGCTGCCCATCATCCAGAGCATGGCCCAGCTCGATGCCGCCTACGGCAAGGACGTGTCGCGCGCTCTTATCACCAACCATGCGCTGCAGATTGTCTATGCGCCGCGCGAGCAACAGGACGCCAACGATTACTCCGAGATGCTCGGCTATACCACCGTGCGCAAGGAGAACGTGACCAAGGGACGCAACGACAAGTCGCGCAGCCAGTCGGAAGAGCGTCGCGCCCTGATGCTTCCGCAGGAGTTGAAGGCAATGGGCCCGGAGAAGGAGGTGTTCTTCTACGAAGGCATTCCCCACCCAGTGCTGTGCGACAAGATCCGCTACTACGAGGATCGCTACTTCACGGCGCGCCTGCTGCCCAAGGTGGATATTCCCAAGCTGGATATCTGAACCCAAAAGGGTCTTGCCCCGATGCAAATGCCGGCCACTTACGACCGGCATCGGCATTCCTCTACGGTTTCCCCATGTTTTTTAAGGCAGACTGCTGTCGCCTGCCGCCTGTGGCGGTATCGTTCGCGGGGATGCCATGGTTCGGGTGCTGATCAAACTGGGCAAATGGACGGCCATCATCGTCCTGGTCTTCCTCATCTCGCTGCTGGGCATCCGCGCCTGGGATTCGCAGCGGGGCGAACCGCTGGCTCCGTGGCAAACCTTCGTTCCCGACGAACTGTCACCCTCGCAGCTCGACGCCAGCGACTGGCCCGGCTACCTGGCCGCCGAGCAACGCGCCTTCGACGAAGTGAAGACGCAGGTCACCGACAAGCTGGAGCCCTCCCAGCGTGTCGTTTCCAATCGGTACTTCGACGGCGCCCCGATGTATCCGGGCCATTTCACCCACGACTGGAATCGGTCGTACGTGTTGGAACCAACGGGTACGCCGGTGGGCGCCGTAGTGCTCATCCATGGTTTGACCGACTCGCCGTACAGCCTGCGTGATATTGCTGAGCTGTATCGGGCGCATGGATTCGTTGCCATCGGCTTGCGCGTACCCGGCCACGGCACGGTACCGGCAGCACTCACCAAGGTGGACTGGCCCGACTGGCTGGCCGCCACGCGGCTTGCCATGCGTGAGGCGCGACGGCGCGTGGGGCCGAATGCACCCATCCATATGGTCGGTTATTCGAATGGCGGTGCGCTCGCGGTGAAGTACACACTGGATGCCTGCGAGCACAGTGATCTGACCATGCCCACACGGCTGGTGCTGCTGTCGCCGATGATCGGTGTGACCAGTTTCGCGCGCTTCGCCGGGCTAGCTGGCTTGCCTGCCATGCTGCCGCGATTCGCCAAGGCGGCGTGGCTGGACCTGCTGCCGGAATACAACCCGTACAAGTACAACTCGTTCCCCGTCAACGCCGCACGCCAGTCGTATCTGCTTACCGATGCCATTCGCAGCCAGATGCTGAGGATGGCTCGCGACAAGCAGCTTTCCCGCCTGCCACCCATCCTTGCCTTTCAATCTGTAGTGGACGATACGGTGAGCGCATCCGCCGTGATGCACACGCTCTATGCGCACGTACCGGCCAACGGCAGCGAGGTCGTGCTGTTCGACGTCAATCGTGATCACCGCTTTGACACGCTGCTCAAGGCGAGCTCGCTCACCGCCCTCAGCCGTATGCTGCCGTCCGGCCCGCAAGCCTTCACGACCACCATCATCAGCAATGCGGCGGAGAACGACGACCATACCGTCGCGCGCACCACCGATGCAGGCCAGACCACCGCGACGACCGTGCCGCTGACCATCCTGTATCCGGACAACATCTTCTCGCTGTCGCACATCGCCCTGCCCTTCCCGCCCAATGATCCGCTGTATGGCACCGAGCCGGACATGTCGGAGGACTTCGGCATCCGTTTGGGCACCGCCGCGCCGCGTGGCGAGCGCGGAGCCTTGATACTCAACTTGGACGATATCCTTCGCGTCAGCTCCAACCCGTTCTATCCCTATATCCGCCAGCGAGTCGACGCACTGCTTCCGGTAGAGGCGGCGCAGCCGTCCGCCAAAATGACGGCGCCACAGACACCTCCGGCGGATTGATTCCACGGCGAGCGGCGATCGATGCGGGAGAGTGGGATACTGGCGACATGAATCTGCCCGACGCCCTGCTCAGCACGCTGAGCGAACACTTTGCCGGCGACGCGATGGCCACCGGCATGGCCGAACGCCTTGCTTACGCCTACGACAACTCGCGGCGCAACGCCCTGCCTGATGCGGTGGTATTTCCCACCACGCACGAGCAGACGGAAGCCTTGGTGCGGGCGTGCCGCGAACATCGTGTGCCGTTGATCGGGCGCGGGCGTGGCACCAACACCACGGGCGCCACAGTGCCGGTGGATGGCGGCGTGGTGGCCAGCTTCGAGCGCATGAACCGCATTTTGCGTATCGACCCGGACAACCGGCTCGCCGTGGTGGAACCGGGCGTGCTCAACGGCGACCTGCAGCAGGCACTGAAGCCACATGGTTTTTTCTGGCCGCCCGATCCATCGTCCTCGCCCTGGTGCAGCATCGGCGGCAACCTGGCCTGCAACTCGGCGGGGCCGCGCACGGTGAAGTACGGCAGTCCACGCGAAAACACGCTGGGCCTCCGCGCAGTAGCCGGTACGGGCGATGGCTTCCGTTGCGGCACGTACACCAGCAAGGGTGCGACAGGTTACGACCTCACGCGTCTGCTGATCGGGTCAGAAGGAACGTTGGCGCTCATCACGGAAGCCACGCTCAAGCTCACGCCCAAGCCCTCGGCGTTGCGTACGCTTCGCGCCACGTATCGCGACGTATCCGCTGCCGCGCGTGCCGTCGCGCGGATCATGGCGCAACCGGTTACGCCCTGTGCGTTGGAGTTCATCGACGACGTGGCACTGAAACTCGCCCGCGATTACGGCGGTGATGGCGTACCGCTGGCCGGTGCGATGCTGATGATCGAAGTGGACGGTGAACCAGAAACCCTGCCCAGCGCCGTGGATGCCGTATCTCGTGCCGCACGTGGCGACGGGTTGGAAGATCTACGCGTCGCCGAAACGGCGGAGGAAACTCAGGCGCTGTGGTCCGCGCGCAAGGCGCTATCACCTGCCCAGCGCACCATCTCGCCGAACAAGATCAACGAAGACGTGGTGGTACCGGTCAGCCATCTACCGGAGCTGGTGGATGGCATCAAGACACTGGCGAAGAAGCACGACGTGTTGATCGTCAGCTTTGGTCATGCCGGTAATGGCAACCTGCACGTCAACCTGCTGCCACGCGATGACGCCGAACGCGAGCGCTCACATGCCTGCCTCGCGGAGATCTTCGCGCTGGTGATTTCGCTTGAAGGCACGCTATCGGGTGAGCACGGTATCGGGCTGGTCAAGAAGGAGTTCATGCCACTCGCCTTGCAGCCCTCCACCCTGCATCTGATGCGCAACGTGAAAGCTGCTTTCGATCCGGATGGCATCCTCAATCCGGGCAAGCTGCTGCCCTGATTTCGCATCACCCTCGCGCACCGTCATCAAGAGACGCCATGCTCCGGTACGGAGCCACGCGAGTGACCCGTACCAAGTGCACTCAGCGATGCGGTCCCTCGGTAGAGGGCTGAAGTACCTGCGTCGCCGGCTGCTGCTGGGCGGCATCGGGCGCGGCCTTGGCCGTCTGCGCCAGCGCCTCCGTGCTCTGTGCCACGGGCGTGTTGACGGCCTTCGCCACATCCACGGGAGCCATCTGCTTGAACGGCGAATCGAGGTTGCCCTGTACCGCCCAGGCACGACTGCCGTCGTCGCTCATCACGACATGGTTGACCTGCGACAACCCCTTGCCATGTGCGGCAACGGTCAGCGCAGCCGCCAGGTTCTCGCTGTGCTGGTCGGAGGAGCGACCTTGTTGTTGATCGATCGTACGGACACCCGCCATGGTCTGTTGGAACAAGGCGTTGTTGGCGTGTGTCGGATCGCTCAGTAGTGGCGAACCTTGCGTCTTGGCGGATGCATCCTGCGCATGCAGGCGCATCTGGTTGTCCAGCTGCTTCATGGTCAAGGGGCCAGCGATACCATCGGGTGTCAGATGGTGATCGCGCTGGAAGGCCTCGACGGCGTTGCGTGTGACAGGACCATAGTGGCCGTCTACATGCAGGTTGCTGTTCCGGGCCCCGGTGTAGCCGAGCTTCTCGAGTCGCTCCTGCAGTGCATGAACGTCTTGGCCATGGGCACCTTCCCTCATCACGTCGGCGGGTCGCGCTGCGTGTGTCGGTGTGGCGTGCGGCGGCTCCTGCACGTGCGACGACGCCGGCTGCGCCTTCGACAGGGATGCAGCGGCCGTCTGCCCGGGCGTTACGTGCCGGATGTCTTCCGCGTAGTGCTCATAGCGCTCCATCTGCTGCCCCATCCGCGTGTAGGCAGCCTCCACGGTTCCCGTACCGTCGCCGTAGAGCCCCGGGTTGCGCTTGATGACATTGGCCGAGAGCACAGCGTCCACACGCTCGTTCGGATGCTCACGCACCGCCTTCAGAAAGGTAGCGCCACCGGCGCCACCCAGGTTGTGCAAGGCATACACGTTCGCGTCGGCATCCTGGCCACCGAGCCAGGCGCCTTTGACGACGTTCTCGCGGGTGAACTCGGCCAGCATGCCCGCCTGCAACGTAGTGTTGTTGCGCAATTCGGGCGCGTTGGCCTGCGCTTCGGTCAAGTGACGGGCGTCGAGCACGCCGTACTTTTCGCCGTACTGGCGCACCATGCCCGTCCACGTGTCATTGGTGAACTGGCCGTAGCCGTAGGCGGACGACATGGCTTTGACGCCATCGAACTGCGTCACCGAATTCAGTTCCGCATGTTTGTGGGACGCGATAGGACGTGCATGCGGGTTGTATTGCGATTCGAAGCCGGCAATCTTGGCCAGCACCCCTGGATCGACACCCGCCCGGGCGGCGGCATTGGCCAAGTCCTGCCTGGCGGTATTCCAGCGATCATCGGTCGTGTTTGACATGTCTTCGTCCTTGAATAGTCAAAGGCAGCGCGGGTGTTTCGCGCTCAAACTCCCGCAGGCAACACGTATGCGAAAGCCTTGGGGTCGAACTTCACCTGAAACGTTTTGACGGTGGCGCCGCCCTTGGTCTTGGTCACCTCGAGCGGAAACATGCCCGTCCCGGCTGGAGCAGGGGCCACCTTGACGTTGTATTCGACGTCCTGTGCGGATTCCTTAACCTGGGGAATCTTGCTGACGTCGACAAAGCCACCCTTGTGCGCCATCACAATGTTGTAGTCAGCGACAACGGTGCCCTGCCACACGCCGCCACTGACAAACAACCAACCGGCATCGCCTTGTTGGCTCAAGGTGACAAAATCCGCTTTGTTGCAGCCGCAATAGCCGTTGGAGCCGAACTCCATGGCGTTGTCGAGCGACTGATAGGTCCACTGCCCCTTCGCATCGATCCGCACGGCGAAAGCGCCCATCAGGCCTGGATCGACGTGACCATAGTTATAGCGATCATCGTCATGGATGTCGTACCGGTTGGCCGCATAGACGTAGAGCAACTTGCCCTTGGGCGTATCCACCATCTGGGGTTTGCCCGCACTCATGCAGTAGGTCAGCGCATTCCCCTGCTCGGAGGTGTGCGCAAAGGTCCAGCATGCGTGCTTGCTGTCGTACTGGGTGCCGTACTGGTCTTCCATCACCGCTTTGACGATGGCATTCACGTCGGGGGATGGCGCATCGGCGCGGGCAACGGTGGCATGGCCGGCCATCAGCAGCGACAAGGCGAGAGCGCCTGCGATCGCGAATTTCTCCATGAACCTCTCCATGCATGGGACGGCCGCGCCCCCTGCACGCACCGGTGCGGCACCACCGCACCGGCCGAGTGTACATGGCATCTACGCGCCGAAATCGCGACGCAGGTCGGAGTCGCTGTGCCCGTTCATCACAAATCCATGCTTTCGCCAGGCTCTATCACCGGAAGGAAATGTGCCCCCTCCGAAAGATCAGAGCGCGCGCCTGGCGAAGATCAGGTGCAACCCGAACGCCACGAACACGGCACCGGCAAAACCGTCGATCCAACGGGAGAGTCTCAGGTAACCGCGGCGCATGGCCGGCAGGGCGAACACACCGGCAACCAACGTGAACCACAACAGCGTTTCCACGATGACGAGTGTCCACAACCCCCAACGCGTGGCGGCATCGACACGATCACCGAGGAAGGCGGAGAACACGCTACCGAAGTAGATCACCACCTTGGGGTTGGACAGGTTGGTGAGCAGGCCGGCACGCAAGGTGCCCCAGTCACTTTGCTGCAAAGCCTGCACCGGCTCGCCCTGCGTGGTGGGCGCCTTGAGCGCGCCGCGCAGCATCTTCACGCCCATCCACACCAGGTAAAGGCCGCCAGCGACAGCGATGAGGCGCTCCAGCCAGGCGAGCCGCTGCAGCACCAGCTGAAGACCCGCCAGCGCCAGCGCTGACCACACGACAACGCCCAGGGTGATGCCAATGACGCCGAACATGGCCTGCCGCCGCGAGCGGCTCACAGCAGTCTGCGACACGAAGAAAAAGTCGGGGCCTGGGCTCGACAGGGCCACCAGATGCACCAGCGCAATGGTCAGGAACAGGCTCACAAGGGTCTCCTGGGGAAATCGGACCGCAGTATTTCGCGGCGGCGCAGCTTGTCGCCACTGCGGCGGTCCTCTAGTCTGGCCGCTATTTTGGCACGGTCAGGGCTTGTCCCAGGCCGTCTGCAGGGGATCATCGGCTCGCCCACCCAGGCCAGGCCCGTACCCGGCCTGCGGGCACGAGCGCGCCGCCCCTTCGTCCACCACCATTTGATACACACGAATACGCTGATGAACCTGCGACTGCGCCTGACCGCCATGAACTTCCTGCAGTATTACGTGTGGGGGTCTTGGCTCATCACTATCGGCGCGTACTGGTTCCAGACCAAGCACTGGTCGGGCGCGCAGTTCGGCGCGATCTTCTCGACGATGGGCATCGCCTCGCTGTTCATGCCATCGATTGCGGGCGTGATCGCGGACAAGTACATCAATGCGGAGAAGCTCTACGGCATCTTCCACATCTGTGGCGCCGCCATCCTGTGTGCCGTCCCGATGATCCAGTCACCCGGCCTGATGTTCTGGGTGATGCTGATCAACATGATGTTCTACATGCCGACCATCTCGCTGGCCATCGCGGTGGCCTACAACGCGCTCAAGAGCGACGGCAAAGACGTGGTGCGCGACTATCCACCGATCCGCGTGTGGGGCACGGTGGGCTTTATCGCCGCGCTGTGGACGGTAAGCCTGCTACGTCTGGAAACCTCGTCGGGCCAGTTCTACGTGGCCGCAGCCGCCGCGCTGGCGCTGGGCCTCTATGCCTTCACGCTGCCGCCCTGCCCGCCGCGCTTCCAGCGCCGGGAGAACCAGTCGTGGCTGGATACCTTCGGCCTGACCTCGTTCAAGCTGTTCCGCGACGCGCGCATGGCGGTGTTCTTCCTGTTTGCCATGTTGCTGGGCGCATCACTGCAGCTCACCAATGCCTACGGCGATACCTTCCTGCACGACTTCGCCCAGATGGACGAGTACAAGAATCTGGTGGCGGTGAAGTACCCGGCCATCATCATGTCCATCTCGCAGATTTCCGAAACCCTGTTCATCCTGGCGATTCCGTTCTTTCTGCGCCGCTTCGGCATCAAGACGGTGATGCTGATCAGCATGCTGGCCTGGACGCTGCGCTTTGGCCTGTTCGCCTATGGCGACCCGGGATCGGGGCTGTGGATGATCGTGCTGTCGTGCATCGTGTACGGCATGGCGTTCGACTTCTTCAACATCTCCGGCTCGCTATTCGTGGAAGGCCAGAGCGATCCCTCGATCCGCGCCAGTGCGCAAGGCCTGTTCATGCTGATGACCAATGGCATCGGCGCGGTGCTGGGCAGCTCGATCAGCGGCCTAGTGATCGAGGCATTCTTCACCCGCCCGGACCAGAGCAAGGATTGGCACGGGATCTGGATGACCTTCGCGACCTATTCGCTGATCGTGGCCGTGCTGTTCATGGTGCTGTTCCGCCACAAGCATGACCGCGCTGCTATCGAAAGCGCGGCCATCGCGCACTAGTCGCCGTCACCCGGCAGCAGGTGCTCCACCACCAGGCCACTGCGCGACGGATCCAGGTCGCCGTGATGGTCGAAGTGGAGCACCACCACCCAATCGTAGACGTCTTCCGGCCATGACTTGCGGCCGGTGATTTTGCTGCCATTGCCGCCCAGGGCGTCGATCAGCTTGTCGATATGCCCGTGGTGCCAGGCGATCAGCAGAACATTGGCGTGGTTATCTCTACGCAACGAACGCGCGAGATCGTCTACCTGCTCATCCGCATACGGTTGCTCGATGGGCAGCCCCAGTCGCTGCGACAAAGGCGTGAGTGTGAGCCGGGGGCGGACGCTTTCTTTGCTGTCACGCGTGGCGATTAGCCGCTGCGGCAGCAGGCTTTCGCCTTGCCCGCGCCAGGGATCGAAATAGGTCGCGTAGGCAGCCGCCCGCTGCTCGCCGCGCGGACTCAGGCCGTCGCCCTGCTCCGCTTTTTCCGCATGCCGCACGATCAATACGGTGGCATCGCGTAGCCCCTTGTCGTCATGGTGCGCCAACGCGATGGCCGGCAGACAGCAAAGAACCAGGAAAAACCTTCGTATAAACATACGGATAGCATCCTATGAAAGGTATGCCGACGCTAACACGCGCTACCTGACCGGAGCTATGAATCCAGCTTCAGGGGCAGCCGCTACAATAGCCGGATGCAGATCGGCCCCTACCGCATCGACCCGCCCGTGGTGCTCGCGCCCATGGCCGGCGTCACCGACAAGCCTTTCCGCCTGCTGTGCAAACGGCTAGGCGCGGGTTTGGCCGTGTCGGAAATGACCAACGCCGATCCGCGCCTGTGGCAGACGCGCAAGTCGCGCCAGCGCATGGACCACGCCGGTGAGCCCGAGCCTGTCAGCGTGCAGATCGCCGGCTACGATCCCGCCATGCTGGCCGAGGCCGCGCGCTACAACGCGGACAACGGTGCGCAGATCATCGATATCAACATGGGTTGCCCGGCCAAGAAGGTCTGCAACGTGTGGTCCGGCTCGGCCCTGCTGCAGGACGAGCCATTGGTCGCGCGCATTGTGAAAGCCGTGGTGGATGCGGTGGACGTGCCGGTAACGCTGAAGATCCGCACTGGTTGGGACCGCCAGAACAAGAACGCGCTGAGCATCGCCAGGATCGCCGAGGACGCCGGCATCGCCGCGCTCGCCGTGCATGGCCGCACGCGCGCCGACAAGTACGAAGGTGATGCGGAGTACGACACCATCGCCGCCGTGAAGGCCAGCGTGCGCATTCCCATCTTCGCCAATGGCGACGTGGTATCACCGCAGCAAGCGAAACACGTGCTCGATGTGACCGGCGCTGACGCGGTGATGGTGGGCCGTGGCGCGCAAGGGCGTCCCTGGATCTTCCGCGAGATCACCCATTACCTCGCCACCGGCGAAACGCTGCCGGAACCGACACCGGCGGAGGTGTGCGAAATCCTTGTGCATCACCTGGAACATCTCTACGCGTTCTATGGCGAGCTGCAGGGCGTGCGCATCGCGCGCAAACATCTGGGCTGGTATGCGAAGGATCGGCCGGAGAACGCCGCCTTCCGCGACGTGGTGAACCGAGCGGAGAACGCGCAGGAGCAGTTGCGCCTCACGCGTGACTATTTCGACAGTTTGCAGAACGGCGTGCGCCTCGCCGCCTGAACTAGCGGGGTTTCCAAGCTCCGCAAACCCTTGCGCGACGCTTCAGGGCATCATGGGTCGGCCTTCGCCATCCCCAACACCATGCCTCCGATGCACTCGCGCCATCTGGCATCCCTACGCTTACCAGGCCGGGCTCTGCTTCTCGCCGCCGCCCTGCTGATGGGGGGCTGCGAGGCGACCTTGTTCGCGGGACTCAACTCCACCGACCAGCATCGCGCGATCACTACGCGCCAGGACATCGTGTTCGACAAGGAGCACGGGCTGGCCCTGGATGTGTACACACCGGCGCAGGCGACACACGCACCGGTGGTGGTGTTCTTTTATGGCGGCACGTGGGTGCGTGGTGAACGAGCGTGGTACCGCTTTGTGGGCACGGCTCTCGCGGCGCACGGCGTGGTAGCGGTCATTCCCGATTACCGCAAATATCCTCAGGTGCCGCTCGACGGTTTTATGCAGGACGCAGCGAGTGCAGTGGCATGGACGCATGCGCATGCTGCCGAGTTGGGCGGTGCGCCCGACGATGTCTTCGTCATGGGGCATTCCGCTGGCGGCCAGATCGCCGCCCTGCTGGCTACCGACCCGGAATGGCTGGGGACATATGGTCTGAAACCCGCCGATCTGGCGGGCCTGATCGGCCTGGCTGGCTGCTACGACTTCGTGCCTGTGCCGCAGGACGATCCCATCATGCTCGGCGTATTCGGCGCGACGCCCGCACAACAGCGACGGGGCCAGCCGGTTTCCTATGTGCGCGGCGCCGAGCCACCGATGTTGTTGCTGCAAGGCACCGACGACAGCGAGGTGGAGCCGTCCAACGCGATCTCGCTCTATCGCGCTACGCAGACTGTCCATGGGGACAGCACCCTGCGAACGTATCCCGGCATCGGACACGAGGCCCTGCTGTTCGCCTTGTCACGCCCCATGAAAAATGCCGCGCCAACGCTGTACGACGTGCTGGCCTTTATCCAGTCGCACCCGCACGCCAACCCGGTGGCCCACACGCCCTGAGAACGGCAGCGACCTTCCCTAGACGCCGCCTGGCGTAGCGTGACGGTTCGTCCCCGCCAACCCAGGGCCGCCGTCGTGAACAGTATCGTCACGGGTGAATTCCCTTATATCCACGGCTTTTCTTCCGAAGAACAGTCGCGACTGATGCGCCAGGCGCGCATGTTCGAAGCGACGCTGTTCAGTCGTATCGACTACAGCGAAGCCTCGCGTCTGCTCGAGGTCGGTTGCGGTGTGGGCGCGCAGACGGAAATCCTGTTGCGCCGGTTTCCCAACCTGCACGTGACGGGCGTCGACCGCTCCGCCGCGCAACTCGCCGCTGCGGAGCAGAACCTTGCCGCCACCGCCTGGTGCACGGCGCGCTATAGCCTGCAACTGGCCGACGCCACCGACCTGCCTTTTGCCGATCGCAGTTTCGACGCGGCTTACCTGTGCTGGGTGTTGGAGCACATGCCGAGCCCAGCGCGGGTGTTGAGCGAGCTGCGCCGGGTGTTGAGCCCCGGCGCGGTCATCTACGTCACCGAGGTGCTCAACTCGTCGTTCTTCCTAGATCCGTATTCACCGAATCTGCTGCGCTACTGGCTGGCTTTCAACGACCACCAATACGACAGCGGCGGTGATCCGTTCATCGGCGCCAAGCTGGGCAACCTGTTGTTGGCCGGCGGCTACCGCGATGTGCAGACCGAGGTGAAGAACTTCCACCTGGATAACCGCCAACCCGGCAAGCGCAAGCAGATGATCGAGTTCTGGGAAGAACTGCTGGTGTCGGCCGCCGACCAGTTGGTAGCCACCGGCAAAGTGGACACCGCGACGGTCGAAGGCATGCGTCGGGAACTGCAGGCCGTGCGCAACGATCCGAACGCGGTGTTTTTCTTCGCCTTTGTGCAGGCGCGGGCGCTGGTTTACTGAGGTCGCTTCGACACGAAACCGTAATCCGCCAGCACGGGGTTCAGCGCGGCAATCCACAGCGCATAGCCGACGGGCAGCATATGTAGCCCATCCGGACGGAACAGTTCCGGGCGGGGCTTGCCTTGCGCGTCGAGCATGACCGGGGCGATATCCACGAAACGGAGGCCTTTCTGCGTAGCTGCCCAGTCGCGGATCTTGTCATTGGCTGCCTTCATCGTCGGCCACAGCGCGACGCGCGCAAGGCTAGGCTTGATGGAGACATAGACGATCGGCACGCCGGGCACACCCTCGCGGGCGCGGGTAACGAACGCCTGGAACGAGGCCAGCACCTGATCGGATGTGGCGCCATCGTTGATGTCGTTATCGCCGGCGTACATCACAATCAGGCTGGGCTTGTACGGCCACACGATGCGATCAGCGTAATAAGTGGAGTCGGTCAGCGCCGAACCACCGAAGCCACGGTTGATCACAGGAATCCCTGGAAAGTCCTGCGCGAGCGACTTCCAGAACTGGATGGACGAACTGCCGATGAACAGCACCCCGTGCTGCGCCGGCGGATGCGCGTGATCGCTCGCTTCGAAGGCGGCAATGTCCGCCTGCCAGTGCGAGGGTGGCGCGCCGTCTGCTTGGGTGATGGCCGAGGCCACCAGAGACGTCAGCAAGCACGCCAGCCAGGTCAGTCGCTTCATCCGCTCGCTCCTACGTGAGGTGGGGAGCGTTCGATTATGTGTTTCTCGGCAGATATGTCCAACGCCACCCCTGCCAGCCCTCCGTTCGTCCCAGAAGCGACTCCGTTCATCACCTTGCGCTTGTTCGCACCGTGGCACCGTCCAAAGTGGAGCCATTCATCCGCCACGGGATTCCGTCCATGCATCGCCGCGATCTGCTCAAGGCCGCCCTTACGCTTCCGCTGTTGCCATGGGCGCTATCGCCCACCGTGGGTCACGCACTGGGCGCCAGTCCGACGGCAGCCGGTCTGCGCTCGCGGGTGCGCCCCGGTGATCCCGGCTGGCCGACATCGGCCCAGTGGGATCAACTCAAGGACGCGGTAGGCGGCCGATTGCAGGCGCTGCACTCGCCCTTCGAGGCCTGCAGCGCGCAGAACGCGGCGTGCCAGGAGGCGCTCGCGCAGATCAAGAACCCGTTCTACCTCGGCGACCAACCGGCGCTCACGCAGACGAGTGGCTGGGTCGATGCGTGGACCTCGCATCCCAGCGCCTACGCGGTGGCCGTGGAGAACACGCAGGATGTCGTCGCCGCTGTGAACTTCGCCCGCAAGCACCACCTGCGATTGGTGGTGAAAGGCGGTGGCCACAGCTATCAGGGTACGTCTGCCGCTCCGGATTCATTGCTGATCTGGACGCGCCATATGAACGCCATAAACCTGCACGACGCCTTTGTTCCTCAAGGCTGCGAAGGCAAACAGGCGCCGGTGCCTGCCGTCTCAGTGCAGTCCGGCGCGATGTGGATCGACGCTTACAACGCCGTGACCACGCAGGGCGGGCGCTATGTTCAAGGCGGCGGCTGCACCACCGTAGGCGTGGCCGGGCTGGTGCAGAGTGGCGGTTTCGGCAGCTTCTCGAAGAACTTCGGCAGCGCCTCGGGCAACCTGCTGGAGGCGGAAGTGGTGACGGCCGACGGCAAGGTGCGCGTGGTCAATCCGCACCAGGAACCGGAATTGTTCTGGGGCATCAAGGGCGGTGGTGGTGGCAGCCTGGGTGTAGTGACGCGGCTCACCCTGCGCACGCACGAGTTGCCGGATATGTTCGGCGCGGTGTTCGGCAGCATCAAGGCCGATTCGGATGCTGCATACCGCGAGCTGATCGCCTTCACCATGCGCTTCTACCGCGAGGCCTTGTTTAACCCGCACTGGGGCGAGCAGATCGTGTTCCGCCGCAACAACCTTGTGCGGCTGTCGATGGTGTTCCAGGGCTTGAACAAGGCCCAGGCGCAGGCCACCTGGGCACCTTTCCTGGACGCTGTGCGCGCCCATCCGAGCTGGCATATCGATGAAGAGGTGGGCGTGTTCGCCCTGCCCGCCCGGCATTTCTGGGATGCGGATTTCTTTCGCCAGAACGCCCCGGATCTCATCATCCCCGACCGCCGCCCCGGCGCGCCGCGCGACCACGTGCTGTGGGCCGGCGACGAGGGTCAGGTCGGCCAGTTCATCCACGGCTACCGCTCAGGATGGCTGCCGCAATCCCTGTTGGACGAGCGACAGCTGGACCGACTGGCCGATGCGATGTTCGCCGCGACGCGCCACTGGGGTTTCTCGCTGCATTTCAACAAAGGTCTGGCCGGTGCCCCGGCCGACGCTGTCGCGCGATCGCGCGACACGGCCATGAATCCCGGCGCGATGGACGCCTTCGCGTTGATGATCACCGGCGGCGAGAGCGATCCGGCCTTTCCCGGCATGCCGGGCGCCGAGCCGAACCTGGACAAGGCGCGCCAGGAAAAGGCGGGCATCGACCGCTGCGCGAACGCCCTGCTAAAGGTAGCGCCGGCCGCCGGCTCCTACGTCTCCGAAAGCGACTACTTCGAACGTGATTGGCAAACCTCGTTCTGGGGCAGCAACTACCCGCGACTGGCGGCCGCCAAACGCCGCTACGACCCGGAGGGGCTGTTTTTTGTCCGTCATGGCGTGGGTGGCGAGAACTGGAGCGACGACGGCTTTACCCGCCTGCGGCGAGATGCCTGACCCGAACAATTAAGCTCTTCCTCTAACGGGAGCCCCTGCGACACCCTTGGGGTATCCTGCCGCCTGCGCCGCCGCTCCCTGAGCGGCTTTGGCGCATCCGGGATGCCCCCGGAAAAGAGCCGAAAAGCCGTCCAAATGGCTGAATCGGCATGAAATCGTCATGTGCGCGCCCCATGCTGAGGCTGCAAACCCGGGGGAGGCCGTGTATCATGCGGCACCCTCTTTCATC
>NZ_JAELTQ010000609.1 GCF_016428905.1 Dyella sp. ASV24 | reverse complement strand
TATTGGCCTTGACGTCAGGCTTGGTTTCCTTTGCGTGAACCGACGCCATCTGCAACACGAGCAATATCGCCGCCGAGACCGGCAGCCAGTACTTGCGCTTCATTGTGTTCCTCCACCCTGCGGCATCTGTCTCTTATACACATCTCCGAGCCCACGAGACAGGACAGGCCATCGCGTATGCCGTCTTCTGCTTGAAAAGGGGGGGGGGGGGGGGGGGGGGGGGGGGGGGGGGGGGGGGGGGGGGGGGGGGGG
>NZ_JAELTQ010000608.1 GCF_016428905.1 Dyella sp. ASV24 | reverse complement strand
CCCCCCCCCCCCCCCCCCCCCCCCCCCCCCCCCCCCCCCCCCCCCCCCCCCCCTTTTCAAGCAGAAGACGGCATACGCGATGGCCTGTCCTGTCTCGTGGGCTCGGAGATGTGTATAAGAGACAGGCCCAGCACAGCGGGTGTGTTGATCCAGTTTCCCCTGTACGGCGGCATCGCGGCCTTGCTCACGCACGCGCCCGGCGTCGGTGACGTGACCTTGTCGCATCGGCTTTCCGGGTTGTTCGTGCATATC
>NZ_JAELTQ010000077.1 GCF_016428905.1 Dyella sp. ASV24 | reverse complement strand
CGGCAAGCTCGATGCCCACGGCGGCCACGACAGCGTCAAAGCTCACGTTCTCGTCGTGATCACCCACGGCGGCCTTGGTCGACGGCGTGAAGATCGGCGCTGGCAATTGCTGGGCCTGCTTGAGGCCCGTCGGCAGCTTGATGCCGCACAGGGAGCCGGTGGCTTGATAGTCCTTCCAGCCCGAACCGATGATGTAGCCGCGCGCGATCGCTTCCACCGGCACCGGCTTCAGGCGGCGCGTGACCACGGCACGCTTTTCGTACAACTTCAGGTCGGTGCCGGCAGGCAGCACGTCGGCCAGCGGCACATCGAGCAGGTGATTGGGCACCAGGTGTGCGGTCTTGTCGAACCAGAAGTTGGAGATCTGCGTCAGCATCTCGCCCTTGCCCGGGATCGGGTCGGGCAGCACCACGTCGAACGCCGAAAGGCGGTCGCTGGCCACGATCAGGAGGCGGTTTTCCGGCAGCGCGTAGACGTCGCGCACCTTGCCGCGGTGGATCAGGTCCAGGCCCGGGAGGTTCGATTGCAGCAGGGTGGTGGGCACGGTCTTTCGCTCCTGGGTGGCCGGCCTGCGGGGCAGGACGGGAAAACGGGGGGACGACCCGGAACGGGCCGGCGATCAAGCGGGCAATTGTAGCGGGTGCAGCCTGGGCGCGAGGCGTGGGCCCGATGGGGCATCTCCCGGCGGGTCTTCCGGTGGCTGCTAGAATCGGCGCTTTTTGAGCCCGGGTCTTTGTCATGGTCCAGCCGCGCCATCACCGCGCATCGCTCGTCCGGAGCCTCGCCACCGCCGCGTTGGCGTGGGGCGTGCTGGCGTCGGCCCATGCGGCGCCCCAGGCCAAGCCCGCCCGGCTGGGTCTGTGCGCGGCCTGCCACGGTGAAACCGGCATGGCGCAGATCCCCGGCGCGCCCAACCTCGCGGGGCAGAAGCTGGATTATTTGCGCGAAGCGCTCAAGCAATACCGCGACGGTCGCCGCAACGTGCCGCTGATGCGCGCGGCGATCGGCCCCATGAGCGACGCCGACCTCGATGAACTGGCACGCTGGTACAGCGCGCAGACGCCGGCCACGCCGTCCAACCAAGGCAACCCATGAATTTCACCTGGACCATCTGGCTTGCCCTGCTTGGGCTGATCTTCGGCCACGGCATGCCCGGTGCCGTGGTCGGCGGCATCACTGGCTTCATCATCGACAGCCTGCGCCAGGGCCAGCGCCGCCGCGCCACGCCCGAGGCGGGCGGTTACATCAGCCCGCTGTTCGCACTGCTGGGCGCGGTGGCCAAGTCCGATGGCCGCGTGTCGGAGGCGGAAATTGCCGTGGCCGAAAACCTCATGCAGCGCATGGGCCTGGAGCAGGAGCAGCGCAAGCTGGCCATCGCGGCCTTCAATGCGGGCAAGCAGCCGGAGTTCGACGTCACCCCGGCCATCGAGCAATTGCGCCGCTGGGTGGGCCTGCGCCGCGACCACGCTTTCCCAGTGCTGGATGTGGTGATCGTCACGGTGCTGGCCGAGGGCAACCCGCTGCCGGAGAAAATGGCCATCCTGCGTCAGCTCGCCTTCGCATTGCGCGTGAGCGATATGGAGCTGATGGCGCTGATGGCGATGAAGGGCTATGCCTGGAACGCTACGGGTGGTAGTTCACGCGGCTATGGCCCGCGCGGCAACGGCGGTGGCTATGTGCCCCCTCAGCGCAACACCCAGGGGCCGGACCCGTACACCGTGCTGGGCATTTCGCGCGACGTGGACGACCGCGCCGTGAAGCGGGCTTATCGCAAACTCATTTCCGAGCACCATCCCGACCGCCTGGGCGACCTGCCGGAGGCCATGCGCAAGCAGGCCGAGTCGCGTGCCAGCGAGATCAATGCCGCCTACGAGCGCATCAAGACGGAACGCGGCTTCAAGTAAGCAGGGAATAGGGAATCGACAATGGGAAATAGGGGAGGTGCTACGCTTTCTCTATTCCCGATTCTCTATTTCCGACTCCCTTAGCTATGAGCAAGCAATCCAACGTCATCGCCCCGTCCATCCTCTCCGCCGACTTCGCGCGCCTGGGCGAGGACACCGCCAAGGCACTCACTGCTGGCGCGGACTGGGTGCATTTCGACGTGATGGACAACCATTACGTGCCCAATCTCACCATGGGTCCCATGGTGCTCAAGGCGCTGCGCGACTACGGCATCACTGCGCCGATCGACGTGCACCTGATGGTGAAGCCGGTGGACCGCATCGTGCCGGACTTCGCCAAAGCTGGCGCTAGCGTGATCAGCTTCCATCCGGAGGCCAGCGAGCATGTGGACCGCACGATTGGCCTGATCAAGGATTCGGGCTGCCAGGCCGGTCTGGTGTTCAACCCGGCCACGCCGCTTTCCTGGCTCGACTACGTGATGGACAAGCTCGACCTGATCTTGCTGATGTCGGTGAATCCCGGTTTCGGTGGGCAGAAGTTCATCCCGTCCGCGCTGGATAAGCTGCGCGAAGTGCGCCGCCGCATCGACGAGAGCGGTCGCTCGATCCGCCTGGAGATCGACGGCGGCGTCACGGCGGCCAACATCGGCGCGATCTCCGCCGCCGGTGCCGACACCTTCGTGGCCGGTTCCGCCATCTTCAATGCGCCGGACTACAAGACGGTCGTCGAGGCCATGCACAAAGAACTGGCAGCGGTACGCGGCTGAGAGACCTGAAAAAGAAAATCCCGGCGCGAGGGCACCGGGATAAGTTTCGTCGGAACGACGTGTGAGGAGACCACACGACGGCCGGTGATCCACGGCAAGAATCAGCGACCGTCAGAAACTCAGACCGGGATTCTGCGGTTTGGTTCCCGTCCTTGCGTCGTCACTTTGCGATAGCGCTTTGTTAACACACAAAAAAATCCCCGCCTTTCGGGCGGGGAAGGAACGTGCCTAGAGGAACGGCTTTACACGGGCTGCCAGTCGGGGTCGGGTTCATCCGCCCCAGCGGCCGGCGCACTTCCATGCGCACCAGCCGCTTCCAAGGCTTCCACGGCGGAAGACAGGAAAGGGTCGTTCAGGTCGATGTCGTTCATGAGCGATCTCCTCAGTGCAGGCTCATGACCAGCCCTAGCAGCAGACCGCCCAAGGCGAGCACCACGCGCAGGGGCTCGAAGCCGCGCAGTTCGGCATTGGGGTCGACGTTGGGCTGGCCGATGGGACGCATGGACGAAGGTTCCTGGGTTGACGACCTCATTGGGCGACTCCCGGCGGGCATGGTCCGAGGCTCGAATGTGGCAAAACGCGGGCAAGATCGGCCCGTGCCCGGGCAGGGAGACCAAGCTGTGAACCGTGCACACCGGGGTGTGGCGCTACGCCGGCTCGGCATGGCGAAACGCGGGCAGCGTGGTCGGACGGCTTGCGTCATGTGAGCTCAGGCTGCACGCTGCGCGGCGTCGCCATCTTGGAGTAACTCATGGGCCGCAGTATCGCCATCGTCGAAGACGAACCGCTGATCCGTGCGAATTACGTCGAAGCGCTGAACCGCTTCGGCTATGAAACGCGCGGCTACGGCTCGCGGCAGGAAGCCTCCAGCGCCTTCGCCATGCGCCTGCCCGAGCTGGTCATCATCGACATCGGCCTGGGCGATGAGCCCGAGGGCGGTTTCGATCTGTGCCGCGAGTTGCGCGCCAAGTCGGCCACGTTGCCGATCATCTTCCTTACCGCGCGCGATTCCGACTTCGACGTGATCTCCGGCCTGCGCCTGGGTGCGGATGACTACCTCAGCAAAGACACCAGCTTGCACCAGCTGGCCGCGCGCATCGCGGCGCTGTTTCGTCGTATCGAATCGCTCAAGGTGCCGACCAGCAGTGAGACGGTGATCGAGCACGGTCCGCTCAAGCTCGAGTCCGAGCGCATGCGCATCACCTGGAGCAACGAAGAGATTCCGCTCACCGTCACCGAGTTCTGGATGGTGCACACGCTGGTGCGCTTCCCAGGCCACGTGAAGAATCGTGACCAGTTGATGCGCGAGGCGGAACTGGTGGTGGACGACGCCACCATCACCTCGCATATCAAGCGTATCCGCAAGAAGTTCATCGCCGTGGCGCCGGAATTCGACGCCATCGAAACGGTGCATGGCGTGGGTTATCGGTGGAAGCCTTGATGAAGCGTGGGTGTTTTGCGTTGCTGCTGTTGTTGGTGATGTCAGTCGCGCAGGCGGCGAGTTCTGGCGACAAGAGTGTCATGGTCTACGGTCAGGCAGATCGTGACGTGCCGGGCTGGTCCATTCTCACCGATCTGCCGGATGGCTGGACGCAGGATTGCTGCATGTACGCCAAGGCGATTGGCGTGAATCTGGTGCTCTACAAGGGTGAATGGACCGGCGAGCCCGACCGCGTGATGGTGCTCAACGTATGGCCCTCCAAATTGTCCTCGCTAGAAGCAGAGCTGCAGGATGACCGGCATCACTATCTGGACCGGGATCCCAAAGGCAAAGTCAGCGAGCTCGCAGTGGATAACAAGTCGATGACTTGCCGCGGCGTGCTGTACGAAGGCACGGATCACAAGGACGACGCCGTGGTGTTTTGCGATCCTGGCCTCGCCACGGGCATCCGCTTGAGTTGGTCGATGACGCTGGCGCACGACGATGCGCAGAAGCAGGATCTGCTTTCGCTGTTTCGTCATGTGGCCGCGCAATCGCTCTACATGAAGCAAGGGGCCGGCAAGCTGGGCGCCGCCAAGACGCAGCATTGAGTCGCGTTTTCGGTATCGTCGCCCCATGACCCTCCGCCGCAAGCTCCTGCTCGTTGCCTTATGCACGTTGGCCCTGCCCATGGCCGGCTGGCTGTACGTGCGCCAGATGGAAACACTGCTGCGCGAAGGCCAGGCGCAGGCACTGACCGCCTCCGCTCGCGCCATGGCGCGCAGTCTGGTGGTTACTGATGCGCCGCTGCCGCCCGCCGGGCCTGTGTGGTACGTGCAGGATGCCGCCAATCCCATCACCATCGACGGCTACGGCGACGATTGGGCGCCGCTGACGCCATGGAGCCAGCCGCTGGACAAGCGCGGCAAGCTGCTGCTCGCCGCTGATGCGGACTGGCTGTACCTGTACGCCGACGTGCGCAGCGCGCAACGCACCCGCGCGGACGCGGACGATCCCGGTGCTTTGCGCGCTGATCATCTCGTGCTGAGCCTAGGCAAGGGTGGGCAAACGCGCCGCTTCCTGATTGCCAGCGCCGCGCCCGGGCCGGTGACGCCTCGCCCGCTGGATCCACCGGTCGACGGCCTGCCTGCGCGCATCACCGTGCAATGGCAGGAAGACGGCAGCGGCTATCGCGTGGAACTGCGTGTGCCGCGCAGCGGGCTCGACACTCTTGGCTTGGCGGTGTTCGATCCCGCGACGGGCGGCGACCCTGAGGCGGTGCAGAGCCGTCCGCTGGTCACCTACTCCAAGGCTCTATCGAAGGAGTTGGGCCTGCTGGCGCTCGACGGCGTGCAGGCACGCGTGCTCGCGCCGCAGGGCTGGTTGCTGGCGCAAACAGGTCGATTGACGACACCCACCATGGCGCCAAGCGATCAACCGGGCTGGTTCGCTGCGCTGGTCTATCGCTCTTTGTTGGCTAATCAGGTCGACGATGCGGAGTTATGGACGCAGGACGTGCCGCGCCTTGACGTCACCGAGGTGCGTGAAGCCAGCTCAGGCAAGCCCGCCACGTTATGGCGGCAGGGAGAGGCACGGGGCAGTGTGGTGCTTGCCGCCGCGGTGCCGATCGAGAGAGATGGACAGGTCGTCGGCGTACTGTTGCTGGAGCAGGCCAGCCGCGCCGTGCCCCTTCTGGCCAACCGTGCCCTGTTGGGCTTGCTGCTGACGAGCTTCGGTGTACTGCTGGTGGCCGGTGCCATCCTGCTGATTTTCGCCACACGCCTTAGTCTTCGTCTGGGGCGTCTGCGCGATGCAGCGGAGCGCGCGCAGTTGAACGATGGCCGTCTGGACGGCCCGTTTCCCATGACCTCCGCAGAGGACGAGATTGGCGATCTGGCGCGCAGCTTCGAGCGCCTGTTCGAGGTGGTGGGTGGTTACACCGATTACCTGCGCACGCTGGCGTCCAAGCTTTCGCATGAACTGAACACACCGCTCGCCATTGTGAAGTCATCGCTCGACAACCTGGAGCATGCGCTGCAGGAAGGCAACGCCATGCCGCCCGACGCGCAGCCCTACATGCAACGCGCTCGCGATGGCGTGGCACGGCTGGGTCAGCTGGTACGTGCGATGAGTGAAGCCAGCCGCATGGAACGCGCCATTGCTGCAGCCGAGCCGGAAGACGTGGATCTGGTTGCCGTGGTGCGAGGTTGCAGCGACGCCTATCGCCCGCTAGCGGGTACGCGACGGATGGAAACGGTGCTGCCCAACGAGCCCATGACCATGCATTGCGCACCGGAGCTCATCGCGCAGGCACTGGATAAGCTGTTCGACAACGCGCTGTCCTTTACACCCGAGGGCGGCTGGTTGCGCCTTACGCTGCGTGCCACCAGTGGCGGTGCGGAGATCGAGCTGGCGAATCAGGGGCCGCAGTTGCCCGCAGCCATGCAAGGCAGGCTATTCGATTCACTGGTGAGTCTGCGCGACAAGGCTACGCCTGGCGATGCGCCGCATCTGGGCCTGGGTCTTTACGTGGTGCGCCTTGTTGCCGAGCGTCATGGTGGCGTGGCGATTGCCCGCAATCTGGAGGACGGCAGCGGCGTGGCGTTCACCTTGCAACTGCATGGGATGCCGCGGCAGCGTCTTTAAGCGATCGCATAGAGCTTGGCGCCCATTTACGATCTTCGTACACCTCTGTCCCCTGACCATCATTCCGGCCCTTGCCCTCTTTTGCGGGGTGCGCCGGAGTGATGGTGAGGAAAAACAGAGCTAAGGCGCCATTCGCTACTTGGTTTCACCCAGCGTCCAGCCACCACCACCCGGCATCACCGCGAACTGGCGCACGGTGGTCGCGGCGCAGTCGGCCGGCTTGTCCGTGCACTGGGCCAGCGTGACACGCAAATGCTGGTCGTCCACCAGATCGAAATCCGCCAGTTTCGTGGTCGCCATGCTGGCGGCCTTGTCGAGCACCGTGCCGATGAACACGCCATTGTGGAACACGTACAACTGCAGCTCGCTGGGTTGGCACTGCTCGTCGACCGCCACCGCGGCTTCCGCGACGTAGGTGTCGCCCTTGCGTTGCGCGCGGCCGGTGAGCAGGCGTTCGCCGGTGAGCAGGAAGCGATCCTCATCATTCTTTGGGGTGGACGTGCGGGCCTGGCACTGGGTCGTGGCGACTGTGCCCGGCGCGCTCTGCGATAGCGGCTTCAACGGACGGGGAACATACGGCTGCGCTACCGGCGTCGGTGCGGGGCGATGCATCCACATCGCTAGTGCGGTAGCGCTGAGTACCACCGCCGCTATGGCCACCACCCGGCCTTGCAGGGCAGGGCGCGGATGCAGGTACACCAGCGTGCATACGGCCAGCAGCAGGGCAAAGGGCGACGCGGGATGCCAGAACAACGCCAGCACGGCGACCAGTGCCGTGATGACGGCCGCGAGGGAGAAGGTTTTCTTCGCCGGCTCAATCACGGGTGCGGCGGGCAGCGGCGGCGGCTGCTGGGACGCGGAGGCGGCGGCTTCAGGCTCGGGCGCCATCGCCTCGTCGATGGCGTCCTGCGTGTGTATCGGCGCCGGCGGTGGCAGCGGTGGCGGTTCGTCCTCAGTTGTAGCGGGTGTCCAGGCAAACCAGGTCTGGCCACCGTCGTGGCACCACTGGTCACCCGGTTCGGCATAGCGACCCAAGGCCTCTTCCGGCAAGGGGCCCCGCACCTGGTTGTCCCGGCGCAGCCACACCAGCCGGTCGCCGTCCGGCCATACATTGGCTTCGACGCCCATGGCGCGCAATTGGGCAGCCTGCGCGTCGGCGGTTTCGGCATCCAGGCCGCGACGGATGATCAGCGGCGTCCGCGCGAACACGCGCTCGCGAAATCCGGCCATCTCCATGCCGAAGGCTGCAGCCATGCGTTCGTGCACGGTGGCTGGGTCCCGGCCATCGAGCAGGCGGCCGGAAAGTACCAGGCAACGGTGGTCCATACCCATCGATTTCCCCTGCGGATGCCGTCATGTGCACCGATGTCGCAAGGTTAGGCGTGCTGGCGCGAGCGAACAAGCGGACTGTTTCCTAGCGCTGGCAAGCCTTGGGCTTCGGTTCGCCGGCTTCCTGCCCCTACAATGGCCGTTCAAGCTTGGCCATCCGGATCCCCCACGTGATTTCCCGAGACGATTTCGACGCGCTGGCAGCGCAGGGTCATACCCGCATTCCGCTGGTGCGTGAGGTGTTTTCCGACCTCGACACGCCGCTATCGGTGTACCTGAAACTGGCCGACGGCCCGTATACCTTCCTGTTCGAATCGGTGGAGGGCGGCGCGACCTGGGGGCGCTATTCCATCATCGGCCTGCCGGCCAAGCGCGTGTATCGCTTGCGCGGCCACGAGCTGGAGGTGGAAGACGCCGGTGAGGTCACTGAGCGCCGCCACGTCGACGATCCGCTCGGCGAGATCGAAAACCTGCGCAAGCAATACGACGTGCCGCGCCTGCCGCAACTGCCCGCCTTCAGTGGCGGCTTGGTGGGTTACTTCGGCTTCGAGACCATCGGCTATATCGAGCCGCGGCTTGCCCGCTGGGATCGCCCCGACGAACTGGGCACGCCCGACGTGCTGCTTATGCTCGCCGAGGAAGTGGCGGTGTTCGACAACCTCAAGGGCCGCCTGTACCTGATCGTGCATGCCGATCCTTCGCAGCCACACGCCTATGCTGAAGCGCAGCGCAGACTCGATGCGCTGGTTTACCGCTTGCGCCAGAGCGGCGTGTCGTACCCGCAGCTCAACCAGGGCACGGCGCTGGACGAAGGCGACTTCAAATCCTCCTTCACCAAGGAAGAGTTCGAAGCCATGGTGGAGCGCGCGAAGGAGTACATCCGTGCTGGCGACATCTTCCAGGTCGTGCCTTCGCAACGTCTGAGCGTGGGCTTCAATGCCCGCCCGGTGGACGTATACCGGGCGTTGCGCGCGCTCAATCCCTCGCCGTACATGTACTTCGTGGACCTGGGCAACACGCAGATCGTCGGTTCCTCACCGGAGATTCTCGCGCGCCTGAAGGACGGCAAGGTCGTCGTGCGTCCGCTGGCCGGCACGCGCAAGCGTGGCGCCACCGAAGAAGAAGATCAGGCGCTGGAAGCGGAACTGCTCGCCGACCCCAAGGAGCGCGCCGAGCATGTGATGCTGATCGACCTGGGCCGCAACGATATCGGCCGCATCAGCGAAACGGGCAGCGTGGAAGTGAGCGAGTCCTTCGTGGTCGAGCGCTACTCGCACGTCATGCATATCGTTTCGCAGGTGCAAGGCAAGGTCCGCCCAGACGTCGGCTATATGGATGTGCTCAAGGCCACTTTCCCGGCTGGTACGCTCAGTGGCGCGCCCAAGATCCGTGCGCTGGAGATCATCCAGGAGCTGGAGCCGTATAAGCGCAACATCTACGCTGGCGCTATCGGTTGGATTGGCTGGTGGGGTGATGCGGACACGGCTATCGCCATCCGCACCGCAGTGATTCAGGATGGACGTCTGCACGTCCAGGCCGGCGCGGGTATTGTGTACGACTCCGACCCGTCGTCCGAATGGGAAGAGACGATGAGCAAAGGCCGCGCGCTGTTCCGCGCCGTGGCTCAGGCAGCGAAGGGCTTATGAACATGCGCGGCATGAAGTGGCACGCAACGTGGACCTGCGCCCTGGGTTTGGGCAGCACGTTATTGCTGGCGCCGCTGCATGCGCGTGAGCCCGAGATACCACCCGTCTGGCACGATGACGCCACATCACGGCTCGAGGCGCTGGCGTTGCTGCAATCGCTCAATGCCGAATTGCTTAGCCATCCCAGCGCAACGCTGACGCTGGAGCGCTGGTGCGGCGATCACCATATGGCCGCCGAAGCCAAGGTCGTCGCAGAGCGCGTGCAGGGTGAAGACAAACCGTTGCCTGCCGACGGACGTACCCAGTTGCAGATCGGTCCTGATGAACCCGTGCGCTATCGGCGCGTGCAGCTCACCTGCGGCGGACACGTGCTGTCGGAGGCGGACAACTGGTATGTGCCATCGCGCTTGACCGAGGCGATGAACCACGAACTCGATACCACCGACACGCCGTTCGGCAAGGTAGTGCAGGCACTGCATTTCCGTCGCCAGACCCTGTCGGCGGAGCTGTTGTGGTCGCCACTGCCGAAGGGCTGGGAGAACGACGCCAGCTTGCCCGCATCCAGCAGTGCCCTGCTTTCCATGCCCCATCACGTGCTGCAGCACCGCGCGCTGTTGTTCGACCAGTCGAATCGTGCATTCAGCCTCGTCGTCGAGAGCTATACATCGCAGGTACTTGCCTTCGCTCCTGCACCGCCGCATCGGCCATAAGTTAGATATCGCACTACTCGTTTTCTCCCTTGGCTTCGATAAGAATGCGCAAGCGCAGTCACAGGGGGCTGGCTGCCAGGCATCGGACCGTCGACCGACGGGATCTCCGTGCAATACCTATGCGATGCGCATCACGCCGCCGATGTCCCACCTCTTGCTACGGACATCCATGGGGGAGTGTCCGGTGAACGCCTGGGGTGCCAAGTCAGGGGAATGACATGAAGCATTTATGGAGGAAGGGCGTCGTGCTTGCGTGCGCCTTGAGCGTGTCGGCGTGCGCTTCGATCGTCGGTGGGCGCTATCAGAAGGTGCAAGTAGAAACCCGTGCGGCCGACCAAAGTATTCGCGCCGATTGCACGCTGAGCAATGGCGAGAGTCAGGTGCGCGTGACTACGCCGGGCACCGCCACCGTCCACCGTTCGTCGCACGATCTCAACGTGAGCTGCCAGAAGGACGGCAAGCAGATTGCGCAGCAATCCTACGATTCGACCATCCGAGGCATGGTCTGGGGCAACCTCATTTTTGGCGGACTGATCGGTGTGGTGGTGGACTTTTCGGATGGCGCCTCGCACCATTATCCGGACAAGCTGAGCGTGCTGCTGCCCTCGTCGTATGCGAGTGTGGCCGGCTATGCCAACCCCGGCGGCATGGGTACAGCAAGCTACGCGGCGTCGTCATCGCCCCAAGCCAACGGCCTGGCCAGTCTCGACGGCCGCGTCAGCAAGACGATGTTCAATGCCGCGCAGAACGTAGCGGCCGCGCGTCAGTGTGACCGTGCGATCCACGTGGTAATGGTGGACGGCCAGCGGGCCATGTTCCGTTCGCAGTGTCCGGCCTCAGGTGACGTGCAGATCGAGTGCGCTGGCGATGCCTGCGTGGCCATGCAGCCCATGGGTGTTGCGAGCTATTGATCCAGGCGCTTGCCTCGCTTTGAGGGAGCCGGCTGTCGGCCAGGCTCCCGTGCGTGTTTGAGATTGTTCCTATGTTTTGAGCCATTGACGCTCACTACCTTTTCGGAATCCCGGATCAAGCCGTCGGCGAATGCACGGCACGGAGGTTCCGCATGGTTTCCCCTGTTGTCGAATACGTCGTCACGCGCAAGCGTGGCGAAGGTTGGAGCGTGGTGCGCAATGGCGCACCGATCGGTCGCCGCTATGTGCTGGTCAGCGCGTTGGAATTTGCAACGCATCTCGCGGAACGCGAGGCCTTGCGCAGCGGGCAAGATACGCGGGTGGTGATGGACCGCGAGGACACTCACTGCTTGCCTCGCTATCGCCCGTGGCGTCAGGCCGCGTGATTCACTTCGCCAGGAGCAGTTGCCCGATGGCTAGCGCTGTCGGATAAGGCTCTGGGTCGTTGCGATTGCTGAGCAGGATCACGGTCAGATGCTGCTTGGGCCAGCGGATGATGACGTTGCGAAAGCCCATGCTTTCACCGGAGTGCCACAGCACGTCACCGTGGATGCGCCAGCCAAAGCCGTAGCTGTCGACGTCGGTTTCGCCGCTCACTTTATTCTGTGGACTGAAGGCGAGCTGGCGAGAGGCATCGGATAGCAGGCGGTGGTCATAGAGCGCTGCATCCCACTTCGCCAGATCGTCGATGGATGAGTAGATGCCACCGTCGCCGCGCGTTGCGCTGGTGGGGCTTTGGTCTGTCTGCACCCAATGGCCGCCGTCTTCGCTATAGCCATAAGCGCGATGGGCCACCTCCGGCCCGCCGTGCACGTAGAGCAGGGTGTGCGTCATGCCTAGCGGCTGGAAGATGTTCTTCGACAGAAAGTCCTGCAGCGATTGGTCGGACGCACGCTCCACGATCAACCCCAGCAGTACGTAGCCGCCATTGCTGTAACGGTAGGACGTGCCCGGCGCGAAATAGCTGCGCGGCTCGGCAGCCAGCATGCGCAGCACGTCCGCGTCGTTGATCTGAGCGGTCTGGTCCGCGGGCATCAGGTCTTCGTAATCGATCAGGCCGCCGCCGTGGCTGAGTAACTGGCGGATGGTGATCTGCTCGTGCGCTGCAGGAAGCTCCGGCAACCAGTGACGCACGTGATCGTCGAGGCTGAGCTTGCCGCGCTCTGCCAATAGCAAGATGGCCGCGGCCGTGAACTGTTTACTGACGGAAGCGAGCCGATAGTTGGTGGCTGGCGTCGCGGCTTCATGGGTCTCCAGGTTAGCTTGGCCATAGCCACGCTTTACCAGGGGCCTGCCATCTTTGATGACCAGCAGCGATGCCCCCGGCGCGTCACCCTGATAGCGGGCCATCAGCGCATCGATATCGGCGGTGGAATCCTTGGCGTGCGCGAGGCCGGCGACGAACAAGGTGGCGGCCAGCAACGTAGCTAACTTGCGCATCGGGTGTCGTCTCGTGGTTTGGATAGGGTCTTACTGCACGGGTACGTCGTAGATGGTGTTGGGCGTTGGCTCGGGCGTGAGCGTGTAGTGCCACCACTCCATCGCATAGTTGCGGAAGCCCTCCCGCTCCATCGCGCGTTTCAGCACTTCGCGATTGGCATGCTGCGCAGGTGTGGCCTCGGGGGAGTCGGTGTTGGCCAGCGTGCCGAAGTAATCGAAGTCCGTGCCCATATCGAGCGGTGTGCAGTGCGTGTCAGCCGCATCGCATTGCATAAGCGTGAGGTCTACCGTGGCACCACGGCTGTGGCCGGAGACGGGTGCGATGTAGTCACCCAGCAGGGCGCTCTTGTCGAGCTTGGGATAATGCGCCGCCTTGGTGCGTTGATCGGCCAGGTCGCCTGCCCAGCGCACGAAGTGTTTTACGGCGCGAGCCGGGCGATAGCAGTCGAACACTTCCAGCCGTTGATGATGAGGACGAAGATCGCTCTGCACGCGTGCCAGTGCCTCGGCCGCCGGCTTGAGCAGCAGGCATTTGGCGGCCAGGTAGCCATCCACCGGCGTGCCGACGAAGTTGCCGCTGCCGGCGTACTTGATGTCTTCGGCAATATCCGGCGCCAGTGGATGGATATCGACCAAGCCCGCTTGTGCCGCGGTTTGTGCCGGTGACAGCGCCGGTGTGCCGTCGGCATGGGCCGTACAAGCCAATAGCGTCCCGCCCAGTACCAGGAAGAAGCGCCGCATCATCAGCTCAGCCTGCATGGTTCGCTGCGGCCCGTTGGGTCACTTCGCCCCACACGCGCAGCAGGTTGCCACCCCAGATCTTGGCGATATCGGCATCGCTAAAACCCGCTCGTCGTAGCGCGGCGGTCACGTTACGGGTCTGTGTGGCATCGTTCCAGCCCGCGAGGCCACCGCCGCCATCGAAGTCCGAGGCGATACCAACGTGATCGATACCGGCGACCTCAACCATGTGTTTGACATGGGCGACGTAGTCGTCCACGGAGGGCGGCGGGAGTGCGGCGTCGATGCGCTTCATGCCATCGACGTAGGCGGGCAAGTACTCGTGCTTTTCGCTGTCGAAGCTCTTGTCGCCGTTCTGCTTTGCGACTTGCGCCTGCAATGCCTTGATGGCGAGATCACGAGCAGGGTCAAGCCGGATGAACTCCTGCACTGCCACGGCCTGGATCACGCCACCCTTGGCGGCAATGGCGCGTAACAGCTCGTCGGAAAGGTTGCGCGGATGGCTATCGAGCGCACGGGCAGAGGAGTGAGAGGCGATTACCGGTGAGGTGGACAACGTCAGCACCTCGCGTACGCAGGCATCGGACGAATGCGAGACGTCGACCATGATGCCCAATTGGTTGGCGCGTTTGACGACACTGCGGCCGAAGTCGGTGATGCCATACGCCGGGAGCGGCGTGTCGCCCAGATCCGCTTCCGGCGTGGAGCTGCTGCAGAGATCGTTGTTGCCCATGTGGGCCAGTCCGACGTAACGCGCGCCGCGCGCAAAGGCGGTATCGAGATTCTTGATGTCATGGCCCAGCGAGTAGCCGTTCTCGACGCCGATCATTGCCGAAAGACGGCCCGCCGCCTTGTTGGCACGCACATCGTCAGGTGTCCTCGCCAGTCGGATCTGGTCGGGATACGCCTTTAGCATCAGGTCGATGTCGTCATACTTGGTCTTGGCTTGCGTCACGGCGTGCGCCCAGCCTTTGGGCGTCAGTGGTCCCTGGTCGACATAGACGATGAAGAACACAGCATCGAGTCCGCCACGGCGCATCTTGTCCAGGTCGACTTGCAGCGGCGTCTGTTTGCCAACGTCGAAGCGGGCCTCGCGCATGTAAGCAAAGGGAATATCCACATGGGTGTCGAGCGTGATCGGCGGATCCTTCTGCGCGTCGGCGGTGGTGCTGCCGAGTGCGAGGGTCAGCGCCATACCCAACATGCCGAAGGTCTTCATGCGGTCTCCCAGTGTTTGGCCAGTTGTTCGCCGGCAACTATTTCTTCAAACGTTTGCCGCTGTCGCACTACGGCGTAGCGGCCCTTGTTGACCATGACTTCGGCGGCAAGCGGGCGCGAGTTGTAAGTGGATGCCATGGAGGCGCCATAGGCACCGGCCGTGCGGATCATCAGCAGGTCGCCGGCAGAGCAGGTCGGCAGGGAGCGAGCTCTGGCGAAGGTATCGCCGGTTTCGCAGACCGGCCCTACGATGTCGTACTTAGTCATCGGATGATCTTCCCCATCAACCCGCGCGATGTCATGCCATGCATCGTACAGGCTGGGGCGGGCGAGATCGTTCATGGCGGCATCAAGCACCAGGAAGTTGCGCTGATCGCCATGTTTGACACGGATCACGCGCGTCAACAGTACACCCGCCTCGCCGACCAGATAGCGACCGGGTTCGAACAACAGGCGCCCATCGAAACCGGCCAGCGCTTGGCGCACGGCAGCCACGTAGTCGGCGGCATCGATGGGATGGTCATGGCCCTCGCGATAGCAAACGCCCAGGCCACCACCCGCGTCGATGCTGTTGATCGGATGGCCCTGCGCGACAAGCTCGCGCCAGAAGGCGGCGACGCGCTGCATGGCCTCCTGGAAGGGCTGGAGCCTGAGGATCTGCGAGCCGATGTGCACATGCAGGCCGTCCAGTTGGACGTGGCTCAGTTCATGGCGTGCCGCGAACCATCGTCGTGCTTCGTCGATGCTCACGCCGAACTTGTTCTCCGCTTTGCCGGTGGAGATCTTGGCATGCGTGAGTGCGTCGACGTCCGGGTTGATGCGTACGGCGGCTCGGGCGATGGTGCCTTTGGAACGCGCAAGCCGTTGTAGTGTGAGAAGTTCGTCGTGCGACTCCACATTGAAACGCAAGATACCCGCGCCGAGTGCCTCGGCGATCTCCAGCTCACTCTTTCCTACGCCGGAAAAAACGATGTGTTCGGGTGGTATGCCGGCTTGCAGCGCTCGCCAGAGTTCACCCGCCGAGACGATGTCCGCACCTACCCCTTGTTCGTGCATGAGGCCGAGCACGCCACGGTTCGAGTTCGCCTTGACCGCAAAGCAGATCAGCGCGTCCGTTCCGTGCAGTGCTGCCTGTAGAGCATGGATACGTTCGCGAATTGAGCGGGCGGAGTACACATAGAGCGGTGTGCCCATGCGCGCAGCCAATGCATGAAGGTCCACATCGTCGAGCGTAGCGAGTGGCGAGGTGGTTGCGAGAGCCATGGGGGTGCCTTTCGTGGAAGATGCAGCGGTCACGCCGGATACCTTCTCGTCCTGCGGAGAGTGCGTCCCATCACTTAAGGTCTCCTTTGGGGCGCTGTCATAGAGGCAGTCGCTGCCAGGTGAACGCATAGTCCCATTGCTCGAAGTACAGATTGCCGCCACGCCACTCCAGCTCACCGCGCTGCGAGTCCACTGTTTCGGAGCGGAAGAACTGCTTGGGTGGTACGAAGGGTTGGCTGAAATCGCTGTTGAAGGCGATGCGGTAAGCATCCAGGCCGCCGAGGTAGAACCATCGCAATGCAGGGTCGTCGCCCTTGGCTGGTTGTAGTTGGCCGAAGGTCACGTCCATCGGCACCCACCCGTAGGGGGCAAGATAGAGCTGGCCCCAGTCGTGGATGTTTTCGTAACTGCCGTCAGAGAAGATCCAGCCTGATTGCCAGCGCGCAGGGATGCCGTTGAGGCGCAACAGGGTGATCAACAGCATGGTTTGTTCGCCGCAGTCGCCGTGGCCGGCGTGCAGCGTGTAGTCGCTGAGGTTGCTGATGGTGGAGTACTCGCGCGCACCTGCCCAGGGAATCTGATCGACGGCTGCGAATAACTTCTGCGCGATGCGATAGGGGTTCTTCTCGTCGCCGACGATCTTGTGCGAGTAGCCGCGCAAATCGTCGGTGAACACGATATGTGGCGCGCGCTCCGCGATGTATGGCGCCAGCTCCGGCGTCATCTTCGCCGGCACCACCTTGGTGGCGTCAATGTCGTGGTACTGCGCGTAGATGGTCAGCTCGTAGGTCACGGCGAACGTGGTGGGTTTGCCGGCCTCGGCTTTCTTTTCCATATACGCCGTGCGCTGAGGCGCGCTTGCCGGCGCAACGCGCGCGCCGCCTGGCTGGCTGTCGAACAGTCGTACGCCTTCCTGTTGACCCGGCAACTCACGGGGGAAGGGTAGCCATGCGCGGATGGTCTCGCCCGCAGGTACCGCATCGGCGCGAACGGTGACGGTCTCCGTCACCCGTACGTGATTGGGCGTGACGCTGCTGCGGTGCGTGGCGAGCGCTTCGCGCCGCGCGGCACGGTGATGATCGTTGAGCGTCTCCATTGGATCGTCGTTGGACGGCATAGGATGCGGGCGCCGTGCTGCTGCTTCTTTGCTGAGCAGGAACAGGTTGTTTGGCGCGCGCTTGAAGTAGAGCGTGCGGCCGTCGATCACCTGATGCTCAATCAGGCCTTGTTGATCCCAGCGCGCGAACTCCGCATCGGTGAGATCGGGAATCTGCTTGCGCACGCGCGCCTTGGCGGCGTCGGTGTCCAGCGTGAAGTCGAGCAGGATGCGGCGCATGCGTTCGCGCTGGAACAACAACGCCTCGCGGGTCTCCGATGGAAGGTTGGGTTGCGCGAGCGCTTTCTCGATGTCCGCATCGGCGGCCTTGAACTGTCCGGCATCGATCAATGCAACGGCGTGCGATACCGGCGAATCATCGACGCTCGACGCCATTGCCAAGGGAGTAAGGCAACAAAGCGCCAGCGCCATTGGCAGTGCGCGCAGGCGTCGTAGGACCAATGAGGGTGATTCCGTCCGCACCTGCTGCTTCCCCAAGAACAAGGCGAGGTCGCTGTTTAGCATGGCTTGCAAATGGCGGTCAATAAATTATGCTTCGGACGTCCATTGTGTGAATTAGATATTCCAAAAGTTGCGTTAGGTATTCCAAAAACGAATGTGATCGGGGAGTCAGAGGGGACACATGATCCATACGGCCTGGCCTTATCTCGCTGTCATGTTGCTGGCAGCGGGCTTGTTTCCCGCTATCGAGCGGCGCTTCCAATGGCGCTTCTTCGAAGTGCTGCCGCCGATCGTGCTGACCTACCTGCTGGTTACCGCGCTTGCGGTCACGGGCTTGTGGCAGGTCAACGACGAGATTCGCGGCACACAGAGCCTGCTGATCGAGCACATGGTGCCTGCGCTGCTGTTCCTGTTGATGATCAACTGCGATCTGCGCGCCATCTACCGATTGGGCCCGCGTGTGCTGGCCGTGTTCTTCGTCACCATGGCGTGTTTGTTCGTTGCCTTCATCGGCACCTTCCTGATGTTCCGCTACTGGCTCCCGGGCAACGCCTGGCAGCCGCTGGCTGCGCTGTCGGGCAGCTGGATCGGTGGCACTGCCAACATGGTGGCGGTGAAGCAGGCCATTGGCATGCCGGACCGCTTGCTGGCGTTCTCTCTGCTCACCGATGCGCTGTGCTACTCCATGTGGGTGGTCGTGCTGTTCGGGCTCGGGCGCGTCGCCACGCAGTTCAATCGTTGGACGCGCGCCAAGTCGAGTGCGGACATGGTGGTGGAGGAAACCCGCAACAACGGACCGACCACACCGGACAATGTGCTGCTGTGGCTGGGTATGGCACTGGCGGCGGCGGCTTTCTCGGCGTGGCTGGCTGGACGTCTGCCCACGTCGGACATGATCTCCCCGACTACGTGGACCATCATGCTAGCCACGGTGTTGGGCCTGATCGCGGCACATACGCCGCTGGCCCGCTTTGCCGGCGCCAACACCATCTCCAGCGCCATGCTCATCAGCGTGGTGGCGATCCTCGCCTCGCAAAGCAACTTCGATGGCATTGGATCGGCACCGCTCTACATCGGCTGCGGGATCTGCATCATCGCTATTCACGCGGTGCTGCTCGCCTTGGCGGCGCGCCTATTCCACTTTGACCTGTACTTGTGCGGCATCTCCTCGTTGGCCTGCATCGGCGGTGTGGCCGCCACTCCGATCCTGGCGGCGAGCTACTCGCGGTCGTTGGTGCCGGTAGGTATTTTGCTGGCGCTGCTGGGCTATATCCTCGGTACGGGATTCGGTTTGCTGGTGGCGTCGGTGATGTCGTCACTGGCCATTGCCTAGGAATCATCATGCGATCCATGCCTCGCCTGACGTTCTGCCTGATCGCGGCCCTCGCAGCCGCGCCGACATTCGCGGAGAAAGGACCTGCCGCGGCGCTTGTGCCGCCATCCGGCGTCATCGGCATTACCAGCAATGCGATGCTCGGTTCGGACTTCTGGGTCAAACAGTCGACACAGCCGGATCAGGTTTTGTTGGACGCCGCCGAGATCGGCAAGCGAAACGCCAGCCTGCTCAAGGTCGATCCATCCATGCATGACCTGCATGCGCTGCCTGCGCAGCTTGACCGTGCAATGGTCACCGGCTGGATCAACGACCTTTCGCAGTATCCGACGCGCAAGCTCTATGACATCAAAGGTCAGCCCGTACCGGAGAGTCTGCACGGCCAACTGACGGATGCGTTGGCGCTGGATGCTGTACCGGCGCAACAACCCAGCCGCTACGGCATGATCGTGCAGCGTGCTGCGTTGCGTACGTTTCCGACGGATACGCGCGTGTTTACCTCGACGGACGACATCGATATCGATCGCTTCCAGGAGACGGCGGAGTTTCCAGGTACGCCGGTGCTCATTGCGCACACCAGTCGTGATGGGCGTTGGTTGTTCGTGGTGAGTCCCCGTTACGCGGCATGGACACATCGTGAAAACGTCGCCGAAGGTACGGCCGCCGAGGTGCTGGGCTATGACGGCCGTGCGCCGTACCGCGTAGTGACCGGCGGCACGATACGCACGGTCTTTACGCCTGAGCAGCCTGCCGTGTCGCAGCTGCAGCTGGACATGGGTATCGCCGTGCCGGTGGCGTCCAGTCAGCCCGCCGACCAGCCGGTGAACGGCCAGTCGCCGTACGCTTCCTATGTGGTGGATCTACCCACCCGGCAGGCCGACGGGAAGCTCGCCTTTTCACCCGCGCTGATCCAGCGCAATGCGGATACGCAAGACAACTATCTGCCGCTGACCGAAGCGAACATCATCCGACAGGCCTTCAAGTTCCTTGGCGAGCGTTACGGCTGGGGCCATGACTACGACGGGCGGGATTGCAGCGGGTTCGTCTCGGATGTCTATCGCAGCCTGGGCGTGCAAATGCCCCGCAACACGAGCAAGCAGGCGATCAGCCCTGGCTTTACTCACCGGGCGTTCGGCGACAAGGACAGCCACGACGAGCGGCTCAAGGCAGCGATGGCGCTCAAGGTGGGTGATCTTGTCTACATCCCGGGGCACGTGATGATGGTGATCGGCAAGCTTGATGGCGAGCCTTATGTCATCCACGACACCAGTGGCATTTCTTACCGGGACGGCGGGGGCAAGATGCGCCGCGTCAAACTGAACGAAGTGTCGGTGACGCCGCTGTTGCCGCTGATGTACGACGACAAGCACACCTATGTCGACCGCATGACCAGCATCGTGCATGTGCGGCCATGAACGCGTTTCCATCACCGTCATCCATCGAAGACAGGAAGTTGCCGAGCCCTATGAAGATCACCGACATCCAGTTCGGCATGCTGCGGGTGCCGTTGAAGACGCCGTTCAAGACGGCGCTGCGCACGGTCAATCAGGTCGAGGACATCGTGGTGATGGTGCATACCGACACCGGCCACGTGGGTTATGGCGAAGCGCCGGCAACGGCGGTGATCACGGGCGATACGCATGGTTCAATCGTCGACGCGATCCGGCACTACATCGCGCCACGCCTGATCGGGCAGGACGTCGCCGACCTCAACCGGCTTACGCAGCTCATTCAGAGTGCGATGGAACGCAACACGAGCGCCAAAGCCGCGGTGGAGATCGCCATCTACGACTTGTGGGGGCAGATGTATGGCGCGCCGTTGTACAAGTTGCTCGGCGGTGGCGACCCGGTGATCACCACCGATATCACCATCAGCGTCGACTACATCGACAAGATGGTGGCCGACTCCATCAGCGCCGTGGAGCGCGGTTTTGAATCGCTGAAAATCAAGGTGGGCAAGGACATCGGCGTCGACATCGAGCGCGTCAAGGCGATCTATGCGGCGGTGGAGAATCGCGCACTGTTGCGCCTGGATGCCAACCAGGGCTGGACGGCCAAGCAGGCGGTGTATGCCCTGCAGACGCTGGAAGATGCCGGCGTTCGGCTGGAGCTGGTCGAGCAGCCGGTCAAGGCCCGCGATCTGGAAGGCATGCGCTACGTTACGGAGCGCGTGCACACGCCCATCATGGCCGACGAGAGCGTGTTCGGCCCCATGGAGGTGATGGACCTGATCCGCATGCGCGCCGCGGACATCATCAACATCAAACTGATGAAGACAGGCGGCATCTCCAATGCCATGCGTATCGCCGACATTGCCGGCATGTACGGGGTGGAGTGCATGATCGGTTGCATGCTGGAAAGCAGTATCAGCGTGGCAGCGGCCGTGCACGTGGCGGTGGCTAGGTCCGCGGTGATCACCAAGGTCGACCTGGATGGGCCATCGCTGTGCCAATACAACCCTGTTGACGGTGGCGTGGTGTTCAACGAATCGGAGATCTCGGTCACCGATGCGCCTGGCTTGGGCATCCGCGAAATTCGCGGCCTGGAAAAGTTGGAAGCTTGATATGTCGCCGCTGGTGAGAATTCGCGCCGAACGCGACCAGATGTCGGCGGTCGAGCGGCGTGTGGCCGATTTCATCCTGGAGAACGCTCAACTCTTGCGTGATTACTCATCGCAGCAGTTAGCGGACGCGCTGGGCATCAGCCAATCCAGCGTGGTGAAGTTCACTCAGAAGTTGGGCTTCAAGGGGTATCCCGATCTCAAGTATTCGGTGGGCGAGGCCATTGCTCGCGCCGATAACGGCGACGCGGCGCAGGTGACGGCACAAGCGCCGGCCGCCGCAGACGAGTCGCTGGCCGGCAATCTATGGCGGTGCAAATCCGCGTCGGAAGAAGAAACCCGTCTCATCAATGCACCCGAAACACTGGATGCAGTAGCCGACGCCATTGCCGTGGCGGCCGCCGGTGGCAAGGTGTTCATGATTGGCCTGGGCGACGACGACATGTACGCGCATGGCTTTGCGCAGCGCTTGTCGTTGCTGGGCATTCCCTGCGTGCATCACGTGGATGCAGGGCGCATGGCCGCCAGTGTATCCGCTGCTGGTGCAAGCGACGTGCTGATGGTGTTCTCCGAGCACGGGCAACATCCGGCGCTGTGCAAGATGGCTCGTTTCTTTCGCGAGCGACGCGGTCGACTGATCACAGTAACGCGACATACGTCCAATCCGTTGCGGGCTCTTGCGGATATCGCGCTGCTGGTATCGGCACATGACGAGCGGCCGTACATCCAGCCCGTGCTTTATCAGTCAGCGCTGCAGCATCTGCTTGATGGCGTGTTTGTGCAGTTGTGCGAAGGCGACGAGCGGCGTCATCGGCAGCTTCTCGCCAATCTTGAACGTATCCAGCAGATGCTGGATCCCTAGTCACCTCTTCAACGGCATCGCATAACCATGTCCTTTCATCGCTTTCCGATCCGCCGTTTCCTCGCCGCCGCACTGGCTTTCGCTGTCATCGGTCCCTCCGTGGCAGCCCGTAGCGATGTCGATTGGCAGGCTTCGCGCCAAATGGTGCTGGTGATTACACCCGACTGGAATGCGGACCATGGTGTGCTGCGCGCCTTCGAGCGAACAGGCGACGGCTGGAAACCGGTGATGGATGCGCAGGCCGTCACCGTGGGTCGATCCGGCGCCGCCTGGGGGCTGGGTTTGAACCAGCCGCAAGCCGACGGTCCGCAGAAGCGCGAGGGAGACGGCCGCGCAGCGGCAGGCGTCTATCGTGTCGGTGCGGTATTCGGTTATGCCGCCAGCGGCGACACGCGCATGCCCTATGAAGCAATGACGGATACCGATTGGTGCGTCGATGTGGATGGATCGCCGTATTACAACCAGATCGTCGACGCGAAGAAGGTCGGCGAGAAAGACGTGGAGGGTGCGAGCGAGCCGATGCGGCGCGACCTGCACCTTGACGGCGACCAGCGTTACAAGATCGGCTTTGTCATCGAACACAACGCCAAGGGCAAGCCGGGTGGCGGCAGCTGCATCTTTGCGCATTTGTGGGCATCGCCTACTGACGCTACCGCAGGATGCACGGCCATGCCGGAGCCGGTGATGCGTCAGCTGCTGGCCTGGATGAAACCCGAAGATCAGCCCGTGTTCGTGTTGCTGCCGCAAAGCGAGTACGTGCGATTGCGTGCGCCATGGCATTTGCCGGCGTTGGGGAAACAACCTTGAGCCCCACTACGCGGGTGCTTATCGGCCTGGTGTTGGGTGCTTCTGGCGGCCTTGCCTTGGCAGCGTGGTCCCCAACAGCCGCCGTGCAGGTGGCGGATGCCGTACAGCCATTGGGCCGGCTGTGGCTCAACGCATTGCAGATGACCGTCGTGCCGCTGGTTTTCGCCTTGGTGGTCGTTGGTGTTAACACGGCCAGTGATGCCGCGGCGTCGGGACGTATTGCGCGGCGGGCAATTGTGGCGTTCATCCTGATTCTCACCGGCGGCGCACTCTTTACTGCCGCCACCGCACCGCGCCTGTTTGCACTGTTTCCCCACAACCCTTCACTGACTACGGCACTGGAGAGTGCGGTGGCGACACACGCACCAGCCGCTACGGGTGCCGTGGGGTGGGCGGAGTGGTTCAACGGCATTGTGCCGTCGAATGCGATCAATGCGGCAGCGCAAAGCGCCATGTTGCCGTTGGTCGTATTCGCGTTGTTCTTCGGCTTTGGTCTCACGCGTATCGCGGTGGAGCGTCGCGCCTTGGTCGTATCGTTTTTCCAGGCCATCGCTGACACGATGATCGTGATTGTGCGCTGGGTGTTGTGGGTGGCGCCGTTGGGCGTGTTCGCGTTGATCCTCGCGGTGTGTGCGCGTGCCGGCGTGCATATGCTGAGCGCCCTGGGCATCTATGTACTGGTGGAGTGCATCCTTTATCTCTGCCTGACCTTGTTGATGTTGCCTGTGGCGGTTGTGTGGGGTGGCGAGACGTTGCGCCGGTTTGTGCCCGCGCTGGTGCCGGCGCAGATCGTCGCGGCCAGCACACAATCGTCATTGGCTTCGCTTCCCGCCATGTTGGAGAGTGCGGAGCGGCGGCTCGGTTATCCGTCACAGGTGAATGCGCTGGTGCTGCCGATGGCCGTCAGTCTGTTCCGTCTGACGAGCCCTGTGCAGTACGTGACGTCCGCATGTTTTATTGCCTGGGCCTACGGTATCGACGTTGGCATGGCGCCGTTGTTTGCTGCGGCGCTACTGGCGGTGGTGATCAGTCTCGGCTCGGTGGGGTTGCCCGGCGCCGTGAGTTTCATGGCGACCAATCTCCCCGTGGCACAAGCCATGGGCGTGCCCGTAGGACCGCTGGGGCTGATGCTCGCCGTCGATGCTTTGCCGGATGCGCTCGCCACCTTGGGGAACGTCACCGCCGACCTTACCGCCACCAGTGTGGTGGCCCGTCAATCCGCCCGGGAAAGTGAGACCGCATGAGTACGCTGCACGACGCAGACATCATCGTGATTGGAGCTGGCATGGCCGGAGCCTCTGTGGCCTATTTCATGGCGCCGCACGCGCGTGTGCTGGTGCTGGAGCGCGAGGAACATGCAGGCGTGCATTCGACCGGTCGTTCGGCGGCGTTGTTCTCCGAAACCTATGGTTCTCCGCAGGTGCGTGCACTCACCCGCGCCGCACGACACTTCTTCGATCATCCGCCCGAGGGCTTCGTGCGCCACGCCATTCTTTCGCCGCGCGGCTCGTTGAGCATAGGCACCGATGCGCAGATCGAAGAGGTTCACGCACAGCACGTCGAGATGGCCTCGCGTACACAGGGCCTTCGGGTGGTGGACGCGACATGGTTGCGCGATACCGTTCCCGTCCTTCGTCCGGAGATGGCGCAGATCGGCTTGTACGAACCGGGTGCGGCGGATATCGACGTAAACGAACTGCACCAAGGCTTCTTACGGGGATTGCGCGCAAGAGGCGGCCAGCTTCGTGTACGCGTCGATATTCGTTCGATCGAGCGCGGACCGGGTCATTGGTTTGTCGATGCGGGTGACGATTGCTTCCGCGCGCCTCTGCTGGTCAATGCGGCGGGTGCCTGGGTGGATCAGGTCGCCGCGCTGGCCGGCGTGGCATCGCTGGGCATCCAGCCGAGGCGTCGCTCCGCTTTCCTGTTCGAGCCGCCGTCGGGTATCGACACGGCACGCTGGCCCTTCGTCACCGATGTCGAGGAAACCTTTTATTTCAAGCCGGATGCAGGACTATTGCTGGGAAGCCCTGCGAATGCCGATCCGGTGACGCCACACGACGTACAGCCGGAAGAGCTCGACATCGCCATCGGCATCCATCGCATTGAGGAAGCGACGACGATGACGATTCGCCGTCCCACGCGTACCTGGGCAGGCTTGCGCTCGTTCGTGGCCGACGGCGATCTGGTCGGAGGTTTCGAGCCGGGAAGGAATGACTTCTTCTGGGTGGCCGCCCAGGGCGGTTACGGCATTCAGACCTCGGCCGCCATGGGTGAGGCCTGCGCCAACCTCGCGCTGGGGCGCACGCTGCCCAGTCAT
>NZ_JAELTQ010000607.1 GCF_016428905.1 Dyella sp. ASV24 | reverse complement strand
CCCCCCCCCCCCCCCCCCCCCCCCCCCCCCCCCCCCCCCCCCCCCCCCCCCCCTTTTCAAGCAGAAGACGGCATACGCGATGGCCTGTCCTGTCTCGTGGGCTCGGAGATGTGTATAAGAGACAGGTGCTGATCCAGGTGCGAGCGGCTGGCGTGAACCGCCCTGACGTGCTGCAACGCGAAGGCAACTACCCTATTCCGCCCGGCGCCAACCCGGTTCCCGGCCTGGAAGTGGCCGGTACCGTCGCAGCCA
>NZ_JAELTQ010000606.1 GCF_016428905.1 Dyella sp. ASV24 | reverse complement strand
CCCCCCCCCCCCCCCCCCCCCCCCCCCCCCCCCCCCCCCCCCCCCCCCCCCCCCTTTTCAAGCAGAAGACGGCATACGCGATGGCCTGTCCTGTCTCGTGGGCTCGGAGATGTGTATAAGAGACAGCGCCTGGTCGGTCGACGGCGCGTTGGCGGCCATCGCATCACCCGCCGGCATCGGCAGCGCAGACGCGCCAGGGCCGCCTGCGGCAATGCTGCCTGCGCGCTGCTTGTCCAGCTCATCCATGCCGAC
>NZ_JAELTQ010000605.1 GCF_016428905.1 Dyella sp. ASV24 | reverse complement strand
CCCCCCCCCCCCCCCCCCCCCCCCCCCCCCCCCCCCCCCCCCCCCCCCCCCCCCCCCCCCCCCCCCCCCCCCCCCCCCCCCCCCCCCCCCCCCCCCCCCCCCCCCCCCCCCCCCCCCCCCAACACCACCATTCCAGCTTCGTCGGCAGCGTCAGATGTGTATAAGAGACAGGTATGCAGGCATTGCGCTCGCTCAGAGGCGTCTGGCGGTGCAGGATCTGTCCGTGGCTGGGCATCAGCCCATGCATTCTGT
>NZ_JAELTQ010000076.1 GCF_016428905.1 Dyella sp. ASV24 | reverse complement strand
GGTCGGTACGTGGAGTGGGTGAATCGTACGTACCGATCGGTAACATTGTCAACAGCCGTATGCCATGCCGATCAAACGTTTCCCATCCGAGCCCATCGAACCCAGCGCCGAAGGCAAGCCCAAGGCCGCCGAACGCATACGCCGCACGGCGCGCGAGTTGTTCTACCGTGAGGGCATCCGCGCCATTGGCGTGGAGGAGATCGTTACAAAGGCAGGCGTCACCAAACCCAGCCTATACCGCAGCTATGCCTCCAAGGACGATCTCGCCGCCGAGTACCTGCGCGACTACGAAGTAGCGTTCTGGAAGGTGTTCGAAGCGGGTGCCGAGACGCATCCGGATGACGCGCGCGGGCAACTCATGTCCTACATCGAGGGGCTGGCGCATCGCGCCACGCAATCGGGTTACCGCGGCTGCGGGCTTACCAATGCGGTGGTGGAATACCCTGGTGACGACCATCCGGCCCGCAAGGTTGCCGAAGAGCACAAGCACAAGTTTCGCGAGCGCCTTGTCGAGTTGTCGACGGCGATGGGGGCCAAGGAGCCGAACGTCCTCGCGGACGGCCTGCTGCTGCTGCTTGAAGGCACCTATGCGTCAGGACAGATGTTCGGGTCACATGGACCCGCGGAGTCGCTCGTCAAGATCGCCAATCAGTTGATCGACGCGTCATTGCGCTGAGGGCGGTGACGTCAGTCGGTTGATTTCTTCTGACTGTCCAGCCACACGCCCAAACCTTGAGCGTTGAGTTCCACATCCATGCCTAGCAGAACAAGCAGGGATGCGCGGTCGCCCGTCCAGCCATGGGCCTGCGCACGCGACAGATAGAGGTCCGCCAATGCGACCTTCATCGCTTCGTGTCGCTGCGCGTTATCCAGGGATTGCGCTTGCGCCGCGATGGCGAGGGACACCATGGCATCGATCTGGATGTGCAGATCGCCGGCCAGTTTCTCGATGTTTTCGACGCGGTCGAAGTGGGTGATGTACATCGCCGATGGCTTCAGGCTAACCAGACGCCGGATCGATGCATGCAGAGCATCCGGGTCGAACTGCACCGGCGTCGTCGTGGGCAGAATGAAAGGACCATTGGCCGTATCGAATTCGCGGTACGAGAGGCCGAACGTATCGCCGGTAAAGCACACGTTGGCTTGTTGGTCATACACGCTCAGGTGATGGCGCGCATGTCCTGGCGTATCGAGGCAGAGTAGCGATCGTCCTGCGAGTGAAACCACGTGACCGTCGGGTGCTTCGACCACGCGTTCGGCCGGAATGGGGCGCAGCCGTCCATACGTGGCTTCCATCACTTCCTCGCCGTAGACCGCCATGGCTCCCGCCCATAGCTGGCTGGGATCGATCATGTGGCGCGCACCGCGTGGGTGCACCACCAGGCGCGCGTTGGGCAGATGTGCAATCAGTTGCCCCGCGCCGCCGGCGTGATCAAGGTGGACGTGCGTGAGAATCAGCCAATCGACATCAGTGGGGGCGAGCCCTGCATCGTCGAGCGCCTTGAGCATGCGAGGCACGCTGTGGTTGGTGCCACAGTCGATAAAGGCGGCATGGCCGGCTTCGACAAGCAAGTAGGCCGCATCGAATCGCGGACGAACGAAGCCAGTGTCGATGGTGTGGATGCCGTGATTCATCGCTAACCTCGCGCAGGGGACTACGCGAGGTTAGCAAGGTCACCCAGCTGGTTCACCCCCACCTTGGTCGGAAGGACGGCAGACGCTGCCGCCTACCGTCCTGTCTCACGGTGCGCTGTCTACCAGCACCAGTTCCGAGTCTTCCAGCGCCGTCACGGTCAGCTTCGTTTCATCGCGAATCGCTGCGCCGTCACGTGCATCGAGCGTTACGCCATTCACGTCGAGCTTGCCCTTGGCAGGCACCAGGTACGCATAGCGGCTGCCGTCGAGCTCATACACCGCCGTCTCACCGGCCTTCAGTGTTGCGCCGAGCACGCGTGCATCGGTGCGCAGGGGCAGGGCATCAGTGTCTTCCTTGAAGCCACTGGCCAGCGTCACGAATCGCCCCGAGCGATCGCCGATCGGAAACGGCTTGGTGCCCCACGAGGGCGGGTTGCCGTGTTCATCCGGCATGATCCAGATCTGGAAGATCTGCGTATTGCTGTTTTCGAGGTTGTACTCAGCATGCGTAATGCCCGTGCCGGCACTCATTACCTGCACGTCGCCCGCAACCGTGCGACCCTTGTTGCCAAGGCTGTCCTGGTGCGTGATCGCGCCCTCGCGAACGTAGGTGATGATTTCCATGTCCGCATGGGGGTGCGGGGGAAAGCCCGTCTGCGACGCGATGGTGTCGTCGTTCCATACGCGCAACGCACCCCAGCCCATGCGGCCCTGGTCGTGATAGTTGGCAAACGAGAAGTGATGCTTGGCATTGAGCCAGCCGTGGTTGGCTCCGCCCAGACTGTTGAAAGGTCGACGGTCGATCATGCGGCACTCCTTGATGATGGGACGCGCTGGTAAAGCGCTTAGGGCCTGCTAACCCTATTCGCGTAGCCCGCGTTGCTTGTCCGTTGCCGTCCGGTGGTAGTGCGTGGCGCAGACCTGGCTGGCTGCCAGGTCAAGCCGCGCGCTGCCGCTGGGTGGCAACGGACAAGCAACCCTTCGGGCTGGGTCTTTTTGCCCGCCATACCGCGTCATCACTCAGTCGTGTACGGACGTACACTCCTTCGCTCTTCCTTGTCTGGCGGGCAAAAAGATCCCAGCGCGAGCCACGCGAATAGGGTTAGCAGGCCCGCCCACCCAAGATAAGTCGGAAAGGCCCAGATACCAGATCGCACAAATCGGACGGACTGTTGCCCACGGGAGACGCCTGAGCGCGGTGCGGATGCAGCCTGCCACCGCTGGCGTCTCCAGAACGCGATGCCCGGCGCCCGGCCGCCCCCTGGGCCACGTGAAAAAAGTCTTCCCAAGGTCTTCACAAACGCCATTGTTCTGCTATTATTTCTGACTCCGATGCGGGAATAGCTCAGTTGGTAGAGCACGACCTTGCCAAGGTCGGGGTCGCGAGTTCGAGTCTCGTTTCCCGCTCCAGTTTTCAGCAAAACCTCGGCAATCCGGGGTTTTGTTTTTTCAACGGATGGTAATCGCGTTTCAGGTTACGATCCGGATGCAATGGCCTGGTGGCAGAGTGGTCATGCAGCGGCCTGCAAAGCCGTGTACGCCGGTTCGATTCCGACCCAGGCCTCCATTGCATCAACAACTTAGGCGCCCTTGGGCGCCTTTTTTGTGCGCGGAAATGCGGTGAGGTGGGCCCTTTATCAAGTCAGGACCTCTGTTTTTGTGCGCTCCAGCTCCGTGGAATAAGCTCGCGGTGTCTACCCGCGCCGATTCGTGATGATTCCGCCCCCTGTTTCCCGCTATACCGAGCTGGCTACACCCATCGCTTTGCGTGAGCGCGTGCAATGCACGTGGCAGTTTTGTCAGGGCAGTCTCGATGCTCAGCCCACACAAGTACTGCCAGATGGATGCGTCGACTTCATCTGGAACGGAAGCAGCCTTTTCGTGGCCGGGCCAGACAGTCGTGCGGCCATGGCGATGCTGGCGCCTGGCAGCACACTTACGGGTGTGCGTCTGGCCCATGGTACGGCTGCGGGATTGTTGGGGCTGCCTCTCCATCACATCACGGACCAACGCGTGCTGCTGTCGGACTTATGGGGAAACCGCCATACCAGGGACTGGGAGCGTCAGCTCCATGAAGCTATGAACCCAGCCGAGGTATTGCATGCCTTGTGTCTCAGTCGTGAGTTCACCGCGGACCGCCAAATGCAGTGGGTTTTTTCTGTCCTGCAGAGCCCAGCGGCACCGCGAGTTTCCGCGCTAGCGGCTTCTCTCAACATGACCGAGCGATCACTGCTGCGTCGGTGTCAGCAAGCGGTTGGCTATGGCCCGAAGACACTGGACCGCATCTTGCGGCTCCAGCGATTCCTGAAGTTGGCTCCGCGACACGCCACGCTTACCTCCGCGGCATTGGAGGCCGGCTATGGCGACGCGCCCCATCTGGTTCGCGATAGCCAGTTGTTGACCGGCTTGACCCCAAGCGAGCTCGTTGCCCGCCACGCTAGGTGATGTGTCCGTTTTCGCCAAGCCAGCCGCGGCAGCGCCACGCAACAATGACGCCTCCACTATTTTGCGAGGGCGTCATGTCTCGTACCGACCAGCATCACCGAATTGACTACATCGAATTTGCCGTAACCTCAATCGAGGCGGCGAAGCGTTTTTATGGTCGTGCGTTCGATTGGACATTTCAGGACTACGGTCCTGATTACTGCGAGTTCCGCGATGGTCGACTCACGGGTGGCTTTTACCATGGCACTCCGCAGCCGGGTGGTGCACTTGTTGTGCTGTATTCGAACGATCTCGATGTGACCCGCGTAGATATAGAGGCTGCTGGTGGTCGCATCGTTCGGCCGATCTTCGACTTTCCTGGCGGCCGACGCTTTCACTTTGTTGATAGCGATGGCTATGAGTTGGCCGTCTGGTCTGAGCATTGAGCAGAATAGATCGTACGGTGGGCTTGGCAATCGTGGTCAGGTGGTGTCTGGACGTCTCTTTCAGGCGGCGGCTAGCGTCGGCTGGTTCCGCCTCTTGAGGCTTCTGTAACACCAGGCACGAATTTCGCGCACAGCATGACGCCGGCTTTGCACATGCGAGCCGGGATGACTTCCTATGAGCAACGCTTAGCGGTTTTAAGGCAGAAGTGTCACGGGAAGCTGGGTCTCGGTAGAGACGAGTACTCCGTGTTGAGCCTGGCCTCGATGTTGACGATCCATGTGTAGTATTCGACGTCAAGGCCATAGCGCTCTTCGGCGATGACATCGCAGCAGAGTCGCCATCCTGGCCCTATGTCCGTTGCCAGAGCATCGAGCTCGGATCGGATGCGATTTTGAGCGTCGATGACCCGCGCTCTTACTTGTTTGGTGTCCACGACTCCCCCTTGTTTCTCAGCAGCTATCGACTGCCGTGCAAGCCCGCCGCATGCCCCTCGCATGGTGCTGGCCTTGCTTAGACGTTTTCGCGCGGCAGAACGGAAATGGGCTAGCCAAGTCACTTCATTGGCGGGTCGCCCCCGGGCAGACAAATTTTCTCGCTGTGATCCCGTGGGTGCGCGCCGCGTCTGAAGCAGGGTGCGCGGAAAAAAAGGGCCTGCGTTGCCGCAAGCCCTCTATGACGGGTAAAGATGGTGGAGTTCGAACCCGCGAGCCCACGTGGGGATCCGATGGCTCGTCGGGAGAACTCATTTCTTAGCCATCGAATACTCCCGGCGCCACGTCACATAGCGTTTCGTCAGCGCACGTGTCTTGATTCGGTCGAGTAACAGGCTCGTGCTGGGCCACACACCTGTCGAAGGTGTGCGGCCCGCGCCCATGCGATGAAGCTGGCGGCGGACCGTGGCCATCGTGGCGACACTGGCCAACGCTTTGTTCTTCCAACTGACCACCACCGGTGCGACGGCCGTCTCGGCTGTCTGCCAGCGTTTGGGGAGATCGGGTTGGTAGGCGAGGGCAGTGCCTATGCCGACCAGGCTCATGCCGCCAGCCAACACGCTCTCCGCGACCTCCCGCCGACGAATACCTCCTGTTGTCATGAGAGGCATGCGCGCGACTTTCGCCAGCTCAGATGCGAACTCCAGGAAATAGGCTTCGCGAGCCAGCGTGCGTCCGTCAGCGGTTCGGCCCTGCATGGCGGGGCTCTCGTAGCTACCGCCCGAGAGTTCGAGTAGATCGATGCCTTCTTGGTTGAGCAGCTCAACCACCGCAACAGCATCCGCCTCACTGAAGCCGCCGCGCTGGAAGTCCGCGCTATTGAGCTTGACGGAGACAGCGATCGACGGCGCGGCCGCCTTCACCGCACGAACTACCCTGATGAGCAAACGGGCGCGCTGCTTCAGCGATCCGCCAAAGTCGTCTGTGCGTTGGTTGGTCAGCGGTGACAGGAACTGGGAGAGCAGATAGCCGTGAGCCGCATGGATCTGCACACCATCGAACCCAGCCTGTTGCGCCGCACGTGCGGTAGCGGCGAAGCGGCGGACAATCTCGTTGATCTCATCCGCCGTCAGCGCTTTGACCGGCGCAAACAACGCGCCGAGCTTGCCCATCTGCAACGGCACTTCTGAGGGGGCATACCCTGGGTTTCCCAAGTTCGCATAGGTTTGGCGACCGGGGTGGTTGATCTGCATCCAGATCCTTGCCCCGCCGACGTGGGCTGCATCCGCCCAGGCTTTGAAGGGCGCCAGCGGGGTGGTGTCGTCCAGCACAAGCCCACCGGGCCCCGTCAGCGCATCGGGAGCCACCATCACATTGCCCGTGATGAGAAGTCCCGCGCCACCTTGGGCCCAACGGCGATACAGCGTATGCGTTGGCTTGCCGGGAAGCTGTCCGGGTTCGGCCAGACCTTCCTCCATCGCCGCCTTGGCGATCCGGTTCTTTAGTGTCTGGCCGCCGGGGAGGGTCAATGACTCGAAGAGGGGGTGTTGACGTGACATGGGCAGGGGAGCTGGAAGTGGCGATGCCGGCAGTCTAAGATTCAAGTTGACTTGAAGGTCAAGGGTTAGGTATGCGCATCGGTGAACTGGCGAAAAGAACGGGCATGAGTACGTCCGCCATCCGCTACTACGAAGACAGTGGGCTGCTGCCTGCCGGCAAGCGAGGTCTCAACCGGTATCGCGACTACGATCAGCAAGCGATCGAGCGACTTCAGTTCATCCAGCTCGCGCAGCGCCTGGGTTTCTCGCTGGACGCGTTGCGTAGCCTCTTTGATCGACCCGCGGATGAGTTGCCGCACGAGCAAATCCTGGCCGGGCTGGAGAGACGCCTGACCGAGATCACCCAACTTCGCGCCGAGCTGGCGGAGCAGGAGCACGAGCTGCGTCGGCTGGCGCAAGCGTGCAAGGAGAGCTGGGCGCGTGGGGAGTGTGTTGAGACGTCTACCCTCAGTGCTGGCAAGGGAAGCAAGCGCGCGCCGGTCAAGCGCAAACCTTCGGCCTCGCTTGCTCGTTGATGTGGCCGGTGCGCGCTTTGCACAGCGCGGAAACATAACGATGAAAGCTTGCCAGCTTGGGTGCCTCATCGGTTCGCAGCGCTCATGTCGGAAATGATGATCGGCAGTACTTGACTGGACCCAAGTCCAGATGCGCTACCATGCGCCGCCATGCGCTTCCGCTATTGCCTTAGTCGCCGTCGTCGCCTCCTTTGGGTGGGGATGGTGGTGTTCTGCCTGCTGTTCCAGCAGTTGGCGATGGCCGCGTACGTGTGCACCTTGCCCTCGGCTCCCGCCACGCATGAGCTCGCGATGAGTGATTGCGAGGCCATGGGCATGGGCGCATCTCACCATGCATCCGCACAGCATCCCGTGGATCCGCGTTGTACTGAGCACTGCGCCAGTCATGTATCCGCCACGCCGGATGCCAAAGTTCCCGCGGTGCCGCCGCTGTTGTTGCCGCCTGATTTCGCCGCCATGGCGAAGTTGGTTGTTCGTGCGCCCACCTGGACGCACTTGCCGGATACCCGCCTCTTTCCCACGGAATCGCCGCCTTCGCTGCGGTTCTGCACGCTGTTGATTTAAGCCCCGATCGCACTTTGAACGGTGGCCGTGCGCATGCACGGCTGTGTACGTGTGCGATCGGAGTTCATCATGTTCATCCTCTCCTACGGCGTGCGCGCGATAGTCGCGCGACGCTGGCGTTGGCTGCCGTGCGTGGCCAGTGCGTTCATCGTTTCATCCGCTTGGGCGGCATCACCTGCGTTGACGCTGGACCAGGCACAGCAACAGGCGCTTTCACACGCGCCACAGATCGAGGCGCGACAAGCGCGGACGACTGCCGCCCGTGAAGAATCGGCGCGCGCCGGTGCCTTGCCGGATCCGCAATTCACGGTAGGCATCGACAACCTGGCCGTTCAGGGGCCGGGCGCCTTCACGGCCGGCGGCGACAGCATGACCATGCGCACGGTCGGCATCACGCAGGCACTGCCGTCGTCAAGCAAACGCGGCGCTGAGCGCGCGTTCGCGTCGGCGAATGTCGAACTCGCTTCGGCGGCCGAAACCATCTCGGCGCTCGCCATTCGGCAACAAGTCGCGGACGCCTGGGTCACCGCGTGGGGGGCTCATCACGAGCAGATGATGCTGGAAGCCTTGAAGACCGCCTGGGCGCAGGACGTCGCCATGGCTGAAGCGCATCTGCGCAGCGGCACCGGCAGTGCAGCGGATGTTCTGGCCGCGCGCATGGAAGCACTCGATCTCGCCAATCGGATCGACACCGCTGCCTCCGACGAAGCGCAGGCACGCGCGCGGCTCATGCGCTGGCTCGGCCAGCCGGTCGATCAACCGCTAGGTGACGCGCCGGATTTTGGTGTTCTGCCTGCCGATGAAGCCGCGCTGCTGGCGCAACTCGATCGCCAGGGCGCGTTGCTGGCATGGCCGGCTCGAGAGCGCGCCGCAGAAGCGGCGCTGGATGAAGCCAAGGCGGAGAAAGACCCGCAATGGTCGGTCGGCATGAGCTACGGCTCGCGCGTGCGTGGTCTCTCCGACATGGTGTCGTTGCAGGTAGGCGTCAGTCTGCCGCTGTTCTCTCGCAATCGGCAGGATCGCGGCATCTCCGCTCGCGCTGCGGATCTCGACGCCGTGCAAGCCGAGCATGAAGATGCACGTCGCGAGCAGGCAGGAGCGATACAGGCGGCCTGGGCGCAATGGCAGGCATTGGGGCAACAGGTGCGTCGCCATCGCGATGTGCTGTTGCCACTGGCGGAGGATCGCTCTGCACTCGCGTTGGCCGCTTACCGCGGCGGTGGCGATATCCAGCCGCTGCTGCAAGCGCGACGTGACGAGCTGTCCCACCACGCCGACTACGCCCGCATGCAGGCCGATTACGGCCGCGCCTGGGCGGCCCTTGCTTATCTATTGCCGACCCAGGGAGACGCGCCATGAAGCGTTGGCTCATTCCTATCTTTTGCGCCCTTGGCCTGCTCATCGCCGTTGCCGCTGGTTACGGGTGGGGCCACCGCTCCACCACAGCGTCCGCTGCAAACACCAGCCCGGTGGCTTCTGCGCCATCTCAACCCGTGGCGTACTGGTACGACCCCATGGTGCCGGATCAGCACTTCGACAAGCCAGGCCCGTCACCCATGGGTATGCAGATGGTGCCTAAGTACGCCGGTGCCGACGACACATCGGGAAGTGTGCGGATCGATCCGGCGACCGTGCAGAACCTGGGCGTTCGCTTGGCCTCTGTGCAACGCCAAGTGTTGGAAGGCGAAGTTCAGGCGCCCGGCACCGTGACCTGGGACCTGCGGCAAGCCATCACCGTCAGCGCGAGGGCGGATGGCGTCATCACCCGGTTGCAGGTTCGCGCACCGTACACCGCCGTCGCCGCCGGTGAGCCACTCGCCGATCTGCTTGCGCCGTCATGGAGCAGCGCACTCGCCGAATCGGACGCCTTGCGGCATGTGCAATCACCGGATGCGCAGGCACTGCGCGGCGCTGCGCAACAGCGCTTGCAGGTGCTTGGTCTGACGTCATCCGATCTCAAGGGCGCACGCTCGGCCGATGGTGGTGTGACGTTGCGAGCACCACAGGCCGGTGTGATCACCTCGCTCGATGTTCGCGAGGGACAGCGTGTGACGGCAGGGCAAACGTTGATGACACTCAACGGTCTGACTTCCGTATGGATCGAAGCCGCAGTGCCTCAGGCGCTCGCTGGACGATTGTCATCGGGCACGCCAGTAACGGTTAGTACGGATGCATTTCCAGGGCAACGTATGACGGGCACCGTTGAAACGTTGTTGCCGGATCTCGATCCCACTACACGTACACAGCGCGCGCGCATCGTACTCGCCAACAGCACAGGTCATTTCGTTCCGGGGCAATTCGTTCGGGTCGCTTTCACACCCACGTCGAACGCACCTGTACTTGTGGTTCCCACGGAAGCGTTGATTGCGACCGGTGATCGCCCGCGCGTGATGGTGGCACTTGGTGGTGGTCGTTTCCGTCCGGTGGTGGTGCAGGCCGGGCGAGCGGCCGGTAGTTACACGGAGATCGTGGCGGGCCTGCATGAGGGTGAGCAGGTCGTCGCATCGGGCCAGTTCCTGATTGACTCGGAGGCGAGTCTTTCAGGCGCACTGGAGCGTCTTGACGCCGATAACACTGCACCAGCTGCAGCGAGCAGTGCATCCATGGGAGGTGATCGATGATCGCCCGCTTGATTCGTGCATCCATGGCACACCGTGCGCTGGTTCTGCTCGTCGCACTGGTGCTGGCTGCCGTCGGCCTCTTCGCCGCGCTTCACACGCCCATCGATGCCTTGCCCGATCTCTCCGACACGCAGGTCATCATCCGCACCAACTGGCAGGGACAGTCGCCGCAGGTGGTTGAGGATCAGATCACCTACCCACTGGCGACGACCATGCTCTCGGTGCCGGGCGCCACGGCGGTGCGCGCGTACTCCTTCTTTGGGGATTCCTACGTCTACGTCCTGTTCGACGAGCATACGGATCTCTACTGGGCGCGCTCGCGTGTGCTGGAGTATCTGAGCCAGGTGCGTGATCGGTTGCCCGCGGGCGTCAATCCCGCGCTGGGGCCCGACGCCACGGGCCTGGGTTGGATCTACGAATACGCGCTGGTAGACCGCACGGGTCAGCATGACCTTGGGCAACTGCGCGCATTACAGGATTGGTTCCTGCGCTATCAACTCAAGACCGTGCCGGATGTGGCGGAAGTCGCCAGCTTGGGCGGTATGGAAAGAGCCTGGCAGATCGTTCCCGATCCGCAGGCACTGGCCGCGCGGCGGCTGACGGTTTCATCCCTGATCGAAGCTGTGCAGGCAGCCAACGGTGCCGGCGGCGGTTCGGTGATCGAACAGGGCGAGGCCGAACTCATGGTGCGCAGCGAGGGCTATCTGCACACTCAGGAGGATTTCGAGCACGTACCGCTGGGCGCGAATCAGGATGGCGTGCCGATCCAGTTGCGCGACGTAGCTACCGTGCGTCGAGGCCCTACGTTCCGTCGTGGCGTCGCCGAGCTTGACGGTCAAGGCGAAGTCGCTGGCGGTGTGATCGTGTTGCGCTCCGGCAAGAACGCACGCGCTGCGATTGCCGCGGTCAAGACTCGGCTGGCCGAACTGCAACACAGCTTGCCGCCCGGCGTGAGCATCGTGCCCACCTACGATCGCGCGCAGCTGATCGATGCGGCCGTTGAAAACCTGTGGGGCAAGCTGGCGGAAGAGTTCCTGGTCGTCGCGGTGGTGTGCGCGCTATTTCTTGGGCACCTGCGGTCAGCACTGGTCGCGGTGATCACCTTGCCTCTCGGTGTGTTGGTCGCCTTTATCGTGATGCATGTGCAGGGCGTGTCCGCCAATCTGATGTCTCTGGGTGGCATCGCGATAGCAATAGGGGCGATGGTGGATGCCGCCGTGGTGATGATCGAGAACGCGCACAAGCATCTCGAACAGTGGAGTCACTCACATGATGGCGAGGAGCCCAGCGGCGCTACGCGTTGGGCATTGATGACCGAGGCCGCTGTCGAGGTAGGGCCGGCTCTTTTCGTCAGCCTGCTCATCATCGCGTTGTCATTCGTGCCGGTGTTTGCGTTGGAGGCGCAAGAAGGGCGATTGTTCAAGCCGCTGGCATTCACCAAGACCTATGCCATGGCGGCAGCGGCAGGGCTGGCGGTAACGTTGGTGCCCGTGTTGATGGGCTATCTGATACGGGGCCGCATCCGCTCTGAGCAGGCTAACCCACTCAACCGCGCGTTAGTCGCGCTCTATCGCCCCGTTCTGAACGCGGTGCTGCGTTATCCGAAAGCGGTTCTGTTGCTTTCCGCTGTATTGCTGCTCAGCGCCGCGTGGCCGCTGACCCGATTGAGCAGCGAGTTCATGCCCGCCATGGACGAAGGCACCTTGCTCTACATGCCAACGGCGTTGCCGGGGCTTTCCTCGGGCAAGGCTGCGCAGTTGTTGCAACTGACCGATCGGATGATCAAGACCGTGCCCGAAGTCGATCACGTGTTCGGCAAGGCAGGGCGCGCGGAAACCGCGACAGATCCCGCACCGCTGGAGATGTTCGAAACAACGATCACCTTCAAGCCCAAGAGTCAGTGGCGTCCTGGCATGACCATGGCGAAGCTGAAGGAGGAATTGGACCGCGCCGTGAAAGTGCCCGGCCTGACCAACCTGTTCGTACCGCCCATCCGCAATCGCATCGACATGCTTGCTACGGGTATCAAAAGCCCCATCGGTATCAAGGTGCTGGGCCCTGATCCGCAAACCTTGCAGCGCGTGGCCGACCAGATCGAAGCCGTGGCGCGGAAGGTCCCGGGCGTCGGTTCGGCCATTGCCGAACGCGCAGCGGCCGGTCGCTATGTGGACGTACGTGTGCATCGGGACGAAGCCGCACGTTATGGTCTGACACAGCAGGCGGTGCAAGCGCTGATTGCGACTGCTGTCGGCGGTGACGCCATTGGCGAATCGATCGAAGGACGCGAGCGCTATCCGATTCTGGTGCGTTATCCGCGGGAAGCACGCGACTCCGTTGCCGCACTGACGGCGTTGCCGATCATCGCTTCGAGCGGTGCCCAGTTGACGCTCGGACAGATCGCCGATATCACGGTGACAGCCGGTCCATCGATGCTCAAGAGTGAGAATGGCCAGCTCGCTACCTACGTGTACATCGATACGGCAGGGCGGGATCTCAGTGCTGTCGTAAACGATCTGCAGCAGGCGGTCGCACATAACGTGGCGTTACCGTCGGGCGTGACGCTGGCCTGGTCGGGACAGTTTGAATATCTGGCTCGCGCCATGAGTCGGTTGGCCTATGTGATTCCCGCTGCGTTGTTGATCATCTTTGGCTTGATCTATGCCGTTTTCCGGCGCGTCAGCGAAGCAGCGCTGATCATGCTCAGCGTGCCGCTGGCACTGGTCGGTGGCCTATGGCTGGTCCTGTTGCTTGGGCATGCCATTTCCGTTGCTACCGTGATTGGGTTCATCGCGCTCGGTGGTGTGGCTGCGGAGTTCGGCGTGGTGATGCTGCTGTACTTGCGCCACGCCTGGGATCAGCGCACAAGCGCAAAGGCTCATGCCGACGTTGCAGATTTGTACGACGCCATTCGCGAGGGCGCCGTGCAACGCGTGCGCCCCAAGGCCATGACGGTGGCGGTGATCCTGGCTGGTCTGTTTCCCATTCTTCTGGGCCATGGCGCCGGCTCGGAAGTCATGCAACGCATCGCCGCCCCCATGGTGGGCGGCATGCTTACGGCGCCCCTGTTGTCCATGTTGGTCATCCCCGCGGCCTTTCTCCTGATGGCGCAGCGACGTCTGCGTCGCACCTTGGTCGCATCTCCCATTTCCATCACTCAAAGGAATCTGCAAGCGTGAAAACACTCATTCTCGCCGCCGCCATGGTGGCCTCACTGACCGCCGCTCCCTCCATCGTGTTCGCACAGGACAGCATGGCGGCCATGCCCGGCATGTCGCATGCAACACCATCGACCGATGCTCAAGGCCAGGGAGTGGTGAAAGCCATCGATACGTCCAAGGGCACGGTTACCTTGCAGCATGAAGCGATTACGGCCATCCATTGGCCGGCGATGACCATGCCCTTCAAGGTGGCGACGCCGGCCATGCTTCAGTCGGTCAAGGTGGGCGACAAGGTGCGCTTCACCGTGCACCCGGCAGGCATGGATAGCACGGTCACTTCGATGCAATCGATCCCGTAATCCGAAGACGTCGGGCCGCTTAGGCGGCCCGACGGTTGTCTTGTCATGAAACAGACAACTTGTCTGTCGTATTCACGTACCCATAACGCGCATGTTGAAAAGCATCGCGTTACTCAACTGACATAAGTTACCGTTACCTTCTTTCGGGATGTTCGCGTGACGGCGTTCGACGCAGGGACCAGTCATCCGGTCTTGGGGAAGTACTTCATGTCGCACGCCTGGTGGGCGCTCGTGTTGTCGGGTTGGCTTTGTTGGGGGACGAGCCATGCAGGTGGATTGCAGTCAACGATCGACATGGCTTCGGGTGCTTCGGCAGGCCTCTATCGATTCGACATCGGCCCGCAGCCATTGAGTGCGGCCGTGAAAGCATTTAGTGACGTGACCGGGCAGTCGTTACTGGTGGATGAGCGGTTGCTGGTCGGGAAGATGTCGCCCGGTGTGCGCGGCGAGTTCACCACGGAAGATGCCTTGCGGCGATTGTTGGCGGGCACCGGCCTGCGCGAGCACTATGCGTCGGACAAGGCGTTCACGCTCGAAGCGTTCGACAGCGCAAACGAAAAAAGCATCAACGAGCATAGTTCGCCAGATGAGAGTGATACGGCATGGGAAGTCTACGGCGCGTCGTTGCAGGCTTCACTGGAACAGGAACTGTGCCGCGTGCCGGACGCCAAGCCCGGTGCCTACCGATTGGCATTGCAGGTGTGGGTCGATGAAGAGGGCAGGGTGAACCGCGTGCGATTGCTTGGCAGCACTGGACTGCAGGCGCGGGACGCCGCGATCAGCCGCGCGCTGGAGGGTATCCGGGTAGCGCCGCCGCCGGCTGGCCTCGGTCAGCCCATGACCTTGCTGTTGTTGCCCACGGGAAAGGCGCATGCACTGCGCTGCGACACGCCCGTGGCCTCGCGTGCTTGAGGACAGCGGGATGGAAACGCCCACGCTGTCATTGCTCGGCCTGTTCATGGAGTGGCAGCCCGAGCTGCGTCGCCGCCTGCGTCGCCGCCTGGGCTCCGATGAGCTCGTCAATGACGTTCTGCAGGAGACCTATCTGCGCGTAGAGCGGATGGGTGACGACTCGGTGGTATCGCATAACCCGGCGGGTTATCTGTTCCGCATGGCATTGAACGTGGCCGCCGACCAGCGGCAAGCCGAATCGCGGTATCTGACCGGCGAGGAGGTCGAAGACCTGCTGCACTTCGCCGACGATTCGTTGGATCCCGCGCGCATCGTCCATGCCCGGCTTGAGGTCGCCGCGCTGGAGCGCGCCATGGGGGAACTTACATCCCGTCAGAGGGACATCCTTATTGCCGCTCGGGTCGATGATCTGCCGCAGCAGGAAATCGCCGACCGCTTCCGGATTTCCGTCCGCATGGTGGGCAAGGAATTGAGGAGGGCGCTTGAACATTGTGGACGGCGTCTCGATCGCCGTGTAGTTCAGCGGTTCGGTCCCGGGGCCGGAAAAGAGTCTTAAGGGTATGACGTCACGTTTCTCCAGCCTGGGCCACGACTCCACGCTTCGCCGCGAGGCGCGCGACTGGCTGCTCCTGCTGACCTCAGGGCGGGCCACCACAGACGATGCCGCAGGCTTCAAACGCTGGTGCACCCTGAGCACCGAACATGCGCAGGTGTTCGCGGAAACGCGCCTGATGTGGGAAAACCTGGGTACGGCAGCGCGCAATGTGCGCCAGCAGGAGCAGGCCGCGGCGGCACCGGCGTCCCGGCGCATGACGCGGCGAGCCTTTCTCGGTGGTGCAGTGGCGGCGTCGGCGGCCTTGCTGGTGGCGCAGTCGCCCTTGCACCTGTGGCCCAGCCTCCCGGACGCCATGGCCGACTACCGTACGGCCACTGGCGAACAACGCCAGATCGAGCTGACTTCTGGCGTCGTCGTGGAAATGAATACGCAGACCGCGATGAACGTGCGCACGTCCGCCGGGCGTGTCGTGGGCATCGAGTTGTTGACGGGGGAAATCCAGCTGCAGGTGTCCAGTGCGCTGGCGGGCAGCTTTGACGTACATGCTTTGCAGGGAGGCATCCACGTGGCCTCGGGCGCGCTCTGTAACGTGCGCTGCCTTGATGGCCGGGTGCAAGTTACCGGCCTGGACGGAAACGTCCGCGTGGACTACCAAGGAAGGTCCGAGCTGTTGGGACGCGCCCAGCAGACGGCTTATGGAAGCCAGAGCCTGACACCCGTGGCGCCCGCCGACACGGATCAGGCGGTGGCATGGCGTCGCCGCGTGCTGGTGTTCGACAACCGCCCGCTGTCGGAAGTGATCGCGGAGATCAACCGCTATCGACCCGGCCGTATCATCCTGACCAACGATGTACTGGCGGCACGCAAGGTGCACGCGCAGGTATCGCTCAACCAGCTCGGCGACGTTGCGTCGCTCATCCACCAGGCCTTTGGTGCGTCGGTGCGTTCCTTGCCCGGCGGCATCGTGCTGGTGAGCTGACTCCCCACCTCCTTTTATTCGCTGGACCGTTGCATGCGCGGGGCAGACGCGTCGCTCCTGATTTGCGTTTCGGCGCGTGACGGCGGAAATGACAGATTCGTGTCTAACGGGGCGAAAACTGGCTGAAACAGTCGCTGACATGAATTTTTCGTGACTTAGTTCAGTCCCGCATGCGGTCCTCCGTCTTTCTGGGCAAGGACGAATGCTAGGGATGCTCTGAACTATTCAACGCGGGTGGCGCTCACGTTGAATAGTTCAGGGCATCCCTAGGGGCTGGGATGCCCACTTTCTCTTCCGCCCGGGCCACGCCGGGGCGGTCATATTGGCGAGAGGAAAGGGAGGGCTCACGGGCCCGCCCCGGGGAAGGTTTTGCGTGATGGAAACGAACGACGTCCGGCCGTTTGGAAGGCCATTTTCACGTATGGAGAACGACCTCGTTCCTTGCCACGGCGCGGTGGTTCATGCCGTGGTGCGCGCCTTCACCCGTTCTAATGTGACAGCCGACGCGAATCGGACATGCCTTTGTCGCCTTTCGGTTAGAAATGCAGGCCTACCCTCTCGGTTCGCGCTCGCGCGAAACACGCCGCGAGCGAACAGGGGGCGGGTGTGCGTATGAGCGGCAAAGGAATGGCGTGGCGTCGTTGGTCGTTGAAACCGTTGGCTCTGGCGCTTCTGTGTGCCTGTGGCGCGGCCCACGCCCAGCAGGACAGCACCGCAACGGCGCAAGCGCCTGCGCGCTTCGACGTCAACGAATACCTGGTGCGTGGCAACCATCTCCTTGACTCGCTGGAGATCGAGACGACGGTCGAGCCCTATCTGGGGCCGAACCGCACCCTGGACGACGTGCACGCGGCGCGCGATGCCCTGCAGAAGGTCTATCAGTCCAAGGGCTACCAGTCGGTGGTGGTGGAGTTGCCGCCGCAGCAGGTGAAGAACGGCGTGCTGCTCCTGCAGGTGGTGGAGAACAGCATTGGTCGCGTGCGCGTGGAAGGGGCGAAATACCACTCGCCCGAAGCGATCCGCGACGCTGTGCCCGCGCTGGCGGAAGGCAGCGTGCCCAACTTCACGCAGGCCCAGGCGCAGCTTGCCCAGGTCAACGCGCAGCCGGGGCAGCAAGTGGTGCCGGTGCTCAAGCCCGGCACGCTGCCGCAGACCATGGATGTCACGCTCAAGGTCAACGATACCTATCCGCTGCACGCCAGCCTGGAAGTAAACAACGACCACAGCGCTGACACGCCTGAGCTGCGCACCATCGCCAACGTCCGCTACGACAACTTGTGGCAGGCCGGACACTCGATCTCCGCCACGTACATCGTCGCGCCGCAGGATCGCCACGCGGCTGAGGTGTATGCGCTCTCCTACCTTGCGCCGCTCAACGCTGAGTGGTCGCTGGTGGGGTCGGGCTACAAGTCCAACAGCAATGCCAACACGCTGGGCGGCACAACGGTGCTCGGCAAGGGCAATTCCGAAACGCTGCAGGCCTCGCGCAGCCTGCCATTGCTGGGCGCTTACAGCCAGTCGCTGTCATTCGGCATCAGCCACAAGCATTTCGATCAGAACATTACGCTGGGCGAGCAGACGTCCAAGGTGCCGATCACGTATTACCCGGTCATGGTGTCCTACGCCGGGCAGCGCAGTGGCGACCGTTCGAACCTGTCCTTCACGCTGGCCGGCAATCTGGGCTTGAGTGGCCTGGGCAGCTCGCGTACGGAGTTCGACAACCTTCGCTACAAGGGCAAGGACAACTACATCTATGTCCGGTCCGACCTCAGCTACACGCATCTGCTCGGCGGCGATTTCTCGCTGGCAGTGCGCGGCAGCCTGCAGCTCTCCGATTCGCCGTTGATTTCCAGCGAACAGTTCGCCGCGGGTGGCGCGAGCAGCGTGCGCGGCTACTTGTCAGCAGAGGAAACGGGCGACAACGGCGCCGTGGCGTCGGTGGAACTGCGCAGTCCGTCATTGGCCGACATGGTGGGTCACTTCGTCGATGACTGGCGTTTCCACATGTTTCTCGACGGCGGGCGCGTCCTGCTGATCGATCCGCTGCCCGAGCAGCAAAGCCGCTTCAACCTGCTCAGCACCGGCGTGGGCACGCGATTCAGCCTGTTCCGCACGGTGAGCGGCGAAATCGAATTTGCCTATCCGCTGCATGACGGCACCCGTACACGTGCACACGACGGGCAGGTGCTTTTCAGCGTGAAGGCCAACCTGTGAGGGATATGGCCATGACCCGCTCATTACATGGATTTCCGACGCCTAGGGGTAGAACTACGATGCGTTACCTGATCTTTGCATGCCTGCTATGCCTTTCGTGGCTGGCGCGTCCTGCCCTGGCCGCCGATGTCGCCTGGTGGAACGACGACTGGACCTACCGCAAGGCCATCACCATCGACACGACGCCCAAGGGCGCCGCCATGACGCCTGCCACGGGGCGCGTGCCGTTGCTGGTCCGCCTGCACTCGGGCAACTTCCAGTTCGATGGCGTGGCGAAGAACGGCGCGGATCTACGTTTCATTGCCGCCGATGGCAAGACACCGCTGAACTACGAAGTGGAGACCTTTGATCCCGTCATGGGCGTGGGCCAGATCTGGGTGGATACCTCCGATCTGCCGACCAGCGGGCAGCAGACCATCTGGATGTACTACGGCAACGGCAAGGCGCCGGTGCAGAGCAGCGGTGCGGCGACGTTCGATGCCGACTACACCCTGGTCTATCACTTCGATGAAGCCGCTGGTACGCCGCCTAAGGACGCAACGGCTTACGCAAACCACGCCCAGAAGGGCAGCGTGCGTACCGTCGACGGCGGCATCGTCGGCCGTGCGGCGCGCTTCGACGGCAGTGTGCCTATCGAGTTACCGGCGAGCACGTCGCTCAACGTGACGGATGGCGGCAATTTCACCTTCAGCGCGTGGATCAAACTGGATGCCTTGCCGACGACTCCCACGGCGATCTACGCGCGTCGTCAGGAAGGCCGAGCCCTCGTCATCGGCCTGGATGGTGGCGCTCCCTTTGTCGAAGTCGATGGTGCTCAGCCGCAGCGTACGTCGACCGGCGAGCCGTTGAAGGCGGGGCAGTGGACGTATCTCGCGGTGACCGGTGAGGCCGGTCATATCCACCTTTATGTCGATGGCCGTCCCTATGGCGAGATCGCGGCCTCGCTGCCGGCGCTGAGTTCGGTGGCTACGTTGGGCGGCGATGCCGCTGGCGCATCCGCACTGGCCAATTTTTCGGGTGAGATGGACGAGCTGCGCCTGTCGCGCGTGGCTCGCCCGGCAGCGCTGATCGCTATGGACGCGACCGCGCAAGGCGCGGAATCCCGCCTGCTGCAGTACGGCGAGGACGAAAAGAAGTCGGGCTTCGGCTTCGGCTACTTCGGCATCATCGTGAAGTCGGTGACGGCTGACGCCTGGGTGGTGATCGGCATCCTGCTGGTAATGGCGCTGATCTCCTGGGTAGTGATGTGGAACAAGGCGCGCTACGTCAGCAGCGTCACCAATGCCAATGATCGGTTCCTTGATCGCTTCCGTAGCCTGGGCAGCGACCTGCTCGGCATGTCCGACGAGCGAAACCAAGCAAGTGATTACGCCGACTCCTCGCTGTATCGCCTGTACGAGATCGGCAAGAAGGAAGTGTGGCGTCGTCGCGACAGCCACGGCCGCCTGGTGATTGCGAGCGAGTCCATCGAGGCGATCCGTGCGGTGATGGATTCCACCCTGGTGCGCGAAAACCAGAAACTTTCGCGCTCCATGGTGATGCTGACCATTGCGATCTCCGGTGGCCCGTTCCTTGGCCTGCTCGGCACCGTGGTGGGCGTCATGATCACCTTCGCTGCCATCGCAGCGGCGGGCGACGTCAACGTCAACGCCATCGCGCCAGGTATCGCCGCCGCGCTGCTGGCCACCGTAGCCGGTCTGTTCGTCGCGATTCCCGCGCTGTTTGGCTACAACTACCTGTTGACGCGCAACAAGGCGGTGACCGCGAACATGCAGGTGTTCGTGGATGAGTTTGTCACGCGCCTCGCCGAGCTTCATCGGGACATCGACCAGACCACGGTCACCGCCTGAGGAGAACGGCCATGCAGGTCCAAGACGACGACAAGCCGTACGACGACATCAACATCACGCCCATGCTCGATCTGGCGTACGTGCTGCTGGTGATCTTCATCATCATGACCACGGCCTCCGTGCAGGGCGTGAAGGTGAACCTGCCCAAGGCCAGCGCTTCGGTGAGCCTGGCCAAGCCGCAGACCAAGGCAATCACGGTGTCGGATAGCGGGCAGATCTTCCTAGACGCTTTCCCCGTGACCCTGGGTGAGCTGGAGCAGCGTCTGCGCACGCAAAAGGCGATCACGCCCGATTTTCCGGTGATCGTGAAGGGCGACTCCAACGTGCAGTACCAGAAGGTGGTCGACATCCTCGATCTGCTGCGGCGGCTGGATCTGTCGCAGGTGGGTCTGGTCACCGGCAAGCAGCAAAGCTGACGGTGCGAGGACCCTCCATGAACGCACCGGCATCAAGTAAGGGCGGATGGAAGCGCTGGCGCGGGCGTCTCGTCGTCGCAGTCGTCGTGATCATCGGCGGACTGTTGCTGTGGAATTTCGCAGGGCATCAGGTGGGTGTGCGGCGCTCCGCGCCGCGCATCGCGACCATCACGCCTTTGCCGCCACCGCCACCGCCGCCGAAAGAAAAACCGCCCGAACCAAAAAAGGTTGAAGAGGTTAAGCAAGAAGTACCCAAACCCAACGAGCCGATGAAGCCGGTCGACGCTCCCAAGCAAGCACCGGATCTGGCCAAACAAGTGACCATCAACGGCCCGGCGCAGGCAGGCAACGACTCGTTCAACATCGGCGCCGGCGATGGCGGCGGCATGGTGGGCAGCGGTGGCGGCAATGGCGTCGGCGGTGCTTCCTACGAGCAATACCTTGGTTACGCGCTGCAGCAGGCGATCGAACGCGATGACCGCACGCGTCGATTGGCCTTCGACGTCAAGGCAAGCCTGTGGATCGAACCGGACGGCCGCGTGTCACGCGTGGAACTGGTGACACCCAGCGGCTCGTCCAACACCGATCAGGCGCTGATCAGCGTGCTGCAAGGTCTGCACATCGACACGCCACCACCACCCACTTTGCACATGCCTGTGCGCGCGGCCATCCGCGGGCGGCGACCGGCATGAATACCCAGCCTTTGTTCTTCCCTGGCTTGCCGCACGGCAACACCACGCATTGGAGAAAGTCATGAGTTCCAGGAATGCCCTCAGCGCGGGCGCGCGCCTTACGCGCCGTGCACTGTGCGCCAGTATCGCCGTGCTGTTGGCGGCCACCGCGCTTCCGACGCTGGCGCTGGATGCTGCGCCGTCGCCCAACGCCACCATCAACCTGATTCGCTTGATGGTGAAGAAGGGCCTGATTTCGCAAGCCGACGCCGATGGCCTGATTACCCAGGCGAACACTGAGGCGGCGCAGGCACAGCGGGCAGCGGCCACCGCCCAGGCCGCCGCGCCGGTGGCGGATGGTGCGCAGCCGGGCGACGTGCGCGTGGCCTATGTGCCGCAGAGCGTGCGTAACGAAATTCGCGATCAGGTGAAGCAGGAAGTGATCGCGCAAGCCAAGACCGAGCACTGGGCCGAACCGAACGCGCTGCCGGAATGGCTGGATCGCATCAGCTGGTCGGGCGACATCCGTGTGCGCAACGAATGGTGGTTGTACAGCCGCAACAACTCGCCGTACTTCATCGACTACGCGACACTCAATCGCAACGGTCCGTTCGACATCAACCAGATTTCCCAGGGCGTCAATCCGCCGATTCTCAACTCGCAGCAGAATCGCCTGAACATCCTGGACATGCAGGCCCACCTGGCGATGACGGCGAAGGTGGCCGATACCGTGACCGCAGGCGTGCGCATTGGCACCGGTAACGACAACAACCCGGTATCCACCACGCAGGCTTTGGGTGGCGGTCTCGTCAAGAAGGATATCTGGCTGGATCGCGCATGGATTCAGTGGCAGCCGTACAGCTGGGGCTCGCTGACCTTCGGTCGCATGGCTGATCCGTTCTTCGTCACCGACCTGATCTACTCGCCGGAACTCAACTTCGACGGCATCGCTGGCAAGTTCAAGGTGCCGTTCAACAGCGACTTCGAAGGTTTTGCCACGGCGGGCATGTTCCCGATCCAGTACACGGGCAACAATTCGCCTGCGCAGGGCTTCGGCTACGACAAGAACCAGAGCAACAGCCGCTGGCTTTCTGCCGCGCAGTTGGGCCTGACCTGGCATATCGATGAGGATATGAAGTGGAGTACGGCGTTGGCGTACTACTTCTTCGACGGTATGCGCGGCAAGCTGTCCGCACCGTGCCCGATCTACACCGGCGTCGACTACTGCAGCACCGATGATGACGCGCCGTCGTACATGCTCAAGGGCAACACGCTGTTCCTGCTGCGTGACATCGTGCCGGATCCGTCCTCGCCCAGTAACTATGCGCAGCCGCAGTTCGTCGGCCTGTCGTACGACTATCACCTGGCCAACGTCACCTCCACATTCGATTTCAAGATCGGCGAGACGCCGGCACGCATCCAGGCGGACTACGTGCGCAACATGGCGTATCACGCCAAGGACGCGCTGACGCGCTATGCCAACGGCCTCGGCACGCCGGTAAACAACTACGAAAGCAGCACATCGGCCACGGAATCCGGCCCGTACAAGAGCGGCCCGGTGGGCTGGCTGGTGCGCGGCATCCTGGGCAATCCCAACCCGATGGCCGCCAACGAGTGGAATGTCACGTTCGGCTACAAGTACCTGCAGCCCGATGCCGCGCTCGATGGCCTCACCGACGTGAACTTCCATCTTGGCGGCACCAATGCCAAGGGCTTCATCTTCACGGCTGACTATGGCATCGCCACGCGCACCTGGTTGTCCGCCCGTTACTTCAATGCCAAGCAAGTGTTCGGGCCGCCGCTGTCCATCGACGTCGTGCAGCTCGAGATCAACACCAAGTTCTGAGGAGATCGCGCATGAACACCCTGACTCGCCTGGCGATGTCGCTCGCGCTGCTCGGACTGACCGGTTCGTTGCAGGCTCAGACGCTGGAGGAACAGTTGCGCAGCCAGCTGCGTGACACGCGCAGCCAGCTGCAGGATCTGCAGAACGAACAGGCCAGTTGGCAGGCGCAGAAGGCGTCGGTGGAAAGCGACCGCGACCAGGCCCGCAAGGCACTCGAACAGGCACAGGCAGAGCTGGCCCGATACAAGTCCGGCGCAGCAGGTGATGGTGCTGCGCTGAAGAGTGAGCGTGACGCACGGCAACGCGCTGAAGAGGCCGTGCAGCAGGGCAAGGCGGTCGCCGCGACGAACGCGACGCGCCTGCAAGACGAGCAGACCCGCAATGCCACGTTGTCCACGCAACTGGACGGTGCTCGCAAGGAGCTTTCCACCTGCACGGCTCGTAACGAGGCGCTATACAAGGTGGGTAGCGAGGTCGTTGATGCTTACGCGCATATCGACATGGGCACGGTGATGGCATCCCGTCAGCCCTTTGCCGCATCCGCGCGGGTGAAGCTGGAGAACGCGGCGCAGGGTTACGGTGATCGTCTGTACGAACAACGCTACCGGCCCGCTGCCGAGGCATCGCAGCCGTGATCGCTCCGGGCGCGCGCCGGCGAAAGCCGCTTCGCGCGTCTTGGCCAGCCTTCATGGCTTGGCTGCTGCTCTGCACATGCGGTTTGCCTGCCATGGCGGACGAACCGGCAGCGCCGTCATCGGCGGCGCCGCCCAGTTGTGTGGACGTCAGCGTCAATCAGCAATCGGTGCTGGCGTTCGACTGCCTCAGTCGCGTGCTGGCGGCGGGGGCGGCGCGTCCTTCCGTACCTGGGCCGGCGTTCGATGCGGTGACCAGTGAGCCCTCCAATCGTCAGGTAGGGCAATACAACTTTTCCGCCTTGAGCCATCGCATGGGCTCCAACCTGGGCAAGTCGGTGCTGCCGCAGCGGCCACCGGCTGCCTATCCGCCCACGCCAGCCGTACTGCTTTCGCCGGGGCATTGAATGCGTCTGCATGACAGCCGATGTGACGTTCCTGTGTCCGCACAACTAGCGCATCAGGAGTGGTCGGCTGCTTATGAAGTTTTAGTGACAACGGTTCAGTCGCGTCGTATGGCGGACGTCTTTACTTCCGACATGCGGCGTCTTTTCGAGTGGCTTTCTGAATAGAGGGAAGCGTCTCGTCGCGTCCAGGACGCGTACGCCTGTAGCCATGAAACAACAAGGGATAAGGGTCTCGTGAGCAAGACGGTCAGGTCGCAGCAGGATTCCGCCACATCGTCGCGCGCCATACCTGGCCGACGCCCACTGGCGCAGTGGATCGCCGCCGCATTGGCGATGAGCGCCATGCATGCCCACGCTGGCGCACCACCACTGAGCCAGGCCTGGCTTGCCGGGCAGCGCAATGCCAATGTGACGCCCACACCCAATCCTGCGGCGGCGACAGGCGGCATGCCTGACACCAGTGGTCTTGCGGCGCAGACCTCGGGCCAGCTGTTGCAGCAACGCGTGGTGCAGCAATCCATCGCCAATCTCAACAACGCCGCGGCAGCGGTGGCCGCGCAGATCAGCGCGCAGCAGGCAGCACAACAGGCCGCCCAGAAACTCACCTCGCCCGTTCCCGACGGTATTGCTGCAGGTGGCCTACAGGTCGCCGCCGGTGCAGCAACCAACCCCTTGCTATGGCAGAACGCCAACGCGCCCGTGCAGACGGCCGCAGCCGGCAAGACGACGGTGCAGGTCAAGCAGACCGCGCAGAAGGCCATCCTCACCTGGGATAGCTTCAACATTGGTCGAAACACCACGCTCTACTTCAACCAGAGCGGCGGCACGCAGTCCGATGGCAGCAACAATTGGATTGCGCTCAACCGCATCCAGGATCCCACCGGTTCGCCCAGCCAGATCTTCGGCCAGATCAAGGCCGAAGGCACGGTGTACTTGCTCAACCGCAACGGCATCCTGTTTGGCGCGGGAAGCCAGGTAAATACGGGGTCGCTGCTGGCGAGTTCGTTGAACCTGTTTAGTGGCGATGTTGCCACGAGCAATGCGGCATTCCTGAGCGGCGGCATTGGCGCACAATCGACCATCAACGGGTTCCTGTTCGACGGCGCATTCACCGACGGACGCAATCATGACGTGGTGATCCAGAAGGGCGCTTCGATCACTACCGGTCCGCAGGGCTTCGCGCTGGTCGCCGCGCCGAATGTCACCAACGCTGGATCGATCGTTGCTGACGATGGCCAGGCTGTACTCGCGGGGGGTACTCAGTTCGGCAATGCTGCGGCTGGCGGAATCAGCAGCAGCCTGCAGGTGTACAACATGGGCGGCGGCGTCATTGGTGAGCCGCATGTCCCAGGCTCGGTCACAAATACGGGCTTGGTCCAAGCGCGGCGTGGCCAGGTTCAGATGCTTGGTTACAACCTGAATCAGGCTGGCGTGGCGCTGGCCTCCACCAGCATCAGCTATCCCGGAAGCATTGTTCTCAATGCCAACGATCGTGGAAACAGCGGCAATAACTATGTGAGTCACGGCTCACTGGTGCTTGCGCCGGGTTCAGTCACAACTGTCCTCCCGGAAAAGGATGGCAGCACTACTTCGTCAACTGCCGCCGCAGACGCTGCCTTCAAGAGTGGCAACGTATCGCTTTCCGGCGGCTCCATAACACTGCAGGCCGGATCGCTGCTGGAGGCGCCTAGCGCCGCACTCTCGATGGTGGCCGCGTCTGACCAGAATGATCCCCGCCCCACGGCCGGTCGCATCTATATCGACAATGGCGCTGTGGTGGACGTGTCTGGTCTCGCCAACGTCAACTTGCCGATCTCGGCATTGCTGGTCACGGTGCCACGCATTGGCCAGAACGAACTCGCCAACTCGCCACTGCTACGCAACAGTTTTCTGTATACGCAGAAGAACGTACTGATCGACAGTACGCAAAGCGGCACGCGCGCCGACGGTCTGGATTGGGTAGGCAGCCCTA
>NZ_JAELTQ010000604.1 GCF_016428905.1 Dyella sp. ASV24 | reverse complement strand
CCCCCCCCCCCCCCCCCCCCCCCCCCCCCCCCCCCCCCCCCCCCCCCCCCCCCCCCCCCCCCCCCCCCCCCCCCCCACCCCCACCATTCCAGCTTCGTCGGCAGCGTCAGATGTGTATAAGAGACAGCCTGAAAGGCGGCGACCCGTTCGTATTCGGACGCGGCGGCGAGGAGCTGGAGTTTCTGCGTAGCCACGGCATTCCCTACGAAGTGGTGCCGGGCATCACGGCGGCGCTGGCCTGCGCCGCGTATGC
>NZ_JAELTQ010000603.1 GCF_016428905.1 Dyella sp. ASV24 | reverse complement strand
CCCCCCCCCCCCCCCCCCCCCCCCCCCCCCCCCCCCCCCCCCCCCCCCCCCCCCTTTTCAAGCAGAAGACGGCATACGCGATGGCCTGTCCTGTCTCGTGGGCTCGGAGATGTGTATAAGAGACAGTGCCAGGCCCATTCGATGTCCTGCGGGAAGCCGAAATGTGCTTCCGCCGCGACAGCAAGACGCGCCACGGCTTGGCGTTGCGGTTCGTCCAGCGACGCACGTTGGCGTTGTTCTGAGGGCAGTTCGA
>NZ_JAELTQ010000602.1 GCF_016428905.1 Dyella sp. ASV24 | reverse complement strand
CGGGTCGATAGCGGTTGATCTCCGCGATCACTTCCGACAGCGGGCGGTTGTCGAACACCAGCACGCGGCGACGCCATGCCACCGCCTGATCCGTGTCGGCGGGCGCCACGGGTGTCAGGCTCTGGCTCTGTCTCTTATACACATCTCCGAGCCCACGAGACAGGACAGGCCATCGCGTATGCCGTCTTCTGCTTGAAAAGGGGGGGGGGGGGGGGGGGGGGGGGGGGGGGGGGGGGGGGGGGGGGGGGGGGGG
>NZ_JAELTQ010000601.1 GCF_016428905.1 Dyella sp. ASV24 | reverse complement strand
CCCCCCCCCCCCCCCCCCCCCCCCCCCCCCCCCCCCCCCCCCCCCCCCCCCCCTTTTTCAAGCAGAAGACGGCATACGCGATGGCCTGTCCTGTCTCGTGGGCTCGGAGATGTGTATAAGAGACAGGGCCCTTACCAAAGTGGTTGGTGATCGCCTCGGCCAGGATGCTACGGGCCGAGTTTCCGGTGCAAACGAACAAGACGTTGTAATGCCCCTGCATGGCAGTCTCCGCTCAGGCTGTGCGTGCTTCGTA
>NZ_JAELTQ010000600.1 GCF_016428905.1 Dyella sp. ASV24 | reverse complement strand
CCCCCCCCCCCCCCCCCCCCCCCCCCCCCCCCCCCCCCCCCCCCCCCCCCCCCTTTTTCAAGCAGAAGACGGCATACGCGATGGCCTGTCCTGTCTCGTGGGCTCGGAGATGTGTATAAGAGACAGGCCTTGGCCCACGCGGCGAGCTTGGCGCGCTGTGCGTCGGTCTGGGCCAGGTTGCGGTAGATCCAGTTGAAACTGCCCAGCGGCGCGGTGGCCACTTCGCGCGTCTTGGATGCGGTCAGCGGCTTGA
>NZ_JAELTQ010000075.1 GCF_016428905.1 Dyella sp. ASV24 | reverse complement strand
ATCCCAAGGTGAAGAACAACCCCGCAGCGCGTGTGTTTGCCGATGATCGTGCGGCGTTTGGCAGTCCAGACAAGTTCCCGTACGTGGCCACCACCTATCGCCTCACCGAGCACTTCCACTACTGGACCAAGCACGCGCTGATCAACGCCATCCTGCAGCCGGAGGAGTTCATCGAGATCGGCGAAGTGCTGGCGAAGGAGAAGGGCATCGAGCAGGGCGGCTGGGTCAAGGTGTCGTCCAAACGCGGCGAAGTGGTATGCAAGGCGTATGTCACCAAGCGCATCAAGCCGATGCTGGTGGATGGCAAACCCACGCATGTGATCGGCTGCCCTATCCATTGGGGTTTCACCGGGCAGGCCAGGAAGGGATACGGCGCCAACACGCTGACACCCTCCGTTGGCGACGCCAACACACAGACGCCGGAGTTCAAGGCGTTCCTCGTCAACGTCGAAAAGACCAGCGCACCGGTCGCCGCCTGAGGAAGCCGACATGTCCGACCTGCAATCGCAAGACTACGTCCGCCGCTCCGCGTCGACCATGACGCCACCCCAGGCGCGCAGTGCCGAAGATCAGGTAGCCAAGCTGATCGACGTCAGCCGTTGTATCGGTTGCAAGGCCTGCCAGTCGGCCTGCATGGAATGGAACAACCTGCGGCAAGACATCGGCCACTTTGAAGGCTCGTACCAGAACCCGGACGACCTGAGCCCCGACGTCTGGACGCTGATGAAGTTCGCGGAGTACGAGAACGAACAGGGCAACCTGGAGTGGCTGATCCGCAAAGACGGCTGCATGCACTGCGAAGATCCGGGTTGCCTGAAAGCGTGCCCGGCACCGGGCGCCATCGTGCAGTACGCCAACGGCATTGTCGATTTCATTAGCGACAAGTGCATCGGCTGCGGCTACTGCGTCAAGGGTTGCCCGTTTGATATTCCGCGCATCAGCAAGAAGGACCACAAGTCGTACAAGTGCACGCTGTGTTCCGACCGGGTTTCGGTCGGGCTGGAGCCTGCGTGCGTCAAGGCGTGCCCGACGGGCGCCATCATGTTCGGCTCCAAGACCGACATGAAGAGCTGGGCGGAGGAGCGCATCGTCGATCTGAAATCGCGTGGCTTCGAGCAAGCGGGCCTGTATGACCCGCAGGAAGTCGGCGGCACCCACGTGATGTACGTGCTGCACCACGCGGACAAGCCATCGCTGTATTCCGGCTTGCCCGACAAGCCGCAGATCAGCCCGGTGGTGATGGCGTGGAAGGGCATCATCAAGCCCATCGCCGTGGTCGGTGTGGCGCTGGCGGCGCTCGCAGGTTTCTTCCACTGGATCACCGAAGGCCCGAACGAGGTCACCGAAGAGGACGAAGCGGAAGGCAAGCGCGTTCTCGACGAAGCGGAGAAGACGCCATGAGCAGCTCCAAGACCGTGATCATCCGCTACACCAAGGTGAACCGGATCAACCATTGGATCACCGCCATCTGCTTTGTGCTGCTGACGCTTTCGGGGCTGGCGATGTTTCACCCGATGCTGTTCTGGTTATCCGGCCTGTTCGGTGGCGGTCAGTGGATGCGTGCGGCGCATCCGTGGATCGGCTGTCTGCTGCTGCTCAGCTATCTTGGCCTGATCGTGCAGTTCTGGCGCGAGAACCTGGTGCACAAGAATGACGTGGAGTGGCTGAAGCAGATGCGTTTTGTGGTGGCCAATGATGAGGGGCACGTACCGCCGGTGGGTCGCAACAATGCCGGCCAGAAGTTTGTGTTCTGGTCGATGACCTTGCTGATCCCGGTGCTGTTCTTCTCGGGGCTGGTGATCTGGGAAGTGTATTTCGGTGAGGCCACTTCGATTCCGGTGCAGCGTGCGGCCGTGCTGATTCATAGCCTGGCGGCCATCGCGGCGATTCTTGTGTGGGTGGTTCATGTGTATGCAGCCATATGGGTGCGCGATTCGGTACGTGCCATGACGCAGGGTTACGTCACCCCGGGCTGGGCTTGGCGTCACCACCGCACGTGGCTGCGCGAAGTAGCCAATGGCGAGCACGGCAAAGACGTCATCAGGAAGCGCCCATGAAGCAAGCCGGTACGCCGCCCGAAGGCAAATGGACTGGCCCGGCGCATGCCGGCGTCAAGGCACCCGATCCCATCCTGCTCGCTGATCCCTCACGGCGCTTCGCGGCAACGGCGCAACGTCTGGGGAAGCTGTCTGCCGGGCATCCGTTGGAACCGTGGTTGCGCTTCATGGCGGTGCTGGCGCAGGCGCAGCACACCGTCGCCACGACAAGCGCGCCTTTTGTCACGCTGAGCGCCGAGGTGGTGACGCGATGCGTCGATGCGCGCTTGCCGCCACTCGCGGCCGATGGACATCATCGCGATACCTCATGGCGGGACGGTTTGGCCTTGCTGCTAGCGCGCATCGATGACCGCGAGTTGCCGCAGGCTGCGCAGGACGCGATGGAGCAATTGCGCAACAGCGATGCAGGGGCGCTGGAGAAGCTGGCGGACCGGTTCCTGCGTGGTGGATTGACCGCTGCGGATACGGGCGCGGCGGTGTTTGTCGCTGCGGCGCTGCAGGTCTATTTCACTTGCTCGGCGGCGCGGCTGAAGATCGACACCTTGCGACTGTTGGAAGAACGCGCGCTGTGCCCCTGCTGCGGTTCGCCTTCCGTGGCAGGCCTGATCACGGCCACCGGTATCACGCCAGGCACGCGCTACCTGTATTGCTCGCTGTGCTCCACAGCGTGGAACCACGTACGCGCCGTATGCATCACCTGTAGCGGCACGCGCCACCTGTCCTTGCGCAGCATCGAAGGTGATCCGGGTGTGGTGCAGGCAGAAACCTGTGATGACTGCCACACCTACGCCAAGCTGCTCTACCAATTGAAGGACACGCAGGTTGATCCCTACGCGGACGATCTTGCGTCGCTGGGTTTGGACATGCTGGTCACCGAAGCGGGCTACGCGCGGCATGCGCCCAACCCGCTGTTGTTGGTCGGCGAAAGCGAAGCGGTTACCGACTAGCGGGTGTTCAATGCAAGCCCAGTAACACGGCAAGCGCGCCGCCCACGATCCCGAAACCCACCACGGCGAATGCAATCACCAGCAGCGTTCGCCACGGGAAAGAGCGCCCAAGCATCGCCAGCGAAGGCAGGCTGACCGGCGGCAGGGTCAACAGCAAGGCGGCAGCCGGCCCACCGCCCAGTCCTAATGCGAGCATGGCTTGCACGATGGGTACTTCGCCCGCGGTGGGAATCACGAACAACATGCCGGCCAGCGCCAACGCGACGATCCAGAACCACTGGTCGCCTATCGCCGGGCTCACGTGCGGAAACATCCATGCGCGCACCGCACCCAGCAGCAGCACGATCACGATGTACTCGGGGATCAGGCGCACGGTCATCCTGCCGAAGATCCGGGCCCAGCGGCGGCCCACGTCGGCGGCTGAGCGCGGCTCTGGCGCGGTGGGGGACCATGCAACGGGTGCTGCTGGCTCGCCGGGCCCGGCCATGCGGTTGGCTACGTAGCCCAGGCCAAACACCATCGGTATGCCCAGCAACACGCGCAACGCGGTCCAGTGCCAACCCAGCACGAAACCCGTGAACACCAGGGTGGCTGGGTTCAACACGGTATTGCCCAGCCAGAACGCCACCGCCGCCCCCGGCGATGCGCGGTGTTCGCGCAGGCCCACCACCACCGGCGCGGCACAGCAGGTGCACATCATGCCTGGCACGGCCAGCAGGCCACCGGCAAGGACGCTGCCGAAGTGGTGCTGGCCCAGCATGCGCTGCACCCAATCCGCGGGCAGCAGCGCCTGGATGCCCGAGCCCAGCAATAGCCCTAGCAGCATCGCCTGCCAGATCGCCTTGCCGTAGGCCAGCGCGTAACCGAGCGCGGCATTCCAGGAGGGCGCTGGCGCGCTTGCCGCATCACCCATCAGGATGGAATGGCCGATGGAATGCTGGTTGGCGGCGACGAAGGCTCGCCCATAGTAGGGCAGCCATTTCACGTAGAACAGGCCGGCGACGGCCAGCAGAGCGAACACGAGCAAGCGCCAGGAGCGCGTAGTCGGCAAAGTGGCAGACATGGATTCCCCGCAACACAACAGGTGACGGCCCTGACCGGGCACGATCTTGCCCACCGTGTGCCGCAGGCCTGGTGCGCTGCGTCGGGGCAGGTTGGTCAGCGGCGGCGAAGCCGCGCACGCATCCTGCGCGCCACCACATGAAGCCGAAGTCATGGCCGGGGCGAACCTTGACCCCCGCTTGGTCGGCACCGCAGCATAGGGTCTCCGTGTGCGGCGATCAGCGTTATGACCGACTCTGAGGTGTCCCTCCTGCGTCAGCTCCCTGCGGTGGCTACCGTGCTGGCAACGGCGGAGGCCGCCGGGTTGCTGGAACGCCACGGCCGGGTCGCGACCACGGATGCCATTCGCCAGGTCATCGACGAGGCGCGGCAGACCTTGCGAGTTACCCCGGGCACGCCTCCTGACGCAAACCAACTGGTGCAACGCGCCGCACACCGGCTGGATGCCGAGGCACTCGGTTTGCGCCCGTTGTTCAACCTCACCGGCGTCGTGCTGCACACCAACCTGGGCCGCGCCGTGCTGGCGGATGTGGCGATCGAGGCGGCAACCGAGGCAATGCGCTACGCCGTGGCGCTGGAATACGACCTGGACGACGGCACGCGCGGCGAGCGCGATGACCACGTGCGTGCGCTGCTGTGCGAACTGACCGGCGCGGAAGACGCCACCGTAGTGAACAACAATGCCGCGGCCGTATTGCTTGGCCTGAACACCTTTGCGCTAGGACGCGAGGCGGTGGTGTCGCGCGGCGAGCTGATCGAGATCGGCGGCGCGTTCCGCATGCCCGACATCATGGCGCGGGCTGGTGCGCACATGGTCGAAGTGGGCACGACCAATCGCACGCATCCCACCGACTATCGCAACGCTTTCAACGGGCGCACCGGCATCGTGCTCAAGGTGCACACGTCGAACTACCGCATCCAGGGCTTCACCGCCGAGGTTGGCGCACGCGAGCTGGCGGTGATGGCGGATGCGGCCGGCGTGCCGCTGTTGAACGATCTGGGTTCGGGCAGTCTGGTGGATTTGTCACCGTACGGGCTGGCGCGCGAACCTACCGTGCGCGAAGCCGTGGAAGAGGGCGCGCGGTTGGTCACGTTCTCCGGCGACAAGTTATTGGGCGGTCCGCAGGCGGGCTTTATCGTGGGGGATCGCGTGCTGATCGATCAGATCAACCGCAACCCGCTCAAGCGCGCACTGCGCGTGGACAAGATACGCCTTGCCGCTATCGAGGCGACGCTGAAGCTGTATCGCGATCCGGATCGCCTTGCGCAGCGCCTGCCTACGCTGCGTTTCCTCACGCGCCGCAAGGCGGATATCGAAGCGCAGGCTCGACGCTTGCAACCCTTGGTCGCCGAGCAGCTTGGCGATGCCTTCATCGTCGACGTGGGTGATTGCCTGAGTCAGGTCGGCTCCGGTGCACTGCCGCTGGATACGCTCGCCAGCGCCGCGCTGCGGATACGTGCGCGTGGCAGTCAGCGTGATGTGGAACAACTGGCTGCCACGCTGCGGGCATTGCCGCGTCCCGTGGTGGGGCGTATCACCGACGGTGCATTGCAATTGGATCTGCGCTGCCTGGACGAGGCTGACGAAGCCGCGTTCGCATCGGCGCTGGCGCAGTGGAATCCTGACGCTGGAGTCGCGCACCCTTCATGATCGTCGGCACCGCAGGCCACATCGATCACGGCAAGACCTCGCTGGTGAAAGCGCTGACCGGTGTGGACGCGGATCGCCTGAAGGAAGAAAAGGCCCGCGGCATCACTATCGATCTCGGCTTTGCCTATCTGCCGCTCGATGATGGTTCGGTGCTCGGCTTTGTCGATGTACCCGGCCACGAACGTTTCGTGCACACCATGGTGGCCGGCGCCAGTGGCATCGATCTCGCGTTGCTGGTGGTGGCCGCCGACGACGGCGTGATGCCGCAGACGTTGGAGCATCTGGCGATTCTCGATCTGCTCGGCGTTCGCCGCGGCCTGATCGCACTCACCAAGGCTGACCTGGCGACCCCCGAACGACTCGCCGATGTGAGCGTGCAGATTCGTGAGGCTACGGCGGGCACGGTGCTTGATGGCGCGGACATTTTGCCGGTGTCCTCGGCAACCGGCGCAGGCATCGATGCACTGCGCGATCGACTTGCCGCCGAGGCGCGGCGCTTGGGTGAGCGTGCTGACGATGGTCGTTTCCGCCTTGCCGTGGATCGCGTATTTACGCTGGCGGGTATTGGTGTCGTGGTGACCGGTACCGTGTTGTCCGGCACGGTGCGCGTGAAAGACCCAGTCGAGCTGAGCCCCTCTGGGCTCGCCGCACGCGTGCGTTCGCTGCATGCGCAGAATCGTCCGGAGGAACGGGGGCAGGCCGGCGACCGCTGCGCACTCAACCTGACCGGCGAGGACATCACCAAGGACGCTATCCATCGTGGCGACATGGTGGTTGATCCTTTCCTGCACGCGCCCACGGACCGCATCGACGCACAACTGTATGTGCTGCCCGGCGAACCCAAGTCCATCAGCCAATGGTTTCCGGCGCGACTGCATCACGGCTCAGCGGAGGTCGGTGTTCGTGTCGTGCTGCTGCATGGCGGTTCGCTGCTGGCTGGTCACACAGCCAACGTGCAACTGGTGCTGGACCGTCCCATTGCCGCTGCTGCACTCGATCGTTTCGTGCTGCGCGACGTTTCGGCAAAGCGAACCATCGGCGGCGGTCGTTTTCTGGACTTGCGGCCGCCATCGCGCCAGCGCCGCACGGCCGGCCGTGTCGCGGTACGCGCGGCACTCGCCATGGACGATACCCAACAGGCCCTGGCCGCGTTGCTGGAGGCTCCACCGTTCACTTGGGATCTTCTCGGCTTCGCGCGTGACCGAGCGCTGTCCGAAACGACGCTCGACGATATCGTTGCCGCACTGACGCCCATCGTGTTCGATGCAGGCGAACAGCGCATCGCGATGAATCCGGCGCATTGGCAAACCTTTGTCGCCAATCTCACCGGATACCTGCAGGATTTCCACACCGCCAACCCTGACCTGCAAGGTGTCAGCCGGGAGAAGCTGCGGCTGGCAACGCAACCCAGGTTGCCACCGGCGGCCTTTGCGCAGGCGCTGCAACACGACGATGTGGTCGGCAGCGTGGTTCGTGATGGCGCTTTCGTGCGCCTTGCCAGCCATTCCATGCAGTGGCTCCCCGAGCGCGAGGCGTTATGGCAGAGCATTGCGCCGCTGCTGGGGGGCGAGGCCCGCTTTCGCCCACCGCGTGTGCGCGACATCGCGGGGGAGTTGGCGCGTCCGGAGCAAGATATCCGGCGGCTGATGGCGTTTGCCGCGCGTCTGGGGCTGGTCGACGAGGTGGCGCATGATCACTTCTTCCTGCGCACGACCATGCATGAAATGGTGCTGATCGCCGCCGACATCGCGGCGCAGATACCGGACGGCCGCTTCACTGCAGCGCAGTTTCGCGACCGGTTGGACAATGGGCGCAAAGTGGCCATCCAGATACTGGAATTTTTCGACCGACAAGGCGTGACGCTCAACCGGGGTACCGTACGCAGGATCCAGGCGGGCTATATGGACTTGTACGGGCCCGCGCCTGCGGTACCCTCAACCCATGGAAGAGCATCGTCCCCGGTGGGGCGTCCGGACTTCAAATCCGGGTGAGGCAGCCCAGACTGCCTCGGGTGGGTTCGACTCCCATTCTCTTCCGCCACTTTTGGCGACAGGCGCTTAGGTGATCTCGATACCCGGCGTACCCGGCACGGCGGTGCCGATGATGCTTGCGCGCGAATAGCCCGAGTCCTCAATCATCGCCCGAATCGCTTCGGCGCGTTCGGCCTTGCAGGCCACCAGCAGGCCGCCGGACGTCTGCGGATCGGTGAGCAGGGCGCGCTGCCACTCCGGCATACCGTTGGGCAGGGTGACGCCATCGCTGTAGCTGTTCCAATTCCGGTGGGATGCACCGGTGATATAGCCGGCCTGCGCCAGTGCCTCTGTCTGCGTAAAGTAGGGCAGGTGTGACGCCTCGATGCGCAGACGCACACCGCTGGCACGCGCCATTTCCAGGCCGTGACCCAGCAAGCCGAAGCCGGTGACGTCGGTGATCGCATGGACGTCCTTATCCTTCGCCAGCGCGTGACCGACGCTGTTGAGCTGCGTGGTCGATGCAAGCATTTCCGCATACGCATCGAGGGGCAGCGCCTGCTTCTTGAACGCCGCCGAATAGATGCCCACGCCCAGGCCCTTGGTCAGGATGATGGCGTCGCCCACCTGCGCACCGCCATTGCGACGCACGTCGCCCGGTGCGCAAAGGCCGATAACGGCAAGCCCATAGATCGGCTCGGCCGAATCGATGGAGTGTCCGCCCGCAATGGGAATGCCCGCCTGCGCACAGATGGCTTCACCGCCCGCAAGAATGGCGCGCACCGTATCCACGTCCAGCTTGTTGAGCGGCATGCCCAGGATCGCCAGCGCCATGATCGGCTTGCCGCCCATCGCATAGATGTCGGACAGCGCATTCGTCGCGGCGATGCGGCCAAAATCGAAGGGGTCGTCCACCACCGGCATGAAGAAATCCGTGGTGGCGATGACGCAGGTGTGATCATCCACCTGCCACACCGCGGCATCGTCACTCGCTTCGGTGCCTACCAACAGTTGCGCAAATGGCATCGCTGCCGGTTTGTCGGCCAACAGTTGCTGCAACACGGAGGGTGCGAGCTTGCAGCCACAACCGCCACCGTGAGCGAGATCGGTCAAACGAACAGAGGTCATGCCGGATCCTCCGGGAGCGCGAATGGCGCGCGGCCATGTTCCCCGCAGCATAGCGAAAGTCGCGGGATGTCAGCGTCGATGCATGGGATAGGCGTAACGCCTGGCACTGCCGCTCTCCTGGCGCAGGGCGTACCTTCGGGCGCAAAGCGCATCACGTACCCATTCGGAGCAAGCCACCATGCATCACTCCCGCCTTTGCGCGCTGCTTATCGATTGCAACGTGCCCGACATCGACGACGCTGCCCGCTTCTGGGCACAGGCCCTGGGGCGGCCGGTCGACATGGGCCATCCCGGCACGCGCGGCAACTACCGCATGTTGGAAACGCCGGAGGACGAGCCCATCGTGCAGCTTCAGCGCGTGGAACATGAGAGTCGGGTTCACCTGGATATCGAAACCGACGACATTCCCGCCGAAGTCGCCCGGCTGGAAAAACTGGGCGCGCAAGTGGTGACCCGGCTGGAGCGCTGGGTGGTCATGCAGGCGCCCTCGGGGCACCGATTCTGCGTGGTGCGGATACAGCGTCCGGGATTCCCGAAGAACGCCAATCGCTGGGAGTGACGGACGTGGCATACGGAAGGGCGCGACACGGCTAAGCTATGCAGTCCTTTTCCTACGTTCCATTTCGTCTTGAAGTACACGATGAATTTTCGTTCGACCGCGCTGGTGCTGTTGGTGAGTTTGGGTCTGGTTTCGTCCGGTGCGTGGGCCGCCACGCCGGCCAAGCCCAGCGTGCGGGTGGGCTCCTATCGCGTCGAGCGCGATGTCACGCCCGGCCGCAACAAAGTGGTGGGTACGCTGACTAATGTGGGGCACAAGCCCGTGCATTCCGCGAAGGTCAGCTTCCGGCTGTTCGACGTCAAAGGGCACGCGATTGGTCGCGCCACCGACGAGGTGCACGACTTGAAGCCGGGTCAGAGCCGGAAATTCCACGCCAGCGCGCGCGGCAATGTCAGCCGTGCGCGGTTGGTGCGCGTAGAGACGCGCTGAAGCCGGCTATCGCGATGGGCAGGGGGCACGACAAACGTTTCGGCGTCGTGCCCACATCCATCGGGTGCATGGGGATACCCAGTTTCGCCGGCGACGCCTGAGCTCAAACGGGGTGCAACGTCGCGCCGCGATTGAGTTCGACGAGCCGGGCGATCCAGTCGATGAACACGCGCACCTGCGGCGCCAGGTATTGGCGGTTGGGATACATGATGGACAAGGGCCATTGCGTATCCCACGCGGATGGAAGCACGCGAACCAGCCGGCCGCTCGACAGGTGGTCATTTACCAGGAGCTCTGGCACCTGGATCAACCCCATGCCTTCCAAAGCACAGGCCACCAGCGCCTCGGCATCATTGACCATCATGGCGCTGGGAATGGATAGCTCGTGCATGTCGGCGTTACTCGACACACTCCATCGAAGTGGGCGGTGTCCGCGTCCGGAGAAGTAGTTCACGGCCTTGTGGTTGGCGAGATCCTCGATTCGCTCCGGCGTGCCGTAACGGCTTAAATAGTTCGGCGAGGCACAGATCACCATGGGGATGGTGGCGATCTGACGCGCGATCATGCTGCTTGTCGGGAGAACGCCAATGCGAAGCACGCAGTCGACCGCATCAGCGACTAAATCAACCGGCTGGTCGCTGACGCCCAGGATGACCTCGATGTCGGGGTAGGCGGCGTAGAACTGCGGCAGTGCGGGAATCAGCAGCGGCTTGGCGAGGGCCACGGGAACATCAACGCGAAGCCTGCCTACCGGGTGATCCGCGCTCCCGCCAAACAGATTTCGCACGGCGGCGACGTCGTTGAGAAGCGCCGTGGCTCGTTCGTATAGCGATTCGCCTTCGCCTGTCAGCCCGACTCGACGGGTGGTGCGATGGAGCAAGCGCACGCCCAGCGTGGCCTCCAATTCATTGACGGCCTTGGTAATGCCCGGCCGTGCTATCCGCAAGGCATCCGATGCGCGCGCGAAGCTTCCCGTCTCAACGACGGTGACGAAAATCCGCAGCTGCCTGATGAAATCCATAGGTCAGGATAGTTATCCGTTGGAATAACAATCAAGTGCCCATTATTGCTCTTCTGGCGGTTTGCCCAGGCGCTTACATTGACTTCTGCGCAAGCGGGACTCGGGGGCACGGCGGCTTGGATGAGCGTGCGTGCCAGAAGCCGGGCGCCGCTTTATCCGCCTACCAACGTTCTTTGATGTGAGGAGTTCGTCATGCCCCGTGCAGTCCGGTTTCATGCCTACGGTGACGCCAGTGTTTTGCGCATCGAGGAGATCGCTATTCGTCCGCCGGCTTCCGATGAGGTGCAGATCGCTGTTCGTGCGATCGGCCTGAACCGTGCCGAGAGCATGTTCCGCAGTGGCGCTTACCTGCAGGAGGCGGTATTCCCGTCGCAGTTGGGATACGAGGCTGCGGGTGTCGTTCACGCATGGGGGGCGGGTGTCAGCGACCTGGTTGCCGGTGACGCGGTGAGTGTCATCCCGACGCCGGACATGTCGCGCTGGCCGACCTATGGCGAGTTCATCAATATCCCGAGCAAGTATGTCGTGAAGCATCCGGCGAACTTGTCCTTCGAGGCAGCGGCCGCAAGCTGGATGCAATACATCACCGCCTGGGGCGCGCTGATCGAGCTAGCCGGCCTGCGGGCGGGCGATACGCTCATCGTTTCCGCCGCATCGAGCAGCGTGGGCATTGCGGCCTTTCAGGTGGCACGTAGCGTCGGAGCCACGGTGATCGCGACAACCCGGACGAGTGACAAGGTGCAAGCGCTGCGCGATGCGGGTGCTCATCATGTGATTGCAACCGCAGACGAGGACTTGGTTGCGCGCGTTCGCGAGCTGACTGGTGGTCGAGGCGCGCGTGTCGTGTTCGATCCCATTGGAGGCCCTGCGATCGCCACGCTGGTCGAGTGCATGGCTGTCGGCGGGATCTTGCTCGAGTACGGTGCGTTGAGCGAGCAGACGGGCCCATTTCCTCAATTTGCCGTGCTTGGCAAGAGCCTGACTATTCGAGGCTACCTTTACACGGAAGTGGTGGCGAACGATGCCGCGCTTGCGCGCGCCAAAACATTCATCACGGATGGCCTGCAGTCGGGGGTACTTACCCCGCTTATCTCGCGGATCTTTCCCTTTGACGAGATTCAGGGTGCAACGCAGTTCTTGGAGTCAAACCAGCAGATCGGCAAGGTGGTTGTCACCGTGTGATCTGTTCGCATTGAGGTAAGGCGCTTGCTGATCCCCGAGGGTGTGGATATGACCGCATTCCTCGGAATTCGCCCTTGGGAGTCCGCCGCGGATGGAGCGTAGCCACGCAGGAAAAGCTAATCTCCGCTTTCAAGGGCGACTTCAGCCGGTCAACGCGGCATCCGACTCGGTGCTTGCGACTCGGGCTGCGGTGTTCCGCGCAGTGCCTAATCAACACGATTCAGGGGGTGGTGATGCTTCGCAAGCAGGTCGTGCTCTGGGCGGATCTCGCCGGTACGGTGGTATTTGCGATCGAGGGCGCCAGTGCGGCTATCCACGGCGGCTTGGATTTGCTCGGCGTGTTGGTGTTGTCATTTATGGTCGCGCTGGGTGGCGGTGTGATTCGCGACCTGTTGATTGGGGCAGCGCCGCCCAGCGCCATACGCGACTGGCGCTATCCCGTGCTGGCGTTTGCGGCGGGGCTGTTCACGTTTCTGCTTCATACGCAGATCGAGGCGGTGCCCGCGATGCTGCTGACAACGCTGGATGCCGCTGGCCTTGCGTTGTTTGCGGTGGCGGGTGCTGAGAAAGCGCTCGATTTCGAGATCAACCCGTTCATCGCAACGCTGATGGGCACCATAACGGGGTGTGGCGGAGGCGTCATGCGCGACATGCTGCTCGCACGGGTGCCGATGGTGCTGGTCGCGAATATCTATGCCAGCGCGGCCCTGCTGGGGGCGGCGGTGCTCGTTATCGGTCGACGCTTGGGGTGTCCTCCGGCCGTAGCGGCGGTACTTGGTGGTGCCGTGTGTTTCATACTGCGAATCGCGGCGGTTCGGTTCAACTGGCAGTTGCCGCGGGTTATCTGAGGGACGCGCCCGGGTTTGTTTCGGAATGCACGGTTAGAGCCTGTGTCGCGCGAGTTCAAGCTTGGAGACTTCCACAGCGTATAGATCTCCATCCCGAGCCCACATCGGGCCCGGGTGGAATGTCAGCATCTTCGAAAGGTGCGGGACAACGCGGATGTGCTTGATACAGCGTTCAACCACTGTTTTTGACGGGCTTACGGTTTGAAGAAAGTGCGGATGGCCTCCGCGATCTCGCCGGCATGCGTCTCCAGCGCAAAGTGACCGGTATCGAGGAACCTCACCTCAGCGCTGGGGATATCCCGTTTGAACGCTTCCGCGCCCGGTGGCAGGAAGAACGGATCGTTCTTGCCCCACACGGCCAACAAGCGCGGCTGATGTTTGCGGAAGTACGCCTGGAACGTGGGGTAGAGGGCGACATTGCTCTGGTAGTCGAAGAACAGATCCAACTGCACGTCGTGCGCGCCTTCGCGAGCGAGGTAGTAGCTGTCCAGCGCGATGCCGTCCGGTGACACCTGTGACTCGTCGGTGGTGCCGTGAACGTATTGCCAGCGCGTCGACTCCGGCGTCAGAAAAGCGCGCAGTGCATTGCGATTGGCATCGGTGGGATTCTCCCAATACGTACGGATGGGGTTCCAGCCGTCTTCGCTCAGTCCTTCCTCGTAGGCATTGCCGTTTTGCGTAACGATGCCCTGAATACGTTCCGGATGCTTCGCCGCCAGGCGAAAACCAGTCGGTGCACCGTAATCGAACACGTAAACGATGTAGCGATCAAAACCGATAGCTTCGGTGAGGCCGTCGATGATTTCGGCCAGGTGATCGAAGGTGTACTTGAATGCATCGCGCGACGGCATATCCGTTTTCCCGAAGCCCGGCAGGTCCGGTGCAACGATGTGAAAGTCGTCGCTGAGCAGCGGGATCAAGTCGCGAAACATGTGGCTTGAACTCGGAAAGCCGTGGAGCAGGAGCAACTTCGGTTTACCGGGCGTACCCGCTTCACGGTAGAAAACGTCAAGGCCTTGGACAGAAGCGCTGCGATAGTGAATGGTGGACATGGCAATCTCCGTTACGTTGATTTGCATCGAGTGGGAATCAGGCGGTGGTGGTGCGCAGAGCGTCGATGATCAAGTCGGCAACCCGTGACGGCGCCGTCACGCTTGGCAAGTGGTCGACGGGGTAGGCATGCGTATGCGCCTTCATCCGTTCGGCCATGAAGCGCTGCGTTCTTTCAGGAATCATGTGATCGTGCTGCGCCACGAGATACCAGGCAGGTACGTGCTTCCATAGCGGGGCGCCAACGGGAACCGTGATGCAGGCCGGTGAAATAGGGCGCTGCGCGGCGGCGAGCGCCTTTTGTTCTTGCGCTGTGGCGTGCTGCGCGAAAGCTGTTCCGAATGCCTCCGGTGGCAACCAGATGCGTCCGTCACTTGTTGGCGCCAACGCCGGTGCTTTGTCGTCGTGTCCAAAGCGGTTGAATACGTCGGCGACGGTTTCGCCCTCATCAGGCGCAAGGCCAGCGATATACACCAGGGCTTTCACCTTCGAACTCTGCGTGGCGGCAATCACCGCGCCGGCATAGGCGTGCGCCACCAGCACCACGGGGCCGTTGATCGTCGCCAGCACACGATCGAGCGCCTTTACGTCATCGGCCAGCGAAGACAGGGAGAGTCCAAAAGTAACCGCCTTGATCGACTTTTCGTGGAGAAGATCCGTCACCTTCTTCCAGCTCGACTCGTCGGCCCAGGCACCATGGGCCATGACCACTGTTGTCGATAGATCTTTCATCGGTTGCCCTCCCAGGGATGAATGAAGCGGTTCGCTTGTCAGGCTGCCCACATTTGAGTCAGTAACCTGTTAAATAGCGATTGAGAGGTTATTCCAGTGAAAAGTAACTTGTCAAGTGTTCTTAAGGTGGTTACGCTGTGGTCAGGAGAATCCCATGACCACGACCATGCCCGCCCTTTTCCTGGCCGATTCCACCGGACTGGACTTCCTGAACTCCGTGGCGACGCTCGTCGACACGCCTGTCGACTGGCTCGCTGACGGCGAGGGGCTGTTGAGCTGGCTACAGCAGGCGCAACTCGTGCCTGACGACGCGCTTCGCGCCATTCGGGAGCGAGCGACTCCAGGCGAGATGGATCGGCTGGCCGGGCAGGTGAGGGCGCTGAGAGAGTGGTTCCGTGCCTTCGTTCGCGAACGGAAAGGGCGGCCACTCACACCCGAAGATCTGGTTGAACTCGAACCCCTGAATGAGCTGCTCCGACGCGACGAGCGCTACAGCGAGATCGTTGCGCAGCCATCGGAGGCTACGCCGGCGTTGACGCTGGTCGCGAAGCGCCGCTGGCATTCACCCGAGGCGTTGCTTCTGCCGATCGCCGAGGCCATGGCCGGCTTGATCTGCGACGAAGACTTCTCGCACGTGAAAGCCTGCGAAGGGCATGCCTGCACCTTGCTCTTTGCCGACCACACGCGGGGACATGCCCGTCGCTGGTGCAGCATGGCGTTCTGCGGCAATCGTGCAAAACAGGCCGCCCATCGTCGCCGCCAGAAGGGGGCGGAGGCGTAAGTCGCGACGCTCGTCGCTATGATCTTGCGGCTCGCTATAAGGACTGAAGAGCGCAAGCTATGCGTCCTGGCAAACACTAACCCGCATTCGACCCGAAGCGGACACCTGCAATGTGTAGATTGGCAACAGAGGGTGGGCTATGCGCGCTTTATTGGAAGACTGGAATAATGGCTGGGCTGAGGTTGAAGTAAGTCTGTCTGCTTCAGACATAGATCGCCTGATTGCTTTGCTGCAAATGATCAAAGCTGACCCAGATCAGCACTTCCATGCCACTAGCAACTTTGTCGGCTCAGGTGGGATCGGTCAGATCACATTTCAAATTCAGCAGCCGGACGAGACAGACAATCTAAGCCTGGGCGGCTTAGCTATCGGCGAAGGGGCGTCGATCCGAACGTAATCGAAGCTTCCGATGTAGTACACCTCACCAAGGAAAGGGGGATGCAAGTGACTGAACTCATCGTGCGTAGGCAGAAGGCGTTGTGGCAAGACCGTATGCGTAGCTATCGCGTCTACGTCGACGGTGTTGAAGTTGCTCAAGTGGCCAACGGTGCGGAAGTGCAAGTGGCGATTGCACCGGGCGAGCATGTCGTGCAGCTCAAGATCGACTGGTGCCGGTCCAAATCGCTCAACGTGAATGTCAGGCCTGGAGAATCACTGACGCTGGAATGCGGACCTAATTCCACGCCGCTGCTCGCGCTAGTGTTCATCACTCTTCTCCATGGCCAATATCTGTGGTTGCGGCAGAGTGAAACAGCGGTGCCCGCTGGATCTTAGGTGGCCGCTGTCGGCGAGTGACTCGTAGGCTCAGGGTGTCCGATCCGAATCACGACGGACATCCCTTTCTCTCACCATGAGGAGGCTTGCATCGATGTCCCGTTCGACGAATGACACATATCGCCTGCTTTACCTCCGGCTTTCTTTCGGCGTGGTGGCGGCGCTCGTGCTTTGGGGTGGCTTCGTGTTGCTCCCGTTGCTGGTTCCGGGATACGACTCGATCAGGCAAACCGTGAGCGAAATCGGTGAGATGGATTCGCCAGCCAGGATTCCGTTTGCCGCCATGCTCTGTGTGGTTGCGGTCTGCGTGTTGCTGTTTGCCTGGGGGCTTCGGGACGCCTCAGTCAAACTCGGCCGGCCATCGGTGGCGGCTTATCTGGCGGGGTTTATGGCGGTTTCGTCGGTGGGGGTGGGGATCTTCGCGTACCCACATCCGCTGCATGGCGTTTTCGGGTTATCGGAGTTCGTTGGCTATCAGGCTCCGTGGGTTCTCGCGCTCACATGGCGTCGCGAAACGACGATTCGCGGACTCGTGCCGTTCTCGTGGACGATGGGTGCACTTTTGTGGATAGCCATCCTTGCCAATCTGAGTGTGCTGGATCTGCACAGTTGGCTTTGGCTGCATGAACGGCCTTTCTATGGCGTTGTCCAGCGCTCGCTGTTTTTCATCTGGTGCCTGTGGCTTGCTGTCATCAGCGTGATGTTGATGAAAAGCCGAAGTGTCCTGGATGACTCGGTAGGCACGCCGTTGCCCGTGACGGAGTAGTGCGGCAGGCCCACGATCCTCACCGGATCGTGGGCTGTGCTCGAGCGCAGGTGCGCTCAGCCCTGAAGATTGCCGCCGTTGAAGCGACCGAATCGCCTTGCCATCGCCAGGCCGATCAGTAGCGCGCCCAGGCCTAACGCGATCGTCGATTGCACGTCGTGCAGATCAAAGTTGCCAACGCGAACAAGCAGCACGTAGGCGAGCACGAAATTCACGAAGCTCCAGAGGACGTTGACCGTCGAAGAAGACAGGCCTTCGCCAGGCGGATGGGCAAAGGGGGACTGGAACGCGCGCCCCATCATGCCACTGACAAAGTGAGGGACGGCATTGGCGAGAAACATGCCGCCGAAGAAGTACGAAAGATCGTGAAGCCAGTTCACCACGGTGTGATCCTCATCGAGTTGAGCACGAAGGCGTTGAATGCATTCATGCGTGTTCATGCGGTTGACGATCAACGAGACGGGCTCGATAGCTCGTCGTTACGACTCACTCAGGCGTTTGATCAGCGGAATAGCGTCCATGAGGGTGCGTTGCTCAGCGGGGTTCAGCGTTGCCAGTGCTCCAAGCAGCCATGCGCGCTTGGCGTTGCCGCGCTTGCGCCGAATGCCGACGGCTTTATCCGTCATCGCAAAAAGAATCTGCCGTCCGTCAGAAGGATGAGGCTTGCGTTGCACCAAGCCCTCCTGCTCCAGGCCGGCAAGAATGGTTCCCATGGATTGGGGTTTCATCGATTCGGCGCGCGCCAGATCCGCAGTGGTCATGGGGCCTTGCTGATCCAGACGGCCCAGGACTCCAAGCTGCGAAAGGTTGAGTTCGTCCGAGCTCGTCTCTGAGCGCAAGCGTCGTAGCAATTGGCCCATCGCGGTTGTCAGCTCGTTGACGGACGCCTCCATCGAGGCTTTGGGTGGAGATCTGGTCATGTCCCCAGCGTATAGATGGAAAGTTTAACTTGCAAGTTAAACTGTTAAATTGACCAGGCCGGAATCGTGCGAGAGGACAGGGCGCGAGGGGATGCGTCATGGCACCTTGTGTTGTTCGAGCCATGGTTGAAGCGTTCGGCGGCGGCGATGACGTCGGGCTTGCGTATGCGCGCGATATGATCGAACCCTTGACGATCTCTGGAAGACACATGCCCGAGCACCAGACGCTAGGCCGTTGGAAAGGGGTATCCATCGACGTTGCCCTCATGGATGGCGTGATGGCGGATGTGGATCTCTCGTTTGCCTGCATGTTCACGCGCGAGCTGGACGGCCATCCACGTGGCGGTCTGCTTCATTTGAACCAAGCGCTATCGGGCATGCTGATGCGGTTGCGCGATGAGGGCGCATTTCTCGGGGAGCCTATGGAAACCCTGCTTATCAGCCAGCCGCCTGCGGGCATCGCGGCGCGCGCTGTCATGGTGATTGGCATGGGCGATCCATCCGCGTGGACGCCAGCAGTGACGGGCAGGGCGGTTGCGACTGCCATCGGCGCTGCTATGCAACGTGGCGTAGGCAGTGCCGCGTTTGCACCGAGCCTGCTCGATTCGGGGTTGACGCCTCAAGCGAAGTCGGGTGTTGCATCCGTGATGATGAAGGCAGCTACCCGCGCCATCGATGCGCAGATGAGTATCGCGGCCTATGGTCTGGCACCTGCGCCTTCGTTGCGTCGATGGGCGTTTGACGTGGGCGCTGCGGGTTTCGCTGCAGCGGCGGAGCAATTTCAGGCGGCGTTGGCGCAGCTAGCCTCGGATTGACGCGCGCCATTCAGCGCAACGAGTCCGATCGTTTTCGGTGAGTCATGGACAGGGCTCGTTCTGCCCGTCACGTGCGCGCAGTCCGCACTTCGACGCCTCCTGGGTACCCGAATCTCTCCATCGGTCGCAGCGTTTTTGCGCCGCAGCGTGACATGTTGCGTCTTCGGCGTCTTAATCTATCCAAGGGGTTTAGATCGATCCAAGTTATGTGAATCAGTTCACGGCGCGAGCGCGACGTATCTGAACGGCTTGGACGGGGCGGGGAGAGCAAAGAACGCGCGCGTAAAGCATGCGCTCGGGTTAGTGCGTCTTCCCGTTAGGCAGGTTGAGGGACTGGGAGGCCGCCGCATGAAACCAGAAGCTGTCCGCATTGAAGTGCCGATCCACCCGCGTGCCGCCAGCGTGCGCGCTGTTGTGCGCCGCCACGAACGCAGCCATAGCCACCGCTTGCCCGCCAGCAGCGGGGTTCGGAAAGCACAGCGGGCACGACTATCCGTACCCGCCGCGCCGAAAGGCGTTTCGCACGAGAGTGTCCGCATCGACGGCGCTGCCGTCAGCCTTGTGTCAGGCACTCGTTGTGCCGGAACAGGCGGCAAGGCCCGTCCCGGGTCATCGCCATAGCTCATCAGTCGTCCTGAAACCTTCATCACCGACGCATTGGGTGCTTATTTTGCGCCCTGAATTTAGATCGATCTAATAAGAAAGGAGAACGCCGTGCAGTCATAGCTCGCGCATCTGCAGCACGTGATCGAACGGGGGATCGTCGCGCCAACTCCACAAGGGCGCTTACCGAGTAGGGGACTTAAAAAAATGACTAATCAGCCGTACGTGTCTAAGCGCCATCCGTTGTACATCGCGCTCGCCCTGGCGACGCTTTCCTTTGGTGGCTGCCTGGGATTACCTGCCAATGCGTTTGCGCAGTCCGCTGCGCCCGCTGCAACACCAGCCACTCCGCCGCCTGCGCAAGCGTCCGACAGCGCGGAGGCGAAGAAGTCCGACAAGGACAAGAAAGACGACAAGAGCAAAACGGCGGACCCGAATAACCCCACCGATCTCGCGGCGGTCGTTGTCACCAGCTATCGCCAGTCGATCGATCAGAACATGCAGGACAAGCGCGATGCCAACTCCATCGTCGAGGTGATCAACGCGCAGAACATTGCGCAGTTCCCCGCCAAGAACATTGCCGACGCGCTGGCGCATGTGCCTGGCGTGGTCATTACCCGCGAATCGGGTGAAGGCAAAACGGTCAGCATCCGCGGCCTTGCGCCCGAGCTGACGCTCACCGAATTGAACGGCAACTACGTAGCCTCGGCCGATACGTCGGCTGGTCTGTCGCGCTCGTTCAACTACACGCTGATGCCGGCCAACATGTTCTCGGACGTCCAGCTCTACAAGAGCCTGGAAGCGCGCCTGGACGAAGGCGGTATCGGTGGCAACGTGGACCTGCGTACGCGCCGCCCGCTGGAAATGGGTGTGAACGACGGCTTCGTGTCCGTCAACGCCGCGGGCTCCGATAACAGCAGCAAGGTCACCCCGCAGGGCTCGGCCCTGTGGTCGTGGAAGAACAAGGACCAGACCTTTGGCGTCCTGGTCGCCGGCTCATACCTGAAGCGCCGGGATGTCGATTATCAGTCCAATGCATCGAGCTGGCATTGGTGGTCCAACGACTGTACCGACTACGCGACGTGTACCGCTCAACCCACGAATGTGCATGGCCAACAGTACGGCCCTGCTGTGGCGCCCAATCTCGCGTTGTGGCCCGGTGGCGGCGTGACGGATCAGTCCGGCAAGAGCTATTCCGGTTACTGGATGCCGCAGCAGTTCGCCACCAGCCAGAACCAGTTGGACCTGAAGAACAAGAGCGCCCAGGTGACGCTGCAGTTCAAGCCCATCGATCACTTGCTGCTGACGGGCAACTACTTCCGCTTCCAGCGGCAGCAGACTCAGATCACCAACACGCTGGAGGTTCCGGAATGGGGTCTGCCTACCGATACCTACGCAAATCAGCAGGGCAGACTGCTTGCGCCCAATGGTCTGACGTTCGACCCGTCGCATACCGTCGTCACCGGTGCGAACTATGTGCTTCCGCCCGCGGGTACGGGCTGTAATTCGCTGACCAACCCGGTCACCGGCGCACAGCGTCAGCCGGTGGACGTCTGTTCCACGGAAATCCCCTGGGTCACGGGCAACTACTCCGTCGAGAAGGCGACCTCGCAGACCATCAACCTTGAAGGCGAGTGGGATAACGGTGGCGCCCTCAGTGGATCGTTCAACGTCGGTCGCACCTGGGCGACGGGTGGTCCGTCGGTGGAACTGAGCATGGCCGCCAAGCCGCGCAACTTCGTCAACGGTCAATGGGTGGACGGCAGTACCGGCGCTGCGTGGAACCTGAGCGGTACGCCGACGCTTACCGCGTCGCCGAATGTGCTGCAGAACATGCTTGCCGGTCAGGGCCAGGTGGATCTTGGTTCCACCGGTTCCAACATGGTCAACACCAGTACTTCGCAGAATTTCGCGCAGGCGGACTTCACCTGGGCCTTCGAGGACAGCACCTGGCTGAAGTCGCTGCAGTTTGGCGCCAAGTACCGTGACAACCACGCCGAGCAGCAGCAGAACGAACTGCGTTGGTACTGCAAGGGCACACAGCTGCAGTTCCAGACCTGCGACCCCAATGCCGGCCAGCTGCCGTCGGGTTTCCTCCTGCCGAACTATCTGGATGGAAACACGCAGGCGTACAACGACAACGTCTTCCCGGCGATCAATTTCCCGGCCTATTACAACCACCTCAACTCCACCTACGACCGGGTGCTCTACAACCATCCCGAAGACAAGTCGACGGTGCAGGAGCAGATCTCGGCTCTCTACGCTCAGGCTAACTTCGATACCGGTTCGCTGCGGGGTAACTTTGGCTTGCGCTTTGTCAGCACGAAGCAGGATCTGACCGTCGCCGACGAGATCACCACCAACAATGCGGTGTACTACCACGACGCGAACGGCAACATCCTGATTTGTCCGGCCAGCGGCGTGAATGCGGGTGGCGGTGCGTGCGCGGCGGGCGACTTCCAGTATTTGCCGCGTGAGCAGTCGGTGGTCCAGACGTTCTCCAACGCCTCCACCTCCAAGCGGTACAACAAGCTTTTGCCGAGCTTCAATATCGCGTGGACCTTCGCGGATGACTTCGTACTGCGCGCCGCTGGCTCGCAAGCGATGTCCCGTGCCAACTACACCGACCTGGCTCAGCTGGGCAACCTCACCAACAATACGCAGGCCTACTACAACGACCGCAAGCAATTCGGTGCACCGTTGCCGGGTTGGTACGGCAGTGGCGCCAACGCCGACCTGAAGCCGTTCACCGCCACCCAGTTCGACCTGGCGGGCGAGTGGTACTACGCGCCGGAATCGGTGGTGGGCGTGGATGTGTTCCAGAAGACCGTGAAGAACTTCGTGGTACCCGTCACCGTCAACAACGTCACGGTGAACGTCGGTGGCACCGAGCAGAACTTCATGCAGTACAGCACCAATGCCAACGGTCGCTCGGGCACGTCCAAGGGTGTAGAGCTCTACACGCAGCACACGTTCGACATGGGCTTTGGCTATACGGTCAACTACACGCTCAACAAGACCAACGAAACCGCGGTCACACTCGGCGACACGGCGGTCGGCAAGTCGGAGCTGATCGGCAGCGCCAAGTACGTGGGGAACATTTCGCTGTTCTATGAAAAGAACGGGTTGCTGCTGCGTGCCACCAGCAACTGGACAGGCCGCACCATGCAAGGCCTTTCCTCCGGCCTTCCCATCTACACGGAGCCCTACAACCAGATCGACTTGAACGGCGACTACGAGTTCACCAAGCACCTGATGGTGACCGCGTCGGTGATCAACCTGACGCGTTCAACGCCTCGCCAGTACCTTGGCGACGATACGACCGCACGCCTGTATCAGCTCGAATATGCAGGACGCCAGTACTACGTGGGTCTGACCTACAAGTTCGGAGATGGCGGTTGAGAAACCGCATGCGGGGTCAGGCGTTCTGCCTGACCCCGCAGCCACCGGCCCTTACGCCCTTCACCTTCCTCCTGGCTGGGGAAGGGGAAAGGTCGCTGTCCGCATCGCAGCGGATATGCCTACTCTCCGACAGGAAGCGATCATGAATCCGTTTCTCGCACGACTTCGCCGATGTGTTTCGTGGACCCTCGACCAGCGCACGGCGTGGTCTCTAGCGCTGGTGGCTCTCGCGTTCGGCGGTATCGGCTTGGGGTATGCCAAGAGCGGCCATGCGTCGCCATCCACTGCATCGGCCGTCGATGAAGCCAACCCGCTGGTTGGCACTGCGCCACTGGATCGGCAGGAGCTGATCGGTAATGCGCCACCGCCAGGAGAACCGCTGTACTCGGGCATGACGTCGCCCGGCGCCAGCCTGCCGCAAAGCGCGACGGAGGCGACACCGGTCAACGTGAATGTCGACCTGAGTTATCCCACCGGCGTGGCCATGTCCTACTACTACGCCAACCCCACGATGATCGGCTTCACCGGTGGCGGATCGACCTACGGTGGTCGTGCCGCGCCGATGATCATGCCGGTGGTCGGCGATTGGACCATGCCGCCCAACTATGCGCAGTCGTATTACGACAAGGTGAGCGAAAAGGCTTCACCGGGCTACTACGCGGTGGATCTGGCCACCTTCCACACCCGGGTGGAACTGACGGCGACACAGCGCACCAGCCTGATGCGCTTTACCTTTCCGGAAAGTCATCGTTCCAACGTCATCATCAATCTGCGCCGTCCGGGGGGCGACGTGGAAGTGGTCGGCGACCACACGATTCGTGGCGTCACCAACGGCGGTCGCGTGGACAATGATGCGGATGGCCCTTGGTTTGTCGCCGAGTTCTCGCGACCGTTCACGCGTTTCGGCACGTTCCACGCGGATCACGAACATCAGGGTTATGGGATCGGTGATCAGGACGTGCAACCCGACCGACGTACCGTGTCCGGCAGTTACGCGGGGGCTTATGTCACCTTTGACACGAAGGCCGGCGAGCAGGTGCTGGTGAGAGTCGCTCACGGACACAGCGCCGCCGAGGCCGAACAACGGCTGCATGACGAAGACCCCGATGCAAATTTTGACCGCGTCCACCAACAGGCGCGCGCAGCCTGGGCAAAACTGTTCGATCGCGTCGAGATCACCGGCGGTACGCCCAAGCAGCGCATGCTGTTCTACTCGACGCTGTACCACTCCTTTGCCAGCCCACGGTTGGTCGCACGCAAGGGCGATCACTTCACCGGTGAAGATGGTCGTGTGCAGGTCGCCAGCTACGACCGTTACGGCCCGGTACCGTTCTGGGATACCGGCCGCAACCAGATCACCTTGCTGATGCTGCTCGAACCGGATGTCGTGCAGGACATCATGCGCTCCGAGCTGGACCGCGCACGCGAACGTGGCTACATGGACACCTCGTTCCATGGCGACCACGCCGTGTTCCTCTACGATGGTGCGTGGCAGCGCGGTATTCCGTTCGACTACGCCGCCGCTTACGAGTACCTGCGCAAGAACGCCACCGATCCCAAGGGGCCGCGCGGTTATCTCGCCGAGTACATGAAGAACGGCTGGATCTCCGACATCCTCCCGCCGGCCAACGCCAGCCCACCTTATGCGGATGGCAAGGCCGGTGCTGCAACCACGCTCGAATACGCCTGGGACGATCACGCACTCGCCGACGTCGCCAGCCGGCTCGGCAAGGCGGATGACGCGAAGATGTTTCTGCAACGCGCCGCGAATTTCCGCAACGTGTTCGATCCGTCAGTGGGCTTCATCCGCGGTCGCACGGCTGATGGCCAGTGGATTTCGCCGTTTGACCCGGGCGAGCCGTACTACAACTTCATGATGAAGGAAGCCTCAGGCTGGTCCACGCTGTGGTTGGTGCCGCACGACGTACAGGGGTTGATGAATTTGCTCGGCGGGCGCGATGCGTTCAACGCCAAGCTCGACGCGTTTTTCTCTACGCCTTATCAACCCAAGGGCATCTGTCGTGATTGCACGGGTTTGATCGGGCAGTACGTGCAGGGCAACCAGCCGGATCAGCAGGCGGCCTACCTCTATGCATGGAGCGGCCAGCCCTGGAAAACGCAGGCACTGACACGCCGCATTCTTGATGAGATGTATGGCAGTGATGCCAGTGGCTACGGCTTTCCCGGCATGGACGATCAGGGCTCGACTTCGTCCTGGTATGCGCTTAGCGCGATGGGCTTCTATCCGGTCGATCCTTCCAGCCCTGACTACATTCTCGGCAGCCCGATCTTCGACAAGGTTCGACTGCACATGGGCAACGGCAAGGTGTTGGAGATCGTCGCGCGCAACAACTCGGCCAAGAACATGTACATCCAGTCCGCCACGCTCAATGGCAAGCCGTGGACCAAACCCTGGTTCAGCCATGCCGACATCGCGAATGGCGCGACGTTGGTGTTGACGATGGGACCCGAACCAAACAAGGCGTGGGGCGCGGATCCGCACGATGCACCGTCGTCGATGTCAGGAGAGCGGAAATGATCACCGGTGCGAAGAGGAAAGAACGGGTCATGGATAGCGCCAAATTACGGGGTGTATGCGCCTGCATGACTGTCGCGATGGGCTTTGCATCCATGGCGATGGCGGCACCGGATCCGGCGACGGTATGGAGCGGCAAGGCGGCGCCTTTGGCGACGCCGTGGACCGACGAGGTGTCACCCGATAATGCATTGCCCGAGTATCCGCGCCCGCAGCTTGCGCGCCCATCACTGGAGCATCCGCAATGGATGAGCCTCAACGGGCTATGGCAGTACGCATCGAGCGATGCGCAAGGTGTGCCGCCGTTCGGTCAGACGCTGAAGGATAAAGTGCTGGTGCCGTATCCGATCGAATCGGTGCTATCAGGCGTGCAAAAGCATTCGGACTTCATGGTCTACCGACGGACCGTGGACATCCCGGCAGCCTTCACCGCACACGGACAGCATGTGCGCCTGAACTTTGGCGCGGTGGCGCAGGAGGCCACGGTATACATCAACGGCACTCAGGTCGCAAAGCATAGCGGCGGCTATACATCCTTCAGTACGGACATCACGTCGGCGCTTCGCCCGAGCGGGCCGCAAGAGATCATCGTCGCCGTGCATGCGCCGGTGGATAGCGTCAACGTGATGGTGGGCAAGCAGCGGCTAAAGCCGGAGGGCATTTTCTACACCGCGGCTTCGGGCATTTGGCAATCGGTATGGCTGGAGCCGGTGCCGGTCACCAGTCTTGCGCAGCTGAGCTTTACGCCAACGCGCAGTCTGGATGCCTTCACCGTCACATCGACGTTGAATGGTCGTTGCGAACACGCCACGCTCGATGTCACCGCCTATGCGGACGGCGGAATCGTGAGTGAAACGAGCGGGCCAGCCTGCCAATCGCTGCATCTGGCTATCGCACATCCGCGCCTTTGGAGCCCGCAGGATCCCTTCCTGTACACCTTCAAGGCCACGCTCACGCGGGGTGATCAACGTGACGAGGTCACCAGTTACGCGGGCCTGCGCAGCATCGGTGTCGCGAAGGTAGGCGGGCGCAATCGCATCGTGTTGAACGGCAAGCCGACTTTTTTGCTGGCGACGCTGGACCAGGGCTACTGGCCGGATGGCATCTACACCGCCCCCACC
>NZ_JAELTQ010000599.1 GCF_016428905.1 Dyella sp. ASV24 | reverse complement strand
CCCCCCCCCCCCCCCCCCCCCCCCCCCCCCCCCCCCCCCCCCCCCCCCCCCCCCTTTTCAAGCAGAAGACGGCATACGCGATGGCCTGTCCTGTCTCGTGGGCTCGGAGATGTGTATAAGAGACAGACCCAAGGGGCAGTCGATCACGTACTCCGCCGTGGTCGGCGTCACGCACGATAACCAATTGCGCCGTGATTTCCTCACCTATGTCGAGCGAGAGCGTGCGCATCCGTATCGCACCTTCCTGCATTAC
>NZ_JAELTQ010000598.1 GCF_016428905.1 Dyella sp. ASV24 | reverse complement strand
CCCCCCCCCCCCCCCCCCCCCCCCCCCCCCCCCCCCCCCCCCCCCCCCCCCCCCTTTTTCAAGCAGAAGACGGCATACGCGATGGCCTGTCCTGTCTCGTGGGCTCGGAGATGTGTATAAGAGACAGTCGCTGCTGAGGTAGCGGCTGCGCATGTCGTCCGTGCATTCCACCACCAGATCAAACTGGCGGAACACGTCAAGAACATTGCGCGCGTCCAGCGGCTGCTTCCAGAGTTGCACATGGACCGTAGGAT
>NZ_JAELTQ010000074.1 GCF_016428905.1 Dyella sp. ASV24 | reverse complement strand
CCCCCCCCCCCCCCCCCCCCCCCCCCCCCCCCCCCCCCCCCCCCCCCCCCCCTTTTAGATGTGTATAAGAGACAGGAGATTCCGTGTCGCCGGCCATGCAAGGCCGGCGCAACGTCCTTAGTTGCCCTTGTGGATGGCGCGCTTATCCACCGACAGGGCGGCTTCGTGCACGGCTTCCGACAGCGTCGGGTGCGCGTGGACGATGCGGGCCAGGTCTTCGGAGGAGCCCTTGAACTCCATCGCGACCACGCACTCAGCGATCAGCTCGGACACGCCCGGGCCGACCATGTGCACGCCCAGAATGCGGTCGGTTTCCGCATGGGCAATCATCTTCACCTGGCCAATAGCCTCGTTCATGGCCACGGCGCGGCCGATGGCGGCGAACGGGAAGGTGCCGACCTTGTAGGGGACGCCTTCTTCCTTCAACTGCTTCTCGGTCTTGCCTGCCCAGGCGATTTCCGGCTCGGTGTAGATCACCCACGGCACGGTATCGAGGTTGATGTGACCCGCCTTGCCGGCGATCCACTCCGCCACAGCCACACCTTCTTCGGAACCCTTGTGCGCCAGCATCGGCCCGCGCACAGCGTCGCCGATGGCCCACACGCCGTTCACGCCGGTGTGGTTGTGTTCGTCGACCACGATGCGACCGCGCTCGTCGAGCTTCACGCCAGTGTCGTCGGCCAGCAGGCCATCGCTGTAGGCGCGGCGACCCACGGCGACCAGCAGCTTGTCGACCACGAGGTCGTGAGCGCCGTCCTTATCTTCATAGGTGAGGGCGACTTCGTTGCCCTTCACTTCGGCCTTGGTGAGCTTAGCGCCGAGCTTGATATTCAAGCCCATCTTGGCGAATTCCTTCGCAGCGATCTTGGCGATGTCGGCATCGGCCACGCTCAGGAAATCCGGCAGTGCTTCCAGCACGGTCACGTCCGAACCCAGGCGCTTCCACACGCTGCCCAGTTCCAGACCGATCACGCCTGCGCCGATCACGCCCAGGCGCTTCGGCACTTCAGTGAAGTCCAGTGCACCCGCGTTGTCGACGATGAACTTGTTGTCGAACTTGGCGAACGGCAGTTCGATCGGCACCGAGCCTGAGGCGAGGATCACGTTGGTGGCGCTGATGGTCTGCTTGGAGCCGTCGTTGCCGGTGATTTCCACTTCATTGTTCTTGAGCAGCTTGCCCTTGCCGAAGAACGCGGTGACCTTGTTGGCCTTGAACAGCTGGCCGATGCCGCCGGTGAACTGCTTGACGATCTTGTCCTTGCGGCCAATGAACGTGTTCAGGTCCACCTTGGCGCCGTCCACAGTGATGCCGTGCACCGGCAGGTTGTGGGCGATGTTGTAGAACTGCTTGGACGAATCCAGCAGTGCCTTGGACGGGATGCAACCCACGTTGAGGCAGGTGCCGCCAAGCGCCTGCTTGCCGTCCTTGCCAACAAAGGCGTCGATACAGGCGGTCTTCAGGCCCAGCTGCGCGGCGCGGATCGCGGCCACATAGCCGGCGGGGCCGGCGCCGATGACGATGACGTCAAACTTCTCGCTCATGTTCATTCGCTCACTACGGGAATGGGGAGTAGGGAATAGGGAATCGAAACAGCTTGTGATATGGGGTCGATTCGCTATTCCGAAACCAGTCAGAGCCGGAAGCGGGAATTGTGCGGGCTTTTTACTATTCCCTATTCACGATTCCCGTTTCCCTGTTGCTCGGCCTTAAAGGCCGAGCAACATACGCTGCGGGTTCTCAAGCTGGTTCTTGATATCGACCAGGAACAGCACCGCGTCCTTGCCGTCGATGATGCGGTGGTCGTAGGACAGCGCCAGGTACATCATCGGGGCGGCGATCACCTGGCCGTTCTCGACGATGGCGCGCTCCTTGATGGCGTGCATGCCCAGGATGGCGCTCTGCGGCGGGTTCACAATCGGGGTCGACAGCAGCGAGCCGAAGGTGCCGCCGTTGGTGATGGTGAAGGTGCCGCCCTGCAGATCGTCCAGACCCAGCTTGCCGTCACGCGCCTTCTTGGCGTAATCGACAATGCCGCGCTCGACGTCAGCAAAGTTCATGTCCTGCACATCGCGCAGCACCGGCGTCACGAGACCCTTGTCGGTGGACACGGCGATGGAGATGTCCTGGTAGCCGTGATAGACGATGTCGTTGCCGTCGACCGAGGCGTTCACCAGCGGATGACGCTTCAGCGCTTCGGCAGCTGCCTTCACGAAGAAGCTCATGAAGCCAAGCTTCACGCCGTTGGCCTTCTCGAACGACTCGCCCAGCGCCTTGCGCATCTTCACCACTTCGGCCAGGTTCACTTCGTTGAACGAGGTGAGCATGGCGATGGAGTTCTTCGACTGCATCAGGCGCTCTGCAATGCGGGCGCGCATGCGGGTCATCGGCACGCGCTCTTCCGGACGCGAGCCCGGCGTCGGCTTGGCAGCTGGCGCAGCGGCAGCAGTGCCACCCTTGCCGTAGTTGACCAGGTCTTCCTTGGTCACGCGGCCATCGCGGCCGGTGCCAGCAACCTTGGAGGCGTCGATGTTCTGCTCGGTGGCCACGCGCAGGCCGGCCGGCGACAAGTCGGCGTTGCCAGCCTTGGCGGCAGCAGGAGCGGCCGGGGCAGCAGCGGCCGGCGCTGGCGCAGCAGCGGCGGGGGCAGCAGCCGGCGCAGCGGCCGCAGCGCCTTCCTCGATCACCGCGATGACCTGCTGGCTGGTGACGGTGTCGCCGGACTGGAACTTGATTTCCTTCAGCACGCCGTCCACCGGCGAGGGCACTTCCAGCACCACCTTGTCGGTTTCGAGGTCGACCAGGTTTTCGTCGCGCTTGACCGCTTCACCGGCCTTCTTGTGCCAGGTGGCGATGGTAGCGTCGGAGACGGACTCGGGCAGGACGGGAACTTTGACTTCGATAGACATGTTGTTTCCTTAGTGAGTGCGCTCATCCCTGAACGCTCAAGTCAAAAAGCGGCCATCCTTGGCCGCACTTTTCAGGATGTCTTTATTCGGCTGCGTGGTCGGTGCCGATCGGCGCAACCAGTGCCTGCTCGACGAGTGCTGCCTGTTCGGCGACATGGGTGTTCAGGTGACCGGCGGCGGGAGCCGGCGAACGCGAACGACCAGCGTACGACAGGCTCTGCTTGCTGCCGATGCAGGCCTGCAGGTGATGGCGGATCTGGAACCAGGCGCCCTGGTTCATCGGCTCTTCCTGGCACCAGATCACTTCCTTGGCGGAAGGATACTTTTCCAGTTCGGCCGTGACCTGCGGACGCGGGAACGGGTAAAGCTGTTCCACACGCACGATGGCGACGTCGTTCAGGCCACGCTTCTCGGCGTCTTCCAGCAGGTCGTAGTAGACCTTGCCCGAGCACAGCACGACGCGCTTCACCTTCTTGGCGGCGAGGTCGCGATGCTCCGGGATCACCAACTGGAAGCTGCCGTTGGCCAACTCGTCCAGCGTCGACACGGCCAGCTTGTGGCGCAACAGCGACTTGGGCGTCATCACGATCAACGGCTTGCGGACCGGGCGGACCATCTGGCGGCGGATCATGTGGAATGCCTGGGCCGGCGTAGTCGGTACGCAGACCTGCATGTTGTCCAGCGCGCACAGTTGCAGGAAGCGCTCCAGGCGAGCAGAAGAGTGCTCCGGGCCCTGGCCTTCGTAGCCGTGGGGCAGGAACAGCGCCAAGCCGCACAGGCGATTCCACTTGGCTTCGCCCGAGCTGATGAACTGGTCGATCACCACCTGAGCGCCGTTGGCGAAGTCGCCGAACTGGCCTTCCCAGATGTGCAGGGTGAACGGGTCCGTGGTGGCGCTGCCGTATTCGAACGCCATGACCGCTTCTTCGCTGAGCAGCGAGTCGATCACTTCCACGTCAGCGCCGGCACGCACGTCGGCCAGCGGCATATAGGTGTAGCCGGTCTTCTGGTCATGCAGCACGGCATGACGGTGGAAGAACGTGCCGCGACCCACGTCCTGGCCCACGAGGCGCAGGTTGTAGTTCTCGTCGATGAGCGTGGCGTAGGCCAGGTTCTCGGCAAAGCCCCAGTCGCCGGCCTGTTCGCCAGCGGCCATCTTGGCGCGGTCTTCGTAGATCTTGGCTACGCGCGACTGCAGCGTCATGTCCTTGGGCGTCACCAGGATCTGGTTGGCCAATTCCACCAGGCGCTGCTTGGAGTAGCCGGTGGGGGTCTCGGTGGACAGCTTTCCGCCGATGAACTTGTCCCAGTCGACTTCGATGTCCTTGATGAGCGCTGTGGTCAGCTCGGTCATCGGCTCGCCGGCCTCGAGGCGGGAGCGGTAATCCTCGAACATCTTCTGGCCGTCACCCTCAGCGATCACACCCTGCTTGACCAGCTCCTGCGCATACAGGTCGCGGGTGGTCGGGCGCTTGCGGATGATCTGGTACATCACCGGCTGGGTGGCGGACGGCTCGTCGGCCTCGTTGTGGCCGTGGCGGCGGTAGCACACCAGGTCGATCACCACGTCCTTACGGAACTGCTTGCGGAAGTCGTAGGCCAGGCGGGTGGCCTGGATCACTGCTTCCGGATCATCGCCATTCACGTGGAACACCGGCGCATTGACCATCTTGGCCAGGTCGGTGCAGTACAGCGTGGAGCGGGTGTCCTGCGGGTTGGAGGTGGTGAAGCCCACCTGGTTGTTCACCACAATGTGCAGGCTGCCGCCGATCTTGAAACCGCGGGCCTGGGACATGTTGAACAGTTCCATGTTCACGCCCTGGCCGGCCAGCGCCGAGTCACCGTGCACGATGACGGCCATCGACTGCTTGCGCTCGGTATCCCGGCGACGGATCTGGCGCGAGTGCACCGAGCCAGCGACTACCGGGTTGACGATCTCCAGGTGCGACGGGTTGAACGCTAGCGCCACGTGGGTGCCACCGTTCGGCGTCTTGACGTCGGCGGAGAAGCCCATGTGGTACTTCACGTCGCCCGAGTGCGCCGGGTCATCCGGATGGTCCCACTTGCCTTCGAACTCGTTGAACAGAGTGCGTGGCGGCTTGCCCAGAATGTTGACCAGCATGTTCAGGCGGCCGCGGTGGGCCATGCCGATCACGACTTCCTTGATGCCGTTGTCGCCGGCGGCGCGGACCATGTCGTCCACCATCGGGATCAGGCTGTCGCCACCTTCCAGCGAGAAACGCTTCTGGCCGACGTACTTGGTGTGCAGGTAGCGCTCCAGGCCCTCGGCGGCGGTCAGCTCGGCGAGGATGCGCTTCTTGCCCGCAGCGTCGAGGCCGGCGCTGCCATTGGCCTGTTCCAGGCGGGTGTAGATCCAGTTGCGCTGCTCATGGTTGCTGATGTGCATGAACTCGACGCCGAGGGTGTTGGTGTACACCTTCTTCAGTCGAGCCAGCAGGTCGCGCAGCTTCATGCGCTGGCCGCCACCGGCGAAGTTGCCGCAGTCGAACTCGGTATCCAGATCAGCGTCGGACAGGCCGTGGAACGAGGGCTCCAGGTCCGGGGCCGGCAATTTCTCGGCCAGGCCGAGCGGGTCGAGGTTCGAGGCCAGGTGGCCGCGCGAACGGTAGGCCGTGAGGATGCGCAGTACGCCAGCCTGTTTGCGGGCGTGGGCGTCGTCCACCGGGCCGCCGACGGCGGCGGCACCGTTACGGCGCTGCTTTTGCGCGGCCTCTATACGCGCAATGGCCGCAGAGTGGGGCACGTCCCCCGACTCGCGGCCTTTGAAAGTCTCGAAGTATTTGCTCCAGGTGGCGTCGACCGACGAGGGGTCTGCCAACCACGATTCATAGAGCTGTTCAACGTAATCGGCGTTGCCGCCGGCGAGTTGGGAGGATTCGAAAAACTCGCGGATCAGATTAGTGCTCACGTCACCACCGGTGAGGAAGGGAGGCTTACAGCGCTCCGGCCGGGGTTGGCCGGATGGCTGGGAAAAATCCCGTTAATTATAGCCTTGGGGTGCTGCGACGCGGCAACCCAAAAGACTCACTTCAGATGGGGTCGATGGTCGATATTTCGAGTTTCCGGGTACCGACCATCGTCGTAGACCGCGGATTTGTACGGCGAAACCGTGCGGTTTGCTGTGACAGACCATTGGCTGTGGTCTGGCTGACACCCGTTCAGCCTGTGGCAGAGATTGAGCTAGAGATCGAGGGGCTGCCACGCTGTTGCTCGGGCGGATCGCTCCCATACATCGTTGAAGTGCTGCATCAGGGGCGCCTGCGCTGCGCGGTCGGTCAGCGACGCCCGACCGTCAGCCCGACGTGCATCGGGCTGGAACAGGTATTGTCGAAAGTGATAACGCGATGTGTTGCTGCAAATCCGTCGATGACCCGAGGATCCCAGTTGTCGAGGACGGCTGCGAGGTGGATGAGAAACACCACCGGCGTACCTGGGTTGCCCACCCCGAGCTCCCGATACGCGAACTTCACGTCACCCGCAGTGATCGTCTGCGTAGGAACATCCTTCCAGGTGACTATGGGTGTCTGCAATATGTTCATGTTGCTCTACCTTCGCAGTACTTAGAGGAGCGCGGGCGCTGAGGCGTGTCAGGCCGCAAGCGCCGGATAGTCGATGTAACCTTCGGGGCCAGGTGTGTAGAGCGTCGCCATGTCCACAGCATTCAACGCCGCATCGGCCCGCATGCGCTCCACCAAGTCGGGGTTGGCGAGGAATGGACGGGCGAAGGCGATGAGATCGGCCTGGCCCGCCTTGAGGGCTACCTCGGCGCTGGCCCGATCGAAGCCGCCGGCCAGGATGAACACGCCCTTGAAAGCTTTACGAAGCCGGGATTTCAACTCGGCCGGTACCGGCGGCGCCCCCATCGCTGAATGATCGAGCAGGTGGACGTACTGCAAACCCAGTTCCGACAGTTGCTGTACGAGCGCCAGGTACTGACTCTCGACATCAGGGAAGGCGCCCGTGCTATTGAATACACCGTAGGGTGACAACCGGATTCCTACGCGGTGGGCACCGATGGCGTCGGCTGTGGCACGGGCGATGTCGAGTGCGAAACGATTGCGACCCTCGATGCTGCCGCCATAGCTGTCGGTGCGTTGATTCACATTGGCATTGAGGAACTGCTCGATCAAATAGCCGTTTGCGGCATGCAATTCGACACCGTCAAACCCTGCTTCCGTCGCAAGCCGCGCTGACTGCGCATATTCATTGACCGTATGGGCGATGTCGGCCGCGGTCATCGCTCGTGGCACGCTGTGCGGCCGCATGCCCTGTGCGTCCGTGTACATCTCACCCGGGCACACATCCGCCGTGGGCCCGAGCACCTCCGCGCCTGTCGGCAGGTTGGCCGCCTGGGTCACGCGCCCCGTGTGCATGAGCTGCACCACTATCTTGCCACCCTTGGCGTGGACCGCCTCGGTGACAGCCTTCCATCCGCGTACCTGTGCCTCATTGAAGAGCCCAGGGATGCGCGGGTATCCCAGGCCATTGGGCGATGGCGAGGTGCCTTCAGTGACGATCAGGCCTGCCGATGCGCGCTGCCCGTAGTACTCAGCCATCAGCGCATTGGGGGTGTTGGCATCGACGGCACGGCTGCGCGTCATGGGCGCCATGACGGCACGGTTGGCGAGTTGAATCGAAGCGGTGTCGAGAGGGTCGAAAAGCATGAGAGTCCTCGAGTGCGTGTGGAATACTGGAAAATGGGTGTCAGGAGGCCGACGGCAGGTAACTGGGCCTGGCCGCGGTCAGTCCCTGCTTGACCTGCTGGGTGAGCTCATCGGCAAGCACCTCATCGAGGCCTCCTTCGAGTCCGTCGAGCGCGCGCCTGACGATATCCTCGGGGCTGGACTTCGGGACATCGAAACCGCGTGTAAGGTCGGTGTCCACGTAGGCCATGTGCAGTGCCATCACCTGGGTCTTTTGCGCCGCCAGTTCGTTGCGCAAGGCATTGGTGAGCGACCAGGCGGCGGACTTGCTGGCCGAATAGGCGGCCAGTTCGCCACCGTTCACCCATGAGGCGACCGACAACACATTGAGCAGCGCGCCACCGCCGTTGGCCTTGAGGATCGGTGCGAAGGCCTTGCTCACACGCAACATGGCGAAAAAATTGGTCTCGAAAAGGCGTCGCGCGACGTCTTCGCTGTCCGGCGCAAAGAAACCGCCGGGTTGGGCGATGCCGGCGTTGTTGATCACGAGCGTCACATCCGACGCCCGCTCGGCAGCGGCCGTCACATCCTCCGGGCTGGTGACGTCGAGGCGCAGGGGCTCAACGCCCGCTAGCGTGACGGCTGCGGGATCGCGCACGCCGGCGTAGACCTTGCGAGCCCCACGCGCGAGCAGCTCGCGCGTAAAGGCTAGACCTATGCCGCGATTGGCACCCGTGACCAGGACAACAGCGTTTTCAATCTTCATGAGTGGTATCCAGAAAATAGGGGCTTACTTGATCTTGACGACGACTTTTCCCTTGGCGCGACCGGTTTCGACATAGCTCAGGGCCTCATTGGTCTGCTCAAAGGAGAAGACACGATCCACCACGGGACGGATCACACCGTCCTCCACAAGCCGTGTGATTTGCCGCAGCTGCTGTCCATTGGCACGCATGAATAGGAACGCGTACTTCAGGTCGCGACGGATCGCTTCTTTCCTGACCTTGGCACTTAGCAGACGGATGATGAGGCGAACGAACCACGGTGCGCCGATGCCTTTGGCAAACGCGGGATCCGGCGGTCCCGAAATCGAGATGAGTGCGCCGCCGGCCCGCAGCGCGCGCAGGGATTTCGTGAGCGCCGCCGCGTCCTGGCTATGCAGGACCACGTCGTAGTTTTGCAGCACCTTCTCGAAATCATCTTTCCTGTAATCGATGACGATGTCCGCGCCGAGATTCTTCACCAGGGCGATGTTGGCGTTGCTTGTCGTGGTGGCGACCGTCGCACCAATGTGCTTGGCCAACTGGATGGCGAAGGAGCCGACGCCACCTGAGCCGGCCTGGATAAAGACCTTCTGGCCCCTTTTCAGATGAGCGTGCTCAACGAGCGCTTGCCATGCTGTCAAGCCAACAAGCGGGAGCGATGCCGCTTCCTCCATGGTGAGATTCGAAGGCTTGGGCGCGACGTCGTTTTCGTTCACGGCAACGAACTGCGCGAACGTGCCAATACGATGGTCGGCCGGTCGCGCATAGACTTCATCGCCGACCTTGACTTGCCGTACCTTTGATCCGACGCGTGTCACGACGCCGGCCACGTCATGGCCCAGTACCAGTGGCAGCCGGTAGGGCAGGATCAGCTTGAACTCACCGCTTTTGATTTTGGAATCCAGCAGGTTCACGCCCGCGGCGCGTACCTCGATCAGCACCTCGTTGTCCCGAAGCTCCGGCGTTGGCACCTCGCCCTGTTGCATCGGTTCTTTCTTGCTGTACCGATCAATGAAAAATGCTTTCATGTGCTTTTCTCTCGTGAATGTATCGGGTAAGGAGCCCCTCAGGCTTCCAGTCGCAGATCTTTCCGAACCCCTGCATCCAGCACACTGGCGGGCGCAAATCGGCGTAACCATCGCATGCGGCTGGCTAGCCCCGGCGCATAGCGGATCTTCGGATGGTCGGCCGCGGCTGCCTTCAGTACGATCTCGGCGACAACCTCGGGCCCATCGGCGCCGACGAGTACTTCTTTGACTCTCCGCTCCACGCCCGCGCGAACTTCGCGATAGACGTCCAAGGGGGAATCCGGCCTCATCAGATTCGCTTCGAACGGCGTGTTTATGTAGGCGGGCTCGACCACCGAGACGTGGATACCCAACGTTCGCAGCTCATGGTCGAGTGCTTCCGAATAACCTGCGACGGCGTGTTTGGTAGCTGAATACAGCGCCATGTAGGGCATGGGCAGGAAGCCAAGCACGGAGCCGATGTTGATGATGCGGCCACTGCGCTGTTGTCGCATGTGGGGAACGACGGCGCGCGTCATCCGGACGACCCCCATGAAGTTGGTATCGAAGATCGCTTTAGCCTGTTCGACGGAGCTTTCTTCCGCAGCCGCCGGAGCCACGCCGAAGCCGGCGTTATTGACGAGCAGGTCGATACGGCCGGCTTGTCGCAAGACGTCCTGGACGACCGCGTCAACGGATTCGTCACGCGTGACATCCAGAGTCAGCATCTCAAACAGTCGTCCTGTGGAAGCCGGACGTCTGCTGGTGCCGAAGACGGTATATCCCGCTCGGGCAAGTCGGTCGGCGGTGGCTTCGCCGATCCCTGAAGACGCCCCGGTAACCAGGGCGACACCTTTACCTTGCTTGCTCATGATTCAAAGTTCCGCTGGGCAGGGGCCCGTTTCGTGGTCGATAGTTACTATCGATTCGATATGAACTATAATCCCGCCTCAGAAGAAAGTCACTATCGAAATGATATGAACGACAAGACTCCCTGTAACGAACCCTGTCCGATCGCCCGCAGCCTGGCTGTCGCGGGCGACGCGTGGAACCTTCTCATCCTGCGGGACGCCCATGCGGGGCTCACGCGATTCGACCAGTTCCGCAAAAGCCTGGGGATCGCGCCGACGATCCTGACCAAGCGGTTGGCGATGCTGACCGACGAGGGGATGCTGGAGAAACACCGTTACTCCGAGCACCCGCCGCGCGAGGAATATCGGCTAACGGCGGCCGGCCGCGATTTCCTACCGATCCTCTTCATGATCGGGACATGGGGACGTCAACATCGTGCCGGTGGCGAGCTGACACGGTTCCTCGACGCGGAGTCCGGCATCGAGATCAAGGCAGTGGCTATCGACGAAGTCACCGGGGCAAAGATTGGGACGCGGCCGATACGGGTAGTAACGCCAGAAGAAAGCGCACCATAGGTACCGGCTTGCAGGCGCGATCGGGCCAAGGTCTGCTCCGGGCAAATCGGCCCCGGCGACCTTCCTGAAAAAAGGTAGGGGCAGGGAGCCGCTCGCGCCGGGCGGTCACCCTGAAGGCCTGGCCACATTCGAAGCCCAGCAGCGTTCGCAATGCCGTAGGCCCTGCAAGGGCCGCGACATCTCCAGCGCCTCCGACAGAACTGCAATCATCGAAAGTACCAGCACGGCCGACAGTACCGGCGAAGGAACTCGGATCAGCGGGAGCGATAGCTCAGACCAGCGGCTTCGACAGATTGATGCAGTCCCACCAATGAGAGGTGTACAGCCCCATGGCCAGCACCGGTGGGGTGTTCAGCCTCTGCCGGATTCGGTGCTCAGTTCGACCGGAATCCGCAAGTTCCGTGAAGTCCAGCATTTGCGCTCCTCTTACAATGTGACTTTTACTGCTTGCAGCGCGTTGCCTCGATGTTTCGTATCGCGCTTTTGCTCTGGGTGATGAACTGCGACGCCTGAGCAAGGACGTCGGTCAAAGTTCTCTTCCCTCGTCCTCGAAGCGCGCATTCCCAAATTATTAGGACACGCCATCCTTCGGATCTGAGCATTCCGATGATCTGTTGATCTCGTGCCGAGTTAGCCGCAAGCTTGCTTCGCCAAAAATCCGTACGAGTCTCTGGTAGCTTTGACAGTGAGCAGTCATGGGCGTGCCAAAAGCATCCATGGACGAAGATGGCGGCGCGATGACGAGGAAATACTAGATCAGGACGCCCCGGAAGCTTTCTATCGTGTAAGCGATATCTAAGCCCAAGTGCGTGTAGCCCTCGCCTGACAAGCATTTCAGGCTTCGTGTCGCGCCCACGAATCTGACTCATATTGAAGCTGCGCTGCGCCGGTGTGTGGACGTCGGCCATGCGTCAACCTATGCAGCGGCGTCTGCGACGATGGCTCGCAATGTCGCTCGCAAATCGCTCGTGGCCATGCCGGGGCGCAATGTCACAGCGCCGAATTGAAACTTCTCTCTGTAGGCAGGGTGGAAAAGTCGACCCGGCATCTTGGTGTCCTTGAAGTCACTACCTAGCATAGGCTCATGCGGAGTCAGCAAGTAGGCGGCAGAAACAATTCCTTCGGTTTGTCCGGTCTCGGCCTCTTGGACCAAAGCATTGCGATACATGTGTATTGAAGAGAGCGCATCGTTAAGTCCATCGTTGATCCGATACTTAGCATCAAGAACGATGACGGAGCGAACGTCAACGCCAAACCCGGTACCCGAAAAGACGACGTCCGGGACCATGGTCCGGCTGTAGCTTCCTTCTTTCATGGAGTCCAGCCAATACTCGCGATACTGCCTTTGAAAACAGAGTGCCTTGTCCGGGCCAATATTCACTACGACGGAACCGCTCGAGATGGATACTCCGCCTGCTGCTTCCACCCTGAACAAGCTGCTCAGATCGACATCTTTGGAGCCGTATTCTTCCACCGCCGCACGCAAGAGCCGAAGAAAGCACCAAAGTTCATATAGCTTGTAGGTTTTTGCCAGCGGCATCTGCAGGAAGTCACCGAACAGCGCAGCGAGGCCCAGGTTCATGTCTTGCCAGAGCTTATAGAACCGCCGATAGACAGGATCGTTTCGGAACAAAGACGACATGCGGAGGAAGGCCTTGTCAGCGCCAACTTCCGAGAAGAACCCTTTGTTCGCTGCATCGCCCAGCCTCCGCGCAATCTTGCGCGACCTGACTGACCAGCCTTTTGCCGCGGACATATCGTCCGGCTCATTCGACGCGTCGATTTTTGCAAGCACATCCGCAATGCCACCTAACCAAGCTGACCACGATTTGAGGCAGGCCTTGATCTGGCGGTGTTCGGGGATATCTACGCTGTTGCGGCGCTGGCGCAACCTTACTTGGGCCGGCAATTTGCCACGAAGCATCCCAGGAAGCCGCGAGGGGCGTTCCGCCTCAGTGCGAATGACTCCTGACCGGAACGATTTGATGATTTCGGGACCTGTCGCTCGCGTCGCCCGATGGATGGGTACGGTTATCTCATGGGCGCGGAGAAAGTGACGGGGAGCTCGCGCGATAGCCTCGATGGATGCCGTGATCTCGTCTACTCGGGAGCGCAGAAACTCAAGGCGAGCTATGGGCGGAGGCCTGTTCGCAGGTTGCCGCGCTATCCCCTTACGGAATGCACTGATAGAAAAAAGTGCATATGTGTCCTCGAGAATCTCTCGGACCATTGCGTCAAAGTCATCACGCGTGAGCTTGCGGAGGTCTGGATCAGTAATGATTTCGAACCGATGCAAACCAGCGCCGGGGACTCGTAGTGCTGCTTCGACAGTGCCTGCATGAAAACCCGGGGACCAACGCCATCGCGCAGTACGTGATTCGCGCGAACGTAGAGCCTCAGTGGGTACATCATCAATGAAAAGGTCAGCAGCAATTGCGTCATCACTATCTCTTAGCTCGAAGAGATAGGAGGAGGCCTCCCGCACTGCTCCTGCAGGAATGACCTCCGGTGTTGGCCACACTTGCCAAGCGGTGCCCCCAGCTTCGGCTTGGATATAGAGTGAGGTCACATCTCACCGCATTGCTTGAAAAGAGCCGAAATCGTCCAGGTCTGACACTAGCTTTCTAACAAAAGCCTGGGACCTTGGGAATTTCGAGCACAACTTATCGAGTCCATCCAATAGGCTTCGTTGCTTCTCGGCACCGCGCAGCTTGACAAAGATCTTCTGGATCAGCAGTTGATCCGTAACTTCATCAGGAGCGTTCTTAAGGTGCAGCGAATCAAAAGCGTGGTAGCGGACAAACTCTTCGATGACACGGTAACCAAAGCCCAGTCCATAGTCCTGAAGACTACGATGGACGTTCGTCAAAGTTGACCTGACTGTCGTGCAAGCCTGTTCCAGAGTTTTGTCGCGGACGCTAAGGTTGTTGAGGAAGCCTTCAACGTCAACGGACGACATTTCGATGACCGATGCGCGGTCGAGCACCTTGTCGCTTACCGGATTGGTAGTTTCGTCGATATTGATAGTGCCAATAATGAAGAGGTTGGGTGGAAGATGAAGCTCGGCCCGTATGCTTGTGCCGTTGGTCCCTTCCAGCGGTACTCCGTTGGAGTGAAGGCTAAGCGCGCTTCCCGTTTCAATGCAGGACAGCACATCCGAGAGGTAGTACTCGACGCGGGCGAGATTCATCTCATCGAGGATCACGAATACTGGTGAATCTCGATGCGCGGTGGCAACTAGGACGGCTTCAAGGAATGTCGGAACGACGTATCGATTTGTCAGGACGTCGTAGTAACCAGTAAGTCCCGTGGGATCCGTCCATTCAGGACGCACAGGACACTCAAAGATCAGAGGATCGGCTTCGCGGTTTGAACCTATTCCATGGACAGCTCGCGCGTACTTAAGAGCGAGCTGAGTTTTACCTGTCCCGGATAAGCCGGACAGTATGACGAAGTGTTTGTGCTCTAGAAAATTCAGAGCTGCGTGGAAGCGCCTAATCTCGCCGTTCACGTAGTAGCCGCCGAGCTCATACACCGACTGCTCGATATCTGCGACCGAGACAGCTGTAGGCATTCTGCGCATTTGGGGTCCGAGCGGCTCAATGGCGCCCGCAATGGTCAGCTCTCGAATCTTCTCTTTGCCAACAAGATCTCCAAGATACCCAACGAAGTCGCGCGCAAGGAGGCTGCGCCTCGCGGAAGCTGATGGCGGCCAGATCCAAAAGGCAATCGAGTCGATCTTTGCCTTGCAGTCTCCATCAAGGGGGCTCTCGGATTCGTGCAGCAACGATTCTTGAAAGTCGTTGTTATGGAAATAAATCTGACCGTCGTTTGTAATGTAGAACTTGACGTTGTTGCTGATGCGCCCTGGCTTCCTGCCGGCGGCAACGTTTTCTTTATTCTGCTGCACGCCCTTCTCGAACAGCTTGATCAATCCCTTGTTGAATCGATCGATGTCAGAGTTGATGACGATCGCGAAATAAACTTCGTCCTGCGGCGGGAAAGTAAGTACGCAAAGGAGAGCAAAGCGTTCCAATGGCTCGATATTGCCATTCGCTAGCTTCTCTGAATACGTTTCCAGATTGCTCGTGCAGGCAAAAAGCCCGCCCTCAAGGACTCGTGCGCTGTTGGAGAAGCCGAAGTTCCTTGCTACGCGCGCCTCCTGTCCAACAGAAGGTAGGGCGGTAACCGCTTCCTCAAACCGCCGCTGCCGCTCGTTCAGATTCATCCACAATCTCCCTTTGGGCTTGCTTAATGGTTGTCAGCATCTGCTTGGCGATCGCGGCTGCAAGAAGCGGCGGCACTGCATTGCCAATCTGTTTAAAGGCCGGGTTCATCGTGCCGCTAAATACGAAGCCATCCGGAAACGACTGTAGGCGAGCGGCCTCACGAACGGAAATGGTACGTGCCTGCTTGCTGTCGTAATGAATGTGGCTATAGCTGTCCTTGCCAAGATGCGCCATGAGCGTGCGCGCAGGCTGATCGCGCCACATCTTTCGCCATTTGTTTGGAAACTTGCTGGCGTCATACGGGGGAACGATTGAATCCCATAGAGCGGTATATTTTTCCGACCCCTCTTTGATCTTCTCGCCCCTGGCACGCGCCGCCGCCAAACGCTCCTGAAACATTTCCAGCGCATGAGCATGCGCCTGCGGGTACTGGTCTCCTGGATTCATCCGGGCGAACAGTTCGTAGTCACGCGGCAGGTAGCGGATAAGGTGATCGCTGACGCCTTCCTTTGGTGCCTCGTGCCCCGACCAAGTTCGCATCAGCGTCGCATAGGTCGAAGGCTTCTTTCGGCTGTAGCCGACCGGGGTGTCGAATCGGCGGGCGCCACGCGCAATCTTTCCAGCGGCGAGGAGCTCTCTGGCGTTGATCGTGGGTAGATCTCCCAGGGCGTCTTCGGCGGTGATCGCCGGCGGCAATTCGGGGCTGGCGGCCGGGGGCTCTATGTAGGAATGAGCGTCACTCAGGAGACCGCGAAGAGTCTTCAACGCCACTGATCGCGATCCCTCATAGCCCGGTGGGAGGATGAGCCAGTGCGAAGGTGATGGGAACGATACTTTCGCGCCAAGTTCCCGGCGATAAGCGATCAGGAACATCCTTTCACGCATTTGGGGTACGCCATAGAAAGCGGCGTTCAATAGCGTGTAGCCGCAGACGTATCCTTTGGATTCCAGAACCTCGCACGTTTCTTCCGCGATGTTCTGTCCGCCATGGTTCAAAATGTCGGGCACATTTTCCATGAGCACGGCGAGCGGCTGAAAAGCATCGACGTACTCAAGATACTTCTTATATAGCTGTGCGCGAGGATCGTGGATGAACGCTTCAGGATGATCGTCGATTTCCCGAAGTTTTGGGCGCCCCACTCGCGCAAATGCCTGACAGGGCGGGCCGCCCACGACAACATCGAACGCTTCGGCTACTTTGCCTAGTCCAAGGCGAGCGCAGAGTTCGGCGGGGGTCGTCTTAGTAATGTCGATTGGTTGACTGTGAGGTTCTGCGCCTCCATGGAAATTAAGCCCATGAGCGCGCGCCGCGTCCGGATCAAATTCCACAGCCGCACGCGTTTCGAAGCCGGCAGCCTCAAAGCCGAGCGAAATTCCTCCGCAGCCCGCGAACAAATCGAGGACGCGAGGCTTTGCATCGGTGCGCAAGCGTTCCAGCTTACGACTAATGATGTTTTTAGTCATTGGAATCGAATCCTTTTCTTGCCGACAACCGCAATGGCAGCTCTAGCTGACCATGGTGCTCATCCAAGAAGCGCTGGATGGCCATGCGGATGACCCAGGCTGAAGAGACATGGTTGGCATCAGCCAAGGCTTGAACTTGAAGGAGTGCATCCTCTGGCAATGTGACAGAGGTACGGATGCTCTTTCTGTCGGGGGCAACGGGAAGGCGGGCCATGAATGGGGTCCGGCGTATGTTGATGACACCATTATGCACCACTTTGCATACTATCGACACCAGCCTCAGGCAGTCGTAATGCGCATTCGACATGCCACGGCGGAACGCCTCCAAGGAATCGATGCCGGCCCCGCAAAAAAACAGTCTGCGGCCGTCCGATCTCAAGGACTGATACCCATCGACGCCGTCGGCAGTACGCTCTGGTATTTTGTGGGCGCTGAAAATCCGTGAGTCGGAGTGCTCTATGCCCCCAAAGCCCCGCCTACTCCTCACAATACAGTCCCGCGAAGCTAGCCGTACCCGCTTTTTGGCCGCCATCAAGGGGCAGCGCTTCATCGATATCTCAGCGGTACCCTACGATCCTGACAGGGTGCCGTCGGAAGAGCGTGCCCTTCGTACGCGAGCTGTGTCCCACGCCCGAGAAATGCTGGGACTAAAGGGCTTTACCCTAAATGCTCATGATGAGGCGCTCGCTCAGCGCTTCATTGACGGCGTCATTGATGAAGCCGAACTGATGGGGAAAAAGTATGACATTGCGCCTCGATGATCAGGAGCGGGCCCGCCGCCAGTCCATTGTTGATGCTGCATTCGCAACGGTGGGCCTGGAGGGCCTCGGGCCTGATGAACCCACGAGGGAATTAGCTCAGCGTTGGGTATCTGGAGAAGTCACCATGGAAGAGCTCGTCGCCAAACTCCCGTCTGGACTCCAATAACCTTCTAGCTGCTAGCTGCACGTTGGGGTGATTTCAGGTGGCGGCTGCTTTCGCTTCGTTTAACTGAAGCAAGGGGCTAACTAGCCATTTTCGATACTCGATTGGATGTCGTGCCCGAAGCACAACCGTTGCCGCACTTGAGCGCTCTAGGGTGGCCGCGGCTTTTTGCAACCATATGATTTTATTGACTGTCTACAGGCTGTGGGTGCTCGCGGCAGGTAAAGCTTGTCGCGCCGTGGCGCCGCGGCGACAACTTTTGGCGGTTCTCACTAAACAGGCTTTGGTGTTCCGACCACTTCTGTCAGAAGTCGAAGGCGGGCGGCGGCCAGCTCGGTACGGTCGCCTGCCGGCAGGGACGGCTTCACCGGCTCGTTGCCGGTCTCCATCTCGCCCGTACCGGCAGCGCGCTCGCTCATTTGCGGCGCGGTTTGTGGGCGACCAGATGGCCGTCATTGACCAGGGGGAGCAGTACGGCCATCTCGGCATCCGCGACTGATTTGCCCGGAACCAGTTCGGTTGAACCGGACAGGCGTTCGGCCAGCTCCGCCGTGGTCGGATAGGCATGACCGTTGACGAACAGGGTGGCCCCCCGTTTGCCGCGCGCCCAGGCCATGCGGGCCCATGGGTGGCGCAGCAGGTGGGCGCCGCCATCCAACTGCTTGCGCAGGTTGGCTTCGCTCACTTCCTTCTCCGGCGGCACGGGTGCCTGCGCATTGCGGTAGCGGGTGATGAAGCGGCCGAACCAGTCGGTCAGGGTGGCGTCGTCCAGCGCCGCCGCAAAGGGCAGCGCCTGCTGCAGGCGGGCCAGTGCGGCGCGGTCGATCTCGCCAGCAGACTTGGCCGGAGTCAGGTCCGGATCCGCGTAACGCAGTTCGTCGGGCAGGCGTTCGGCGAGGTAGTCGGCGAGGTCGCCCGTCAGCTCAGCCTGTGACGGTGCACGCATGCCCACGGAGATGGTCAGGCACGGGCCGCCAAAGGCGGTGCCGTCGTGCGGTATGCCGGGCGGCAGATAGAGCATGTCGCCGGGTTCGAGCATCCATTCGTGGTCCGGCTCGAACACCTTGAGCTGCTTGAGCTCGACGTCAGGACGGAAGTCCTTGGGCGCGTCGGGGTTGGTGTCGATGGCCCAGTGGCGCTGACCCAGGCCCTGCAGCAGGAACACGTCGTACTGGTCCACGTGCGGGCCAACGCCGCCACCCGGTTCGGCGTACGAGATCATGATGTCGTCCAGGCGCCAGCTGGGGAGGAAGCGGAAGTCTTCCAGCAGGGCAGCGACGTCGGCGTCCCACTTGTCCACGTCCTGCACCAGCAGGGTCCAGTTCTTGTTGGGGGTGCTGGCGAAGTCTTTCTCGGTCAGCGGCCCGGATTTCACCTTCCAACGGTCGCGGCTCTCGTCGTGGATGATCAGGCGCGACAGCGCGGTCTCTTCCAGCGCCAGCCCCGCCAGTTCGTCCGGCTCAATGGGCGAGACAAAATCGGGGAACGCCTGTCGGATCAGCAACGGGCGCTTCTGCCAGTAATCACGCAGAAACTGGGCGGGGCTCATGCCCAGCGGCTGCTTGGCGCTGCCGCGGACTTCGATGGGGAGGGCGGATGCTTTGGTCATCCACACATTCTAAGCGAAGGCGATGACGGCCCTGTTGATCGCTATCAGTGCGACAGCAGGGTATGCGCGATGTTGTTGATGCCAATGGCCAGCACCGCCAGCGCGGCGAGGATGGTCGCCACCCGCGGCGGCATCCGGCGCGCCAGCACGGCGCTCAACGGGGCCGCCAGCACACCACCGACGATCAACCCCACGACAGATGCTCCGTGCGGAATGCCCACGTGCACGAAAAAGGTGATGCTGGCCACGGCGCTTACCAGGCATTTGGCCAGGTGCACCGTGCCAATGACCATGCGAGGCCGTACCCCGCGGCCCACCAGCGTCGTTACCGTAAGCGCGCTCCAGCCGCCGCCCGCCACGGCATCGGCAAAGCCTGCGATCAGGCCCAGCGGCCGGCTGATGGCTGGGGTGTCGTCATGCAGGTGCTGGCGGCGCAGGGGGCGGAATAGCAGGAACAGGCCCATGCCGATCAGGTAGGGCGTCAGCGCCAGCTTCATCCAAGTCGCCGGGACATGGCTGACCACATAGGCGCCGATGGTGGCGCCGATGGCCCCCGGGATCACCAGCGCCCAGAAGAGCTTCTTGAGCACATTGCCGGCCATCAGGTGGCTGATGCCCGAAGCGCCGCAGGTCAGCGTTTCTGCGTAGTGCACGCTGGCGCTGGCCATGGCGGGCGGTATGCCCAGCGCTAGCAGCATAGCGGCCGACGTCACGCCATAGGCCATGCCCAGCGCACCGTCGACGAGCTGGGCCAGCGCGCCGATGGCGGCGGAGATGAGGAAATCTGTGGGCATGAACCTGAATGTGACCGGGATGTGACCAGTGTACGGGCTGCCCGCTCTCCATGGGAAATAAGCCACCGGACATAACGTTATGACAACACTTCCTTTCACATGACAAGAAGTGATGACTACTTTGGCTGTCCAGATGTATGGACGTCCAAAGGTGGACCGTGAACGCCGTCGTCGCAACGCAAACCAGGCTGGCTTCCCTCGACGGCGACAAGCTGTCCGCACTGGAACGACTGGCGGCTGGACTCAGTCCCGCCGAACTCTATTGGATCGCTGCATGGAGTGCTTCACGCGCCGAGCAGGTGCAGCACGGCGTCGTTCCGGTGCCCACCGCCAAGGCGAGCGGTGAGCGACTGACCATTCTCTACGGCAGCCAGACCGGGCAGGCCAAACGCCTCGCCACACAGCTCAGCGCACGCGCCGAAGCGGATGGGCTCGCCGTTCGGCTGGTGCGAGCTGACAGCTATCCCCAGCGTGATCTCGCCAAGGAAACGCATCTCGTCGTGGTGATCAGCACCCAGGGTGACGCCGAACCACCGGATGACGCACGAGGGCTGGTCGAATTCATCCTCGGCAAGCGGGCACCGCGATTGCCCGGCCTGCACTACGCGGTGCTAGGGCTGGGTGATTCGAGCTACCCACAGTTCTGCGCCATCGGCCGTCAGCTTGACGTTCGGCTGGCCGAGCTGGGCGCCTCGCGATTTGCCCCGCTTGGCGAAGCGGACGTCGATATTGACGCTGTCGCTACGCCATGGGTCGAGCACACGCTCGACAAAGCCCGTCTGGTGCTTGGTACGGCGCAACCCGCGACACGTGTAGCGAACTTGCAGCCGGTGCCCTCACGCGTACGCCACACCCGTGAACATCCTTACGCCGCCACGGTGCTCGACAACCAAACCATCGTGGCACGGGATGCGGGCCGGGACATTCGGCATGTGGAACTGTCGCTGGAAGGTTCGGGCCTGACCTACGAACCCGGGGACGCCATCGGTGTGTGGCCGGAAAACCCGCCAATGCTCGTCGATCAATGGCTAACGCTGTTGAAGCTCCATGGCGAACAGCCTGTCTACCATGGTGGGAGGGAACTGCCTCTTCGACGCTGGTTATCGCACGAGCGCGATCTCACGCGTTTGAGCCGCCCGCTGATTGCTGCCGTGGCCGATGCGAGTGGTGACGAGAAACTCGCCGGTCTGCTTCGGCCGGATCGCTCGGCAAGCCTGGCTGCTTTGCTGGCCGACGAGCAACCCATCGACCTTTGGCGCCGTTACCCCGCCGAATGGTCAGCGGAAGAGCTCGTGGCCGCGCTGCGTGCGCAGACGCCACGCTTGTACTCCATAGCCTCCAGTCAGAAAGCGGTTGGCGACGAAGTGCACTTGACCGTCGCCGTGGTGGACTACGAAGCCTACGGCGAGCGCCACTGGGGCGCAGCCTCCTCGTTCATCGCTGCTGCCGGCGACGACCAGCGCGTGCCAGTCTTCATCGAGGAAAACGAGCGCTTCCGTCTGCCGAAGGATAGTGGGCGCGACATCATCATGATTGGCCCTGGCACGGGCGTGGCGCCATTTCGCGCCTTCGTGCAGGACCGTCGCGAAACCGGTGCGGGTGGGCGCAACTGGCTCTTCTTCGGTAACCGCAACTTCACCCGCGATTTTCTCTATCAGATCGAATGGCAAGCGGCATTGCGCGACGGCTCGCTGGACCGCCTTGATCTCGCGTTCTCACGCGACGGCGCGGCCAAGATTTACGTGCAGCAGCGCATTCGCGAACAAGGTCGCGATCTCTATGCCTGGCTGCAGGATGGCGCACACCTGTACGTGTGCGGCGACGCCAGTCACATGGCCAAGGACGTGCATGCGGCGCTGCTCGATGTCGCGATGACGCATGGTGGCCAGTCGCAAGAGCAGGCCAGGGAATGGCTATCCGATCTTCTGCAGCAGGGCCGTTACGCCCGCGACGTGTACTGACATGACGACACCGCTTTCCGACTTCGAACGCATCAAGGACGCCAGTCGTCAACTACGCGGCAGCATCGCTGAAGGGCTGAGCGACCCGGTGACCAACGCCATCAGCGACGACGACAACAAACTGCTCAAGTTCCACGGCAGCTATCAGCAGGACGATCGCGACCTGCGCGAAGAACGTCGCAAGCAGAAACTCGAGCCAGCGTATTCCTTCATGCTGCGAGCACGCCTCCCGTCCGGTGTGGTGACGCCCGCGCAATGGTTGGTATTCGATCGGCTTGCCCGTGAACACGCCAACGGCACGTTGCGCATCACCACGCGCCAGACCTTCCAGTGGCACGGCATCATCAAGCAGCGTCTCAAACCCACCATCGCTGCTATCCATGACGCACTAGCCACCACCATTGCCGCGTGCGGCGACGTGGTGCGCAATGTGGTGAGTACGCCCAATCCGGTCGAATCTTCTGCGCATGCGGTGGCCTATGCATGGGCCACGCGTCTCTCCGAAGAACTGTCGCCACGCACTCGCGCCTATCACGAGATCTGGCTTGACGGCGAGCCGCTGGTCGGCGAACCGAAAGACGAAGAGCCGCTTTACGGTCGCACCTACCTGCCACGCAAATTCAAGATCGGCCTGGCGATTCCACCGCTCAACGACATCGACGTATTTGCGCAGGATCTTGGCCTCATCGCCATCCTTGAGCAGGGCGCGTTGAAAGGCTTCAACGTCGCCATCGGCGGTGGCATGGGCGCGACGCATGGTGACCCAAGCACGTACCCGAGGCTGGCGAGCGTCATCGGCTTCGTCACGCCTGACCAACTCCCGGCCGTCGCCGAAGCCATCGTGGCGGTGCAGCGGGACTGGGGCAACCGCAGCGAGCGAAAGCATGCGCGGCTCAAGTACACGCTTGACCATCGCGGCCTGGAGGTATTCAAGGCGGAACTCGAGCAGCGGCTAGGATTTGCGCTGGAGCCAGAACGCGCCTACCGCTTCGATCACAACGGCGATCGCTATGGCTGGATCGAAGGCGAGGATGGCCGCTGGCATCTGACCCTGCAGATCGAATCCGGTCGCCTTGCTGACATTGGCGAGCGGCGCTGGCTTAGCGGATTGCGCAAGTTGGCCGAGGTGCATCAAGGCGACTTCCGCCTCACCTGCAACCAGAACGTGATCATCGCCAACGTGGCGGCTGAGGATCGCGCGCAGATCGACGCCATCGTGGCGACGCATAAGCTTGACGGCTATCGCACGGATAGTGGCATCCGTCGGCATGCGGTGGCCTGCGTGGCGCTTCCTACTTGCGGGCTGGCCATGGCGGAAAGCGAGCGTTACCTGCCAGCGTTGCTTCCCCAACTGGAGGCTTTACTGGATGGCCATGGCTTGCGCGATGCGCCGATCCTGTTGCGCCTTTCAGGTTGCCCGAATGGCTGCTCGCGTCCGTACCTGGGTGAGATCGCCCTGGTTGGTCGCGGGCCGGGGCGCTACGACTTGCGATTGGGTGCCGATTTTCGCGGGCAGCGCCTCAATCAGGTCTATCGGGAAAACGTGGACGAGGCCGCCATCCTGGAAGCGCTGGGGCCGCTGTTTGCGCGCTACGCGGCGGAGCGTGGCGATCAGGAAGGGTTTGGCGACTTCTTGATACGCGCCAATGTGCTCGGAGTGAACACGCGAAGGATTCCGGCGGAGGTGGTGGCATGAATCAGGCGCTGCTCGAGGATGCGCAGCATGATGCGGACGCACTGGATGAACTCAATGCATGGCTAGGTACGCTGGATGCAGAGCAACGCGTGCTCTGGGCAATCGCCTATGCGCCAGGAGCCCATGTCCTTTCGTCCAGCTTCGGTGCGCAGGCGGCGGTGTCACTGCACCTGCTGACGCGCCAGCGGCCTGATCTTCCCGTCGTGCTCATCGATACTGGCTACCTGTTTCCCGAAACCTATCACTTCATCGACGAACTACAGCAACGCCTCTCGCTGAACCTGAAAGTCTTCAGTGCTGCGGAAAGCCCTGCATGGTTGGAGGCGAGGGAAGGGCGCTTGTGGGAGCGAGGCGTGGCGGGTATCGACCGCTACAACCAGCTGCGCAAGGTAGAGCCCATGCAACGCGCATTGCGCGAACTCGGCGCCGGCTCCTGGTTTGCCGGACTGCGTCGTAGCCAGGCACGGACGCGGGCGACGATTCCGTTCGCGGAGCGTCGCGATGGTCGCTGGAAGTTCCACCCCATCGCGGACTGGAGTGATCGCGACGTGGGGATGTACTTGCGCAAGTACGGTCTGCCTTACCACCCCCTATGGGATCAGGGCTACATCTCCATCGGTGACGTACACACCACGCACCGGTGGGAACCTGGTACCGATGTCGATGCCACCCGTTTCTTCGGCCTGAAGCGCGAATGCGGACTTCACGGCCTGGTCTGACCAAACACCACAAGAATCGATCCGGCGCATGACGCCGGCCGCCGCCCCGACCGATCAAAGACCCCTACCATGAGCCAGAGCGCACTTGCCCAAACCGATGTTGCTGCCTTCCATGAAGAAACACCTTCGCTGATTCCGCCGCACGGCGGCGTGCTGAAGCAGTTGTACCTGACGGCAGACGACGCAGCCGAACTCAAACAGCGCAGTGCAGGGTTGCCCGGCGTGGATCTGGACACGCGGCAATTGTGCGATCTGGAACTACTGCTTAGTGGCGCCTTCTCACCACTGGAAGGGTTCCTCACCCAGCGCGATTACGACCGCGTAGTCGAAGAATACCGGCTGGCGGATGGCACGCTGTGGCCGATCCCTGTGACGCTCGATGTCACGGAGGCATTCGCCGAGCGACTCGCACCGGGGAGCGAGGTGGCATTGCGCGATTCGCAAGGCGTGCCGTTGGCCGTGCTCGACGTGCGGGACATCTACCGGCCAGATCGCACCAACGAAGCGCTGAAAGTGTTCGGCACCACTGATCGCGCGCATCCTGGTGTGGCCGAGCTGCTCGATCGTTATCGCCCCGTCAACCTTGGGGGGCGCGTGCGCGGGATCCAGGCGCCATCGCACTATGATTTCACGACATTGCGTGACACACCGCGCAGCCTGCGCGACTGGTTCCAGGAGCAAGGCTGGCATCGGATCGTCGCCTTCCAGACGCGCAATCCCATGCATCGCGCCCATCGCGAGTTGACCCTGCGCGCCGCGCAGCAAGTCGGTGCGAAACTGCTGGTACAGCCGTCGGTAGGTCGCACCAAACCTGGCGACATCGATCACTACACGCGCGTGCGTTGCTATCAGGCCTTGCTGCCGCAGTACCCAGCGAACAGCGCGCGTCTGTCGCTGCTTCCGTTGGCCATGCGCATGGGCGGTCCACGCGAGGCGCTGTGGCACGCAATCATCCGCAAGAACTATGGCGCGAGCCATTTCATCGTAGGGCGTGATCACGCTGGCCCCGGCAACGACTCCAACGGCAAGCCGTTCTACGGTCCTTTCGATGCACAGCACCTGTTAGAGCAGCACCAGGACGAACTGGGCATTCGCATCGTGCCTTTTCCCGCGATGGTCTATGTCGCCAATCGCGATACCTACCTGCCGTCGAACGAAGTACTGCCAGACGACGAAGTACGCGACATCTCGGGTACGCAGCTCCGTCGACACCTGCATGAGGGCAGCGAGATCCCTTCCTGGTTCTCCTTCCCTGAAGTGGTGAAGATCCTGCGCGAGCGGCATCCTGCGCAGGCTTCGCGCGGCTTCGCGCTGTTCTTCACCGGACTCTCCGGCGCAGGCAAATCGACCATTGCGCAGGCCGTTGTAGCCCAGTTGCTGGAACGCACCAGTCGTGCAGTGACCGTACTCGACGGTGACGAAGTGCGGAAGCATCTATCGCGCGGCTTGGGGTTCTCGCGGGATGACCGCAACGCCAACGTGACGCGTATCGGTTATGTAGCCAGCGAGATCGTGCGGCACGGTGGTGTTGCCGTGTGCGCGCCTATCGCGCCGTATGCCGATGCGCGTGCTGATGCACGTACGTTGGTCGAGGCGCATGGTGACTTTATCGAGATTCATGTGGCGACGTCGCTGGATGTGTGCGAGGCGCGGGATCGCAAGGGGCTTTACGCGCAGGCGCGTGCGGGGGCCATTACGCATTTCACGGGGATCAGTGATCCGTATGAGGAGCCGGTGCAGCCGGAGTTGCGGATTGATGGGAATGCGGGGGATCCGGTGGTGTTGGCGGGGCATATTCTTGGGTTGTTGGAGGCTCGAGGGTTGCTTCGCGGCTGATTTCTTCGCGCGCTGTTGCTCCCTCTCCCCTTTGGGGAGAGGGTTGGGGTGAGGGGTGGGTGCTCGCGTTATCGTTTCATCTCTGCCGTCATCCCGGCGTAAGCCGGGATCCAGAGCCTCGGTGTTTGATTGTCGCGCTACCGCGATCTGGCCGCTTACGCAGCGGGCGTTTCGCTCTCCTGCCGGAGGGCGAGTCACTTTTCTTTGCTTGCCCAAAGAAAAGTAACCCAAAGAAAGGGCCCCCCGGAATCGGCGCCTTCCGGGCTACGCCCTCCAGGTACGCGGTCGGGTTCCGGGCTTTTCGACGGGGCTCCTGC
>NZ_JAELTQ010000597.1 GCF_016428905.1 Dyella sp. ASV24 | reverse complement strand
CCCCCCCCCCCCCCCCCCCCCCCCCCCCCCCCCCCCCCCCCCCCCCCCCCCCCCTTTTTCAAGCAGAAGACGGCATACGCGATGGCCTGTCCTGTCTCGTGGGCTCGGAGATGTGTATAAGAGACAGACCCAGTAGAGCGCGGTGGTACGGAACACCACGGCAAGGCGAGTGGCGCATTCCAGGTCGATGGGTTCACCCATGAGCACGCGACGAATACGCCCCACCGGCAAACCCATGCGGCGGGCCAGCTCAT
>NZ_JAELTQ010000596.1 GCF_016428905.1 Dyella sp. ASV24 | reverse complement strand
GAAGGGAGCAGGCCAGCAACGTTCCCTTGGATCCGTCAGGCAGCGTGTCTTCAGAGATCTCCAGGACGCGCTCTTCGTAACGAAGATCCCCGTTATTCTCACCGTGACTTGCGGCCACTGCCAAGGGCTGTCTCTTATACACATCTGACGCTGCCGACGAAGCTGGAATGGTGGGGGGGGGGGGGGGGGGGGGGGGGGGGGGGGGGGGGGGGGGGGGGGGGGGGGGGGGGGGGGGGGGGGGGGGGGGGGGGGGG
>NZ_JAELTQ010000595.1 GCF_016428905.1 Dyella sp. ASV24 | reverse complement strand
GAACACCGGCGATGCGTGGCCGATCTATCCGATGTACGACTACGCGCATTGTCTTTCCGACGCGCTGGAAGGCATCACGCATTCGCTGTGCACGCTGGAGTTCGAAGACCATCGCCCGCTGTATGACCTGTCTCTTATACACATCTCCGAGCCCACGAGACAGGACAGGCCATCGCGTATGCCGTCTTCTGCTTGAAAATGGGGGGGGGGGGGGGGGGGGGGGGGGGGGGGGGGGGGGGGGGGGGGGGGGGGGG
>NZ_JAELTQ010000594.1 GCF_016428905.1 Dyella sp. ASV24 | reverse complement strand
CCCCCCCCCCCCCCCCCCCCCCCCCCCCCCCCCCCCCCCCCCCCCCCCCCCCCCCCCCCCCCCCCCCCCCCCCCCCACCCCCACCATTCCAGCTTCGTCGGCAGCGTCAGATGTGTATAAGAGACAGGGCCAAAACCACGCTCGAGCGGCTCCACCACCACCTTGGCGCGGTTGGCTCCGAGCTGCTCGACGCTGAGGCCGCGAGGGCGCAGCACGCTAGTTGACGAAACTGCCATGCAGGGCTCCGGTTGATT
>NZ_JAELTQ010000593.1 GCF_016428905.1 Dyella sp. ASV24 | reverse complement strand
CCCCCCCCCCCCCCCCCCCCCCCCCCCCCCCCCCCCCCCCCCCCCCCCCCCCCCCCCCCCCCCCCCCCCCCCCCCCCCCCCCACCATTCCAGCTTCGTCGGCAGCGTCAGATGTGTATAAGAGACAGGCCCCATGTCGATGATTGCCGTACGCATGCCTACCGCCGAATCCGCCCCGCTCGAGGCGTTCGTGGCTTGTGCCCATCAGATGCTGGACCCCGATACCCCCGAAGCAGCCCGGCGTGCGATGGAGAC
>NZ_JAELTQ010000592.1 GCF_016428905.1 Dyella sp. ASV24 | reverse complement strand
TTGCCCGCGCCGTACTTGCCCTTGTCGACGTTCTTGCCCACCTGGGTCACCACCACCGCGCCGATGATGCCGATCAACACGATCACCGCCAGCATTTCCAGCAGGGTGAAGCCGCGTGCCGCGTGGTAACGGCCAAAAGTCCTTTGTCGCATGGGGTACCTCATCGTCGTTCGGAAGGGGGTTCTACAAGGCCACTACTGGATGTGGCTGGTGAGGTCGAGCATGGGCAGCAGGATCGCCGCCATGATGATCGCC
>NZ_JAELTQ010000591.1 GCF_016428905.1 Dyella sp. ASV24 | reverse complement strand
CCCCCCCCCCCCCCCCCCCCCCCCCCCCCCCCCCCCCCCCCCCCCCCCCCCCCCCCCCCCCCCCCCCCCCCCCCCCCCCCCCCCCCCCCCCCCCCCCCCCCCCCCCCCCCCCCCCCCCCCCCTCTCAACCCCCCCCCCCCCCCCCCACACCACCACCATTCCAGCTTCGTCGGCAGCGTCAGATGTGTATAAGAGACAGGGCGACGTCCACCAAGGTGGATGCGACGCCAGCACCCCAGTTCAGCACCGCACCCG
>NZ_JAELTQ010000073.1 GCF_016428905.1 Dyella sp. ASV24 | reverse complement strand
GCTCATAGCAAAGCACGATCTCGTTCTTCGGTTGCGAATAGAAGGCGTTTTGATTTCCGCACTCCGCCGTAATGAAGTGCAGCGGCGCTGGAAGGATGAACATGCCATCCACCTCCCGGATTTCAGGTAGTTTGCGAAAAAGATCCATATCGCGAACCTGCTCATAGATGGGTATCAATGCGTCACTATGAGGCGGTACGTATTCATAGACGAAGGACGTACCTTTCTGCGCATCGCTATCGGGTTTGTCGTCATGTCCGCGGTACTTCCACCACCAAGTGGCGAAAGCCAATGCGGCGACGCCAAAGAACAGAATGATGCTGATGACGGTGGCTGGTCTGCCATTCTTTTTGTTTTGAGTACTCACAATTACGTTCTCTATATCTCTTGGGGTTTTCAGCACATTCCAAACGCACACGTGGATTGTCTGAGGGCGAACACGGCGTCACTGTATGAAAATGAACACCACGAGGATCAGCAGGTAGGCGGCAGAGAGAAGTCCACGGATCCGGCGTGGGGAGGCGAAGGCCAGGAAAGGGAGCGCCGCAAGAAAGAAGGTGATGACGATCCACCAGCCGCGTGGATCAGTGCCCCAATACAACAGGTTCTCGCACACGTATTCCAGCCAGTAGGCGCCGATCGCAAGCAGCGCCCAATGTCCGTGTTGCTCGTATAGATCTTGATAGCTTTCGCCATTCTTGAGTTCATTGAATGGAAGAATCATCACCGCCGCGAAGAACAGCAGCAGGGGATCGATGACCAGCATCAGGAAGGTGGGATACGTCCAGTTCTCTATTCGCATCGCCATGTCATAGAGGGACCACCACAGGTCAAGCTCCATGAGGAAGATGGATGCTGCCCAGGTCAGCGAAACCCAATCCGGCCGCGCTGCATTTCTCGAGCGATTCACCGATGCGACACACGACAGAATTCGCGTGATGCCGAGTCCCACGAGCATGACGATGATCATGGCGACCCATTGAACTTGCTTCATGGTTTGGTCTGCTAGGGCGTGGGCGGGACCGACAGTGGCATCGGCAGCCGCCCATGCTATGAACCTCGCTTTAGTCGCTCCATCGGATGCCTCTGAAAACAGATCGACTGTGCCGAGGGAGTGCTACGGATACGGTTCTGCAGCTGGGTCGCCTTCCATGGGTGCTGCGAATGACGGTCAAGCAAACAAGGGAATCAAGGGGGCTATTGCAGGTATGTCGAGTGGGTGATGAGCAGGCCACTGCCTAGTCGTCGATATATCTGATGACGATCAGTCGCTGACCGAATCAGATGGTGGGTGATTTCATTTAATTTATTGATATAGTTGATTTTATTTGTCTGATGGTGGGATCGCCAACGCCGGGTTATGGCGTGTTGCAATGCAAATTGACAGCGCTGTCATTTCTGTCAGTCTCGGCGACACCCGGCTCCGAGGGAGAGCCGGCCCCTGCCTGATGGAGAGAGCCGTGCTGGCTTCCGCTCGTCGTTTGCGTTGTATCCCGACTGTTCTTTTCGTGGCGCTGGCCTGGGCTGGAGCAGGTATCGCGCAGGCGGACGATGCGACGACTCTGCATCCCGATAGCTGGCCGCGTGCTACCTGGCCGTTCCCGCAGGACGCCGCGTTGGAAGCACGTGTGTCTGCGTTGCTGGCCAAGATGACGGTGGAGGAGAAGGTCGGTCAGCTGGTGCAGGCGGACATCCTCAGCGTGACGCCGGATGACGTACGCCATTACCACCTGGGGGCGATTCTCGCGGGTGGTAACTCCAAACCGCGTGGCACCGTGACGGCTACTGTGGACGAATGGAAGGCAGCGTCCGAGTCGTTCTATCGCGCCGCGATGGAAACCAAAGGCAATCACCCGCCGATCCCGCTGCTGTTCGGTATTGACGCGGTGCATGGCCACAACAATGTCGTGGGCGCCACGTTGTTCCCACAGAACTCCGCGTTAGGCAACGCGCACGATCCGGAACTGATTCGCGAGATCGGCGAAGCGACCGCTGCCGAAGTGCGCGCGACCGGTATCAATTGGAGTTTCGCACCCACGCTCGCGGTACCGCAGGATGTGCGCTGGGGCCGATCGTACGAAGGCTATTCGCAGGATCCGAAGCTCGTCGCCCAGTACGCGAAAGCCATGATCGAAGGTCTGCAAGGCAAGGTTGGCACGCCGCAGTTCCTGGATGGTTCGCATGTGCTGGCTTCAGCCAAGCATTTCCTTGCCGACGGCGGCACCAAGAACGGCAAGGACCAAGGCGACGCACAGATCACCGAAACCGAGCTGCGCGACATCCACGCAGCGGGGTACGTGCCCGCCATCGATGCGGGTGTGCAGGTGATCATGGCGTCGTTTTCCAGTTGGAACGGACGGAAGATCACGGGTGACAAGGCGCTGATCACTGACGTGCTCAAGCAGCGTATGGATTTTCAGGGGCTTGTGGTTGGCGACTGGAATGCGCATGGACAGGTGCCGGGCTGCACCAACGAGGATTGCCCGGCCGCTTACAACGCCGGCCTCGACATGTTGATGGCGCCCGATAGCTGGCGCGGCCTCTACGAGCACACGCTGGCGGAGGTGAAGTTCGGCGCGATTCCGATGTCGCGGCTGGATGATGCGGTCTCCCGCATCCTGCGCGTGAAATTTCGCGCAGGTCTGTTCGAGGCGGGCGCGCCGTCGTCGCAGTCCGTCGTGCAGAAGGCGAACCAGATTGTCGGTAGCCCGGCGCATCGCGCCATTGCGCGCCGCGCCGTGCGGGAATCGCTGGTGCTGCTGAAGAACAACGGTGGCCTGCTGCCGCTCGACCCGCGCAAGCGGATCCTGATCGCAGGCGAAGGCGCGGACAATATTTCGCGCCAGAGTGGCGGCTGGACGCTCAATTGGCAGGGCACAGGGTTGAAGAACACGGACTTCCCTGGTGCGCAATCCATCGGTGCCGGCATCGTCGCGCAGGTAAAGGCCGCGGGTGGCTCGGCGGAGATTGATACGGACGGCCATTTCACTACCAAGCCGGACGTCGCGGTTGTCGTGTTTGGCGAAGATCCCTATGCAGAGTTCCAGGGCGACATCCCGAATCTGTTGTTCCACCCTGGCGATGATCGCGACCTTGAGCTCATTCGCCATTTGCGCGGGCAAGGCATTCCGGTAGTGGCGGTGTTCCTCAGCGGCCGCCCGCTATGGGTGAATCGTGAGATCAATGCGGCCGATGCATTCGTGGCGGCATGGTTGCCAGGCAGCGAAGGTGGTGGCGTGGCGGACGTGCTGCTGCGCAAGGCGGACGGCAGCGTTGCGAACGACTTCCATGGCAGACTCGCCTACGCCTGGCCACGCACGGCCGTGGTGGGACAGGGTGCGCCGCAGTTTCCGTTGGCTTACGGCCTGACCTATGCCGATCACCATGTGTTGCCCAAGTTGCCCGAGGTATCGGGCATTACGGGTGAGCAGATTCCAGTCGGCAGCTATCTCGATCGAGGCAAGGCCGTGCATGGCTATGCCTTCTCGTTGGTGGACGCCAAAGGCGCGTCCATTACGGGCGACGTGTCGCCCGTGACCACGCCGGATGGCAGCCTGCACATGGCCGCGTTGGACTACAAAGCACAGGAAGATGCACGCCGCTTCACCTGGCAGGCGGACAACGCCCAGTTGTCGATCCACGCACGCACGCCGCTGGATCTTGATCGCGAAACCAATGGCGACGTGTTGCTGGTGATGACCTTGCGCGTCGACGCCTTGCCTGCGCAGAACGTATGGGTAGGTATGGGCTGCGGTGGTGCTTGCCAGGGACGTGTTGCACTCAGCAAAACCTTGTCGACGTTCGCTCCGGGACAGTGGGTGCGCATGGGTGTACCGCTGAAATGTTTCCGCACCGCCGGTGCGGACATGCATCACATCGACCAGCCGTTTATGTGGGGCGCGAGCAAGGGCGCGGACATGGCGATTTCCCGCGTCGCCCTGGGTACCGATGTGGATCAGGTGGCTGATTGCGTGAAGTGAGGGAAGCGCACGGTCGGATGGGGTCTGACCGGCGCTGGAGGTTGGCGGAACTCGCTCTGTGGGCTTGTTGACGGGAAGGATGCGTCAGTGGTTACAGGCCATGGACGGCTGAATGTCTATTTGCTCTTGCATCAAAAATGGCCACGTAAACAGTGTCAGTGGTCGAACAAAGCGCATGGCGGTGAGGTTGTTGAGGCACGCGATGCCTTGCTGCCACGCGTCAAGCTTCTGTACGAGAACCGTCTTATGATCGCCATGACAGCGCTGTCATGTCTGTTAATGACAGCGCTGTCATAGGGGGATGACATCAGCTAGTCGCCGTCGAGGGCGGTGACGCACAACAATCCGAACGAATGGAGGGGAAGCCAGATGAAGTTGCGCTATTCGGCGTTGTATATCGCCATGTCCCTAGTGCTCGCACCAAGCGGGGTGCTGGCCGCGGATCAGGATGCAGCGCCGCAGAGCGCGCCTTCGCAAAATCCCGCGGCACCGTCCGACAAGAAGGTGAAGCAGCTCGACGCCATTTCGGTGACCGCGACCAAACGCGAGACGCCGCTGCAGAAAACCCCGGTGGCCGTGAGCGCCATCACGCCCGACACGCTCGACAAGGAGCGTGTCATGACCGTGCAGGATCTGACCAAGCTCGTGCCGGGCCTGCAGGGCACCAGCGAAGGCGATCATGGCGTTGTCACGCTGACCCTGCGCGGTATCGGCAATGACAGCGCCAAGACCGAATACGCAGACCCGGAAGTGGCCACCTTTGTCGACGGCATCTACACGCCGCGCGCCGAAGCCGCCTCGGGCCTGTTGCTGGACATGGATGGCGTGGAAGTACTGCGTGGCCCCCAGGGCACGCTATGGGGTCGTAACTCCACCGCGGGCGCCATCAGCTTTCAGACGGCCAAACCGGATATCGGCGCGGGCTTCTACGGAAACGCCCAGGTGGAAGCGGGCAACTACAACCAGATGGGCGCGCGTGCAGCGGTCAATCTGCCGATCAGCGACACGTTCGCCATGCGTGTGGCGATGGTGCATGAGCAGCACGATGGCTATGTGGACTACCAGAATCCTTCCAGCGAACTGCCGAGCGTGGCCGAGCAACAGCAGGCTTATCTGGCCTCGGGCGGTAATCCGGCAAAGTTCCAGCCGATCAATGCCGACCAGTACGTGCAGGGTGGCAAGAAATACAACTCGCAGGATCAGTCCGCGGTGCGCGTGAGCGCGTTGTGGCAGCCCAGCGATACATTCAAGTGGAATCTCTCGTACGAGTATTTCCTTGATCGCGGCACGCCCGACCTGAGCCTGATGCAGACACCACGCCCCGGCCAGGATTTCTGGTCCGCGCTGATTGACACTGCGCCGTACCTGGACCGCACCTCCAAGACGCTGCGCAGCCGCATGGACTGGCAGATCAATGATGGCATGCAGCTGAGCTACATCGCGGGCTACAACCGCTACTCGGGCAAGAGCGATTTCGATCAGGACGTCGGCGTTTCTGTGCCCACCAGCTTCACCACCGGAGGCGTGTATCAGGATGACCGCACCAACTACTCCAACTACGAAAGCTGGAGCCAGGAAGTGGATCTGAAGTCCAGCGGCCCGCAGTTGGTCGACTGGATCGTTGGCGCGTACTACGCGTACGAAGACAACAACATCCGCTTCGACATCCCCATCATGAACGGCACCCAGTACGGTTCGGTGAACTGGCAGGGCTCCTTCATCCAGCCGAAGGAAACGGTGGAGTCGTCCGCGTTGTTCGGCCAGGCGACGTGGCATATCAGCGATCACTGGCGCCTGACGGGCGGTGCGCGCTGGTCGCACGACACCAAGGAAAACAAGGGCGGCATCAACTGGGGTTGGGACTACGACCCCACCGTGCCGCAGGTGCCGATCTCGCCGGGCGTATATCCCAACCCGTCCAACGGCTTCACCATCTCGCAGCAGAATACTGCCAGGTACAGCAAGAGCAAGCCGACGTGGCTGGTTCGTGTCGACACCGACATCAGTTCCAATGGCTTGCTGTATGCCAGCGTCTCCACCGGCTACAAGTCGGGCGGCACGCAGGACGCCGGCACGCTCTATCAGCCCGAAACGCTGACCAACTATGAAATCGGCAGCAAGTTCACTTTCCTCGATGGCCACATGACGTGGAACTCGGCCATCTATTACGAAGACTTCAAGAACTTCCAGCTCTCCGCACCCATCGTCTATCCGGACGGCAACCACGGCCTGGGCTTCTCCAACGTGGGCGGCAGCACGGAAGTCTTTGGCATTGAGTCGGAACTGGCGTACCAGCAGAAGGACGATCGGTTCAACCTGATCTTCTCATCCATTCCCAAGAAGAAGCTTGGCACGCTGCAGTACGCGGGCAGCAATGATTACCAGGGCCTTCCTGCCTGTCCGCCCGCGTCGAACCTGGCCAGCTGCATGAACGTCACCGGCAACGACCTGCCGCATGCGCCAAACGTCTCGCTCACGGCGATCTACGAGCATGATTTCCACCTCGGCAACGGTGGCCGCCTCACGCCTCGTCTAAGCGCGCAGTACCAGAGCACGCAGTGGCTGAGCTACTTCAACCTGGGTTCGGGCGACCAGCAGAAGGCTTATACGCGCGGCGACATCTCGTTGCGCTATACGGAGCCGGGCGATAAGTGGTGGGTCAATGCGTACGTGCAGAACGTGTCGGATGGAAAGATCCGCACCAGCGCGGCGCGCTTCCTGATGTCGGACGGTTCGCTGCAGTACGTGTCGCAGTACCTCGCACCACGTACCTACGGCGTGCAGCTCGGCGTCTGGTTCTGATGAACAAGGGCGGCTCCCCATGATGTTCATGCCGCCCACGGTTTGCCGTTCTGCAGGCGATGCTTCGGAAGGTGTCGCCGCTCCTCCCCTTGAATGGCGTTTTGGCCGGGTCCACGTGGGGTGGCCCGGCATCTCTTTCATGCCTTCGTTGGCGGCAAAGCACGCATCGCCGCTTGCCGGTCGGGAGACATCATGGCTCGCCTGAGGAAAGTGTTGATTGTCGGTGGCGGCACGGCGGGCTGGCTCGCCGCATGCTATCTCGCCAAGGCGGTGAATGCAGTCGATCCGCAGAGTGTGCAGGTGCATCTGGTGGAATCGCCGGACATCGGTCTGCTGGGGGTGGGGGAGGCAACGTTTCCTTCGATTCGCGGTACGCTCTCTGCGATCGGTCTCGACGAACGCCGCTTCCTGGTGGGTGCAACGGCGACTTACAAGCAGGGCATCCACTATCGCCATTGGGTTCGCCCGCCTGGCACACCAGGCGCCGATCACTTCTTTCATCCCTTCAACGCACCGAGCCAGCGCCCCGGCGGGCCGGAACTGCTGCCGTACTGGTTGCTAGGTGCAGCGCCGGAAGGCATGCCGTTCGCCGACGCGGTGTCGATGCAGACCGCCCTGGTCGATCATTCGCGTGGACCCAAGCGGTTCAAGGATCCGGATTATCAGGGGCCGATGAACCATGCGTTCCATTTTGATGCGGCGTGCTTCGCACGCGTACTCGCCGAACACGGACAGGAAGCGCTGGGCGTCAAACGCCATGTGGCGACGGTGGAGCGAACCGAGCTGGACGAGAAGGGCGCCATCGCGCGCGTCGTAACAAAGGAGCTGGGCGAGCTCACTGCCGACCTGTACGTGGACTGCACCGGCCTGCGTGGCATGTTGATCGGCAACGTCATGCAATCGCCGTTTCGGAGCCGCGCCGACGTACTGTTCGCCGATCGCGCGGTGGCCATGCAGGTGCCTTACGAGACGGCCGATACGCCGATCCCTTCCTACACCATTTCCACCGCGCAGGAGGCGGGATGGATCTGGGACATTGGCCTGCAGAAGCGCCGTGGTGTGGGCTATGTCTACTCGTCGCGACATACATCCGATGCGCGTGCGGAAGAAGTCTTCCGAGGCTACCTTGGCGTTGCTGCCGAGGGCCTCAAGGCCATGCATATCAAGTTTGAGACGGGCTATCGCCCTGAGCACTGGCGCAAGAACTGCGTGGCTGTGGGGCTGGCGGGCGGCTTCGTCGAACCGTTGGAATCCACCGGTATCGCACTGATCGAGCTGGCGACGTACCTGCTTACGCACCTGCTTCCCAACGACACGGAAGAGATGGAGCGCGCCGCGCGGCATTTCAACGAGATGATGGTAGCGCGCTACGACCGCATCATCGACTTCATCAAGATGCACTACTGCCTGAGCCAGCGTCGCGACTCGTCCTTCTGGATCGACAACGCCGATCCCACAAGTATTCCGCTCACCCTTCGGGACAAACTGGCGCAGTGGAAACACCGGCCACCACATCGGCTCGATTTTGTCAGTGACCTTGAAATGTTTCTCGTATCGAGCTGGCAGTACGTGTTGTACGGCATGGAGTTCAAGACGGACTTCAGCGCGATGCGTAGCGCCTACCCACGTGTGGATGAAGCGAGACAGGAGTTTCGTAATATCCAGCTTGCTGCATCGCAAGCGCTGCTTGATCTACCCGATCACCGGTTATTGGTTGAGCGGATGTGCCAGGAATATCGGGCGCGCGCGGGCATTGAGGCGGCCACGGCTTAGGCTTCCGCTTTACAAGATGCGTCGATGCGGAGGCACGCCTCAGCCCTCATCTAGCCGACATCACGAAGGCCGTCGTTTGAATATCATGCGATCCTCAAACACGATGCTGAGCACAGCCCAAAGGCCACAGAAAAGGATTCCGCCAAGGATCGTCGACACGAGAACGGAGCCGTAGAAAAACGGGTGCGCCGTCATGACGACCCAAAGCGATGGAAGAACGGCCGCTGCCGTCCATGGCCAAGGTGGACCATACCCAATGGTGGTGTCACAGCCACGGCAAATCTTATAGCCCTTGCGCACTTCGATTCTGCAGTGGGGGCAGATGATGTAATCAACGGACACGTAGTCACCGTGGGTCAAAAAAACCCACGGTATGCGCTGGAGACCATCCCATCTATGGGATGAATCCGGAATCGAATCCGTATGGGACTATGCCCGAGACGGAATTTCCACCTCGATCCTGGATAGTGGGCTCATCACTTTCGTGCATCTGACGCCATTTGACTCACTTTATTCACCGCCTCGGCAACGACTTCCGGCCGATCGAGTTGAATGTCGTGCGAGGTATTGTCGACGGCCATGCGGCTGCTTTGCGTCGATGTTGCTGTGATGGCGGACTGGGTCTTCTCCTTGGCCAGCTCCAACGAAGGGCGCACATCGGCGGGCGCATCGGCATACGTGCCTGACGCGGACAGCACAATCATCGGCAACGTACCGAGCGATGCGTTGGAGGCCACGGGTTGGCTGAATACGGTGATGTTGTCGTGCAACTCAGACGACAGCGTTTGCCAGAACGCAGGCTTACGCTTGTAGGCCGCGATGGATGCGTTCACGTCTGCGCTGGCTTGGGCGTTGCCCGCGGCCACGCAACTCTTCAACGCGGGCGGCGGCGATACCAACTGATTCTTCTTGGCGCCTTCCGTGCATTGGTTGATGAACGCAAACCGATGCGCGGCCATGGCATCTTCTTCCTTTGCCCATGCCGGTGCGTACGCTGCCACGTTCTGCGCGGGCGGATCGATCAGTACGACGCCGGATACATCGCCGGTGTAGGTGGCGGCATAGCGGCGCACGATGTTGGTGCCCAATGAATGCCCCACCAGAACCAGCGGTGTCTTGAGCCCGGCCTTATGGATCAAGGCACGCAGGTCGGAGACATCGGCTGCCAGGTCGCGTGGCATGGGGCCAAGGTCGCTGAAACCGTAACCGGCGCGGTCATACGAGCAGACCCGATAGTGCGCAGCCAGCAATGGCTGCAGGCGGAACCATGTGGTGGTGTCGGCGTGTGAGCCCGCCTCCAGCAACACGGTGGGTGAGCCATCCCCCTCGCAACGAAGGTTGAGCCTGCGATGGGGTGCGATCTCCACCAGCGTTCCCGCGTGGGCATAACTGTCGGGGATGCTTTGCGGCAGGGCGATGTCAGCGCCTTCCGCGTGGGCAATTCCCCCCCATACGGACAGCGGTAGCAAACAAGCGAACAGGCGACGGCTTCCTCTCATGACCTTCCCCTTGATGCGCTGCAGCCCGGCGAGCTGCACGGCGTGCCTGGGAGTGGACTATCTATCCGCACGAAAGTTCGATCAGGCGTATCGATGCGTCTGCGACTCAAGGATCACGGCAGGACATGAGAAAAGGGCCGGCCGCCAACAAGACCGCTACGCCGCCGGTCATCACGACCGGCGGCGCACCGAAACTAGCGTCAATGCTCAGCGATAGTTGCGCACGTCGTTGATCGCGTGGTCGACGGCGGATTCCGCCTGGTCGACGTGCATCATGGCGCGGTGCTTCAGCTCGCGCGTCATCGGATCGTCTTCCTCGCGATCGATGTCGTTATGCACTTTGGCCAGCAGGTCGGCGGCCTGGTGCAGGCGGCCCGGCTGGTCCATGGGCAAATCGACCTGCGGATGGTCATTGAGATCCTTGCCGTCGTCGTAGGCGGCATGCTTGATCTCGCCGATAGCGCGGTCGATTTCGCTGATCGCGATGTCTTCCTGACTGCTTACCGCAGCGTCGCCGGGACGATGCGAGAGCATCCAGCGCGCGGCGCGCAGGTCGGACAGCGCATGCAGGTACGCCGGGTGACGCCCCGGCATATCGGCGTGGGCGGACAACGGCAACAGCACGGCGATACCGGCAGTCAGGATCATGCGTTTAAACAGCAACTTCATGCGGCCCCCTTGGGTGTGAAAGTGGCTGCATTATTCAGTGGCGTTGCTTGCGCATGCCTTGCTTCGCTGACGGTCGTTCAGTGGCCAGCGGGTGTCGGGGAAGTGGCCGTACGTAACCGCCAACCGCACGTATTCCGTGAGTGCAGATCAGAAGCCGAGCACGACCGGAAGCTCTCGCTCTTCCTTATGCCACACACCGGTGTAGCCGTTGCCCTGGGCGACCAGTTCGAAGGTCTCCAGATCGCGGCCTTCCTTGCCGTTGGTCAACTGCAATGTGTTTCCGTTGCGAACACTGGATAAGGCTATCGGCAGTCGATATTTGTCATAGAAATAGATGGCTGTTCCGGAGGATGCATCACCGTCTGCTGCAACGCGCATCGTTATGGATGTTGAGCCGATACGACCGTGCAGCACTTGGCCGCGCGGCGAAGAGGGCTGTTGTGGCTCGCCGTCGCCGAAGAATATGGCGCGACCATACGCAGTCAGAAAGTCACGCAGTTTGTCGTCGCTGATGGGTAGCGAGACGTCACCCACGTCGTCGAGCGCGCGCATGGCGTGGTTACTGCACCGTTCGGCGACAAACGTCACGCTCTTGCCGTCGGGTATGGCAAGTTTCAGATAGCGAAAGGTATCGCCAGCGTCGCTGGCGGCATCAGCTTTCGCCTCGGTCAGTCCGGCCAGGCACTGTTCGTTGAATCCTATGCGCTCATCCAGGTCTGCTTCTTCATCCTTGGTTTTGTCTGGCGTGCCGGTCATGGCCTGCGTGCGTCGCTGCGCGCGCAGTTGCTTCAGCAGTGCGGTGTACTGGCGAGTCCGCTCCTGTTCCATCATGCGGACGATCGTGGCGCGAGCCTCTGGCGAGATGACGTCCTCCGCCGTGAAAGCGGCACCCGTGACTGCGTTGAAATGAAATGATTCCGTCCAGTCCTCGCAGTAAGCACCACATCCTTCGCGTTGTATGGCCACCGAGAAGATGTGCGCGTCGTTACGGCCGACGGTAAATCCGAGTGAGGCAATGGAGTCCAGACCATTAACGCTATCTTCGGTATCGCTGCTAGCGGGAAGCGTGAAGCTTTTGCCGGTGTCAGCAGGTGCGGGTATGCCAACGACTTGCAGATAGAGTGCATCGTTGATGCGTTGCGCGGTCTCGCTGTGTGAGCTGGAGGATATGAAGGGCATGACAATGGAGCCATTCGACCAGTCGCTCGTGTACGCGGGTGCACCTGTGCCGGACCAGGCGAGCGTGCGCGGAACGACGGAGAAGGTCTGCGCCATTGCTACCTGACTGTGAGTGACCCATGCGGCCAGCAATGCCATGGCAACGAGATAACGTAACCAAACACGTCGGGACGACAGTCCCGGTGTGTTGTAGGCCGCGATGCGCCCGGAGAATAAGTGCATGGTGGTCTGAATCCGTTCGTCGCCAGCCGCCTATGCTGCGGCGACGTTCTGGCTCGCGGGGGCTGGAAAAATGGCGCGACGAGGGCGGGCTGGGCGAGGATGCCCGTCAAGCGTAGCGATCTGCCAACGCGTCCGTTGCATTCACCAATACATCCACGATGGCCGGATCGGCCGCGCTATGTCCGGCGAGCACGATGTGGAACGCGGCCTCCGGCCACGCCGTGGCGAGGTCGTAAGCGTTCTTTACCGGGCAGATGACGTCGTAGCGGCCGTGCACGATGGTGGCGGGAATGCGCCGGATGCGATCCACGTCGCGCAGCAGTTGATTGGGCTCAAGGAATACCTGGTGGCGGAAGTAGTGCGCCTCGGTACGCGCGACGCTGACCGCCGCGTGGGGGTTTTCGAAAATGCCGGGCTCATTCGGATCGTGCACCAGCGTTGTGCTGCCGCCTTCCCAGTTGCTCCACGCCATCGCGGCAGCCACGCGCACGGATTCGTCGTCACTATCGAGACGACGCCAATAGGCGTCGACCATGTTGTCGCGTTCGTTCTCAGGAATGTGGGCCACGTAGTGGGCCCAGCGTTCCGGAAAGATCCAGCGCGCACCGCCGTCGAGCTCATTGAACCAGCGCAGCTCGGCGGGGCGGCCAAGGAAGATGCCGCGCACCACGAGCCCGAGCACGCGCTCCGGGTGCGCCTGTGCATAGGCCAGCGCGAGCGTGGAGCCCCACGAACCGCCGAAGACCACCCAGCGTTCGATCCCCAGGTGTTCGCGAATCGTTTCGATGTCACCGACGAGATGCCAGGTCGTGTTGTTGCGCAGCTCCGCGTGCGGTGTCGATCGACCCGCGCCGCGCTGGTCGAACAGTACGATGCGATAGCGCGCGGGATCGAAGAAGCGCCGGTGATACGGAGACACCCCCGAACCGGGGCCTCCATGAAGGAACAGCACGGGCAAGCCATCCGGATTGCCGCATTCTTCGATATGGAGCTCATGGATCTCATCCACGCGCAGGCGCTGGGTGCGATAGGGCTCGATCTCGGGGTATAGCTCGCGCATGGTGTTGCTCCGTCGGCGTACCGTCGAAGCATAGCCACCCCGTAGCGCTTCAGGAAACCGTGACCTCCGGGGGAGTGACGATGGCCGCCTATCGGGCGGCACCGGCCCTCCTGTTCAGGAGAGCCGGTGCTCAGCGGCCCGTGGCGTGAGAGTCAGAGCTTGTAGTTAAGCCCGAACATCACCGTGCGCCCCCACGTGTTGTAGTCCAGCGGGCGGGCGATCTGCACGTTGTTGGACAGGTTGGAGATTTGCTGGGTTTTGTAGGGCGCGTTGGTGAGGTTATAGACCTGCAGCAACACCGATAGCCCATTCCAGCTGCCTTGCGTGAACGCATAGCCGGCCTGGAAGTCGGTCTGCTTGTCCGCCAACACCTTCTGGTAGCCCAACTGATCGAACAGTGCGACCGCTTCGCCGGTGAACGAGGAGCGGTAACGTTCGGTGATGCGGAACGACCAGCCGTACTTCTCGTAGTAGAGCGTGAGGTTGGCGACTTTGCGAGAAAGGCCGGGCAGGGTGGACGGTGCACCCGGAATGGATGTCACGGAGCTCACCGGCACGGAGCTGTTGGTCAACGAGAAGTTGCCCTGCATGCCGAAGCCGTCCAGCCAGCGCGTTACCAGTCCGCCTTCCAGCGATCCGGAGAGCTCTAGGCCTTCCATCCTGCCGCCGGTGCCGTTTTCCGGTGTGGTGAAGGAGCCGAACGGACTGCTTGGCTTGAGTGTGCCGTCGTTGTTGGTGTACTTGGAGAAGTCGTAATCGAGCACCGTCTGGTTGTAGATGTAGTTCAACAGATTTTTGTTGAACACCGCGACAGCGACGTAGCTGGACTTGCCGAAATACTTTTCCCACGACAGGTCGGTGCCGACGGCGACGTAGGGTTTGAGATTCGGATTTCCGCCGCTGCCCGTCCACAACACCTGCCCGGCTGCAGGACCGGTCGTGACGACGTCGAGGCTCGCAGAAGACGCCACTTTTTCATCGTCGATGCGTCCGCGCGCCATGGTCTTGGCGAGACCGAAGCGCAGATATTGGCGGTCGCCAAGCGTCGCAATGAGATTGAGGCTGGGCAGCACATTGTTGTACGTGGTGCCGCCGGTCAGGTTGCCGACGAGGTTGTCGCCATTGGTCTGCAATGCGTCCGAAGACTGATCGGTATGCACGAACTGCACGCCCGCGTTACCGCGCAACGGGATATTGCCTAGCATCGTGTCGATGTTGAACTTCACATAGGCGACAGGCACCTTTTCCTCGACCGAATAATTGCGCGCCCAGTCGGCCTGCTTGTTGCCTGAGGTCAGGTAGAACTGGTTCGCCAGTGCGCCGAGCACGTTGTAGTTGAGGATGGAGCCAATACCGCCATAGTTGATCGATGTCGGCCCATACAGGAACTGCGGATCGACCGGCACGCTGAGACCGGGCTGGTAGGTGCCGCCGCTGGAGCCGTTGCCGTTGAGCCATGCGAACTCGACGTCCGCGGACTTGGTCTTCTTGCGGTCGGAGTAATTCACGCCTACGTCGACCGTGCTGAAGATCCAGCCCACCGGGTGCGAGACTTGCAGACGGATCGCCTTGATGTGGTCGTCCTGATGATCGAACTCCTGGCGGCCGTTGTAGCCGTAGCCGTTCGGATCGGTGAACACGATGGAGGACGGGTCAGCCAGATCCGCACCCGTGCGGAAGTTGGGAAAGCCGTAGTTCTGCGGCGTGGCGAACTGCACATCGGTGGTGGCTCCATTGGCCAGGCCGCTGAACAGGTAGGCGTCGTGCAGGTCTTTCTTGGCGCTGGAATAGGAGAGATCCGCCATGGCCTCCCAGCCATTGGCGAAGGTGAACTGGTTATTCCAGCCAACCGAGAACAGCTTGTCGTGTTCCTTGGTGTACTCGTTCTGCAGAATGGGCCGGATGTTGGCGATGTTGCCAGTGGTGACGATGGGGTAGGGCGACGCAGGCACCGTGCCCACGTTGCTGTACGCCGCGGGATCCTGATGGCCGTTGGGGTCGGTGTCGTACGGTCCGCTCGCCCACTGCACACCGTTGGTGTACTTCTTCTCGTTGAAGGTCGAGTAGTACGTATCCAGCGTGCCGTGATACCAGTCGTTGGGCGCCCATTCCAGTACGGCCATCAGGCCATTGCGCAGCTGATTCTCCGACTGCGCGCGCAGTTGCATGCCTTCCTGCGAAAGCACGTTATCCGGCATGCCTGGCGTGTGCGGGCCGCCCCATGCGCTTTCGATGCTGCCGGGGCCATTGTTCAAGCCCCACCACCACGCCTGGTACTGCTTCTCCTGGATGGGTGAATCGAGCTGCGCAAAGCCCACGGCTAAACCCAGCGTGTGGTCGAGGAACTGGTCCACGTACGAGAAGCTAGCGCGATGGCCGAGGTTGCCTGTGTCCGTGCCGGGGTTCTGCTTGCCGTTGCTGGTGTATTCGCCGCGCAGGTTCGCGGCCATGGTGCGATTGGGCAGATCCAGCGGGTGCAGCGTGTGCAGATCCATGGTGCCCGACAGACCCTGGCCGATCAGGCTGGCGTCGGGCGTCTTGTAGACCACGGCGCCGCTGATCAGCTCGGCCGGATACTGGTCGAACTCCACGCCACGGTTTTCGCCGATAGTGGCCTGTTCGCGACCGTTGAGCGTAGTGCCAGCGAAGTCGGGGGAAAGACCACGGATGGAGATCTGGTCCGCGCGGCCGTCTACGCGTTGCGTCGCCAGACCGGGCAGGCGCGCAAGGCTCTCGGCGATGCTGGCATCGGGTAGTTTGCCGATGTCTTCGGCGGAGATGGCCTCGACGATGTTGTTCGCGTTCTCTTTGGTCTTGATCGCGTTCTCGATGCTGCCTGCGATACCGGTGACGACGATGGCATCGAGATTGGCGGCGCGGTCTTCGGGCTTGGGTGCCGCCTTCTCCCCAGGCTTTGGCGTTGTCGGTTGGGCTGGCGCGGTCTTGGCGTTCGGTGGTGTGGTGGTCGACTGATCTTGCGTTTGCTGGGCCAGGGCCGGCTGGAAGCCGGTGGCGGCAAGCAGTGCGGCAGTGCAGGCGATGGCGAGCGGGCGCTTGGCCCCGATGGAACGTACGACGAAACTCCGTGAGCGACGGCAATTCATTCCCTTCCCCATGTCGTTATGTAGGTAGCCGCGCCCCCCGGCACGGCACAACGCAGGGGCCTTTCGAGCTTGGCAACTGAGTGCGATCAAGCCGACGGGCAGTAGGTTCCTGCGTGCGGCGAGAGCATGGGCGAGAGAAATTGCTGCGTCATCATGCGACGCAGCAACTTGCTCATGTAGCTGAAGGAAGTGGCTTCAATGGTTCAGCGTGATGATGAAAACGTCATCGTGGGTGTGAAGCCGATGTGCATCCGGCGATGATGGGGGCGGCGTCTGGGCCTGCCGTCATGTCGTAGAGATCGCCGTTATCGCCCTTGGTCCACCACACGTAGGGACCGGCAACGTACCGCACGCCCGACGCGGCGAGCGTATCGACGAACAGCATCGCGTTGCCCTTCACCGTCAGCATGGCGAAGCTCTGCCCGCCCTGGCGGTTGTAATAGGTGACCTTGAGCGTTTGGCCACCCTGACACTGGTAGTTGCGCACCAGAGTGTTGTCCACAGGGATGGCAGGCAGGTGTGCCGTATCGGCCATCGCAACCGGGCTAGTGAATGCGACCATGAGGATGCATGCCATGCACATGCCGTAGTGGATGGCGTTCATGGCTCACTTCACCTCGTCGTAGATGTATTCGTGTTGGTCATCGCGCAACACCAGCTTCCGGTTGTCGCCGCTGCCCGACACCACGAACTCAAAACCATCCGAACCCGGGGAAATGGTGACGAACGAGACGGAGCCATCGTCGTTCTTGCGCGATGCAACCTCGCTATGCCACGCGCCGAAATTGAATTCCACGTTCTTGCTGCTGCGTTCCACCTGGATGCTGCCTACGGCGGGGTTGCGGTAGTTGTCGGCGAGCTTTGCCACCTCGGCGGGATCGGCAGGCACGGTGAGGCGTTTCCGCTCGGCGGCGATCTGCGCCTTCAGTCGCTTCACACCCGCATCGATATCGCCTTGCGCCACCGGCTTGCCGTCGAACAGCACTTCGAGCAGACGGCGTTGGAACGGGCCGCGGATGAAGACGCCAGCGTCAGCATTGGTCAGGATCACCGCGCCCACGCCCTGCTCGGGCAACCACATCATGTCCGAATGGAAGCCAGTCAGGTCACCGCCGTGGTGCACCACTGGAACGCCCCAGGTGTGATCCACCATCAAACCCATGCCGTAGGTGGCCGTCGTGCCCAACGCCACGTTGGCCTTGCGCCTTTCGAGCAGCGATTCCTTGGATACGTAACGCTGGCCGTCGGGCAGCACGCCGTCAGCCAGTTCCATCTGCACGTAGCGCAGCATGTCGCTCACCGCACTCCATGCCGCGCCGGCCGGGCGCGCCGCGCGGATGGAATCATTGATGCCCATGCCAGCGATGGCGGTATGGCCGTCCACATCCAGGCCGTGCGGCGTAGCGTGGTTGCCCAGCAGCGCGCGGTCGTAGTCGAACGTGGTGATCTTCATGTCCAACGGATCGAACACCTGCTTCTGCATGGCAAGGTCGTACGCCGCGCCGAGCTCCAACTTCGGATACAGCACATGAGCGCCGATATAGCCGGCTGCCGCAGCCATCAGGTTCGAGTACTGGAATAGTTCGCCGAACTTGCTGGTGGGTTGCATGCCCGACAAGGCCTTCATCACCGTTTCTGGTGTGGCGTCGCGGCTGTTGAGCAGCCACTCCATGTCCTGCCTCGGCATGCCGGTGCAGGCGCAGATCAGGTGACGCATCAGTACTTGCTTGGTGGTCGCGGCGTCGCCCAGTCGGAACGATGGCATCACATCCACGACCGGCGTGTTCCAGGTGAACTTCTTCTGGTCCACCTCGCGCGCCAGCATCAACGTGGTCAGCGCCTTGGTGTTAGAGGCGATCATGAACAGCGTATCGGCGTCGACCGGCGTGGGCTTGTTGATCTCCCGCACACCGAGACCGCCGGCAAACACCACCTTGCCGTGATCGATCAGGCCGATGGCGACACCCGGTACGTCATACGCCTTGCGAGCGCCATCCACGAAGGCCTTCAGCGTTTCCACACGTGCGGCGTCGAGCGGATGCGCTTTCTTCCCGGCGAAGCTCTCGCGTTTGTAACCCTTGGGCAATAGGCGGTCCGAGATGGCGCGCAGTTGCGAAGCGCGCTTTTCGGCCACCGCATTGGCCATGTCGTAGATCAATACGGTGTACTGATCGCCATGGCGATAGGCAGTCGCGGTAACTCCGCGCTTATCGTTGGCCGAGGTCTCGTAGTTGTAGACACGGACCTGGTCCCAGTCATCTCGCGGTGAGACGTCGGTGGCGACTTGCAGCGGCCAGGTCTTGGGCGGGGCGTAGGCTTTCCATGCCTGGGTGACGGCGTCATCAGGCGTGGTCGCCTTCACATCGACCAGCACGGCTTGCGAGCCGGTCTCAGGCGGGGCCAGCGTGACCTTGTTGCCAGTGGCGTGCATGGTCCATTCGGCGGGCTGTACGAACTGCGTACCCGCGGATGTCGTTCTGGGCGTATCCGCCTTGGTGGCCGCGTCGGCCGCTGGCGCGTTCGGTGTGGCGGTGGGCATGGCCAGCGACGCGGAGGCCAGTACAGACAACCCGACAAATGCAACGCAACGCATCAACATGGAGGTACCTCGCCATAAGGGGGACGCTCTAGTTGTCACGCGCGGAAACATAGCCCCGCGTGACGGGGTCGATGACACGGGTGGTCGGGGCAGTCTACACACGTTGCCCGGGGACGCCAGTGCGTATGGGCGCCACACAGACGCATGTCACGGCCATGATCGCCGCGTCGACGGGCGTGTTCCTGGCCTCCCTGCATCAGGTTTCGCGTAGTCCATCCCGGCAAAGGACGCATTCACCCATCACCATGCACACTGAACCGGACACACCTCAGCTGGAGGTGTGCCCCGGGTGAAAGGTCGGCTTCAGAGTCGTGCCGGCCGTTTCGTTTGACGATGGCTCCAGACACGTTGCCGCTTGGCTGATCACGCTTGTTCGCGGAAGATTCCACCATGAACACGACTGCTTCCTTACCCATGCCTTCCTTCCTGGGCCAGCTGGCGGCATCCGTCAGCCATGCGCGGACCCTGGAAGAACTGGTGCGCCCCCTGTTGGAGCTGTTACAGACAGTGACCGGGCTGGAGTCGACCTACCTCACCACCATCGACACCGCTGGCGGCTACCAGTACATCCTGTTCTCGCGCAACACCAGCCGCCTGCAGATTCCGGAGGGTTTGGCGGTGCCCTGGGAGGGCACGCTGTGCAAGCGCGCGTTGGAAGAGGGGCGCCCTTATACCGATGACGTCGCCAACTGCTGGCCGGATTCCGGTCCCGCCCGGGAGTTGGGCATTGCGACCTATGCGAGCACACCGGTACGGCTGGACGACGGCACCCTTTATGGCACCCTCTGCGCCGCCAGTGGCGAGCGTAAGCCGCTGGAGGAAGGCGCGGACCAGGTGCTGCAGATGTTCTCGCGACTGATCGGCCAGCAGATCGAGCGCGAACGCATGTTGCTGGCGTTGCAGCACGCCAACGACACACTGGCGGTGAGTGCGCTGACCGATGCCACCACCGGGTTGCCCAATCGGCGCGCCTTGATGGAAGAGCTGCGTCGCCGTCTTGCGACGCATGGCCCGGAGGGACGCGCACTGGTCGTGGCCTTCGTCGACCTGGATCAGTTCAAGGCGATCAACGACATCTACGGGCACGACGCCGGTGATCGCTTCCTCTCGGCCATCGGTGGGCGTATGCAGGGTACGGTGCGCTCTGGCGACTTTGTCGCCCGCTTGGGCGGTGACGAGTTCGTGGTGCTTTCCAGTCCCGCACATGACGAAGCGCTTGTTGTCGCTGACGCCCTGCGCAAACGCTTGCAGGAGGCGACCACGGGGCGCTTCCATCTTGGCGAGCTGTCGTTGGATTACGCGGGGCCAAGCATCGGCAGCATCGTGTCGCTATCGGGCGATGCCGAGCCCGAAGCCCTGCTCGCACAGGCCGATGCCGCCATGTACGAGGTCAAGCGCGAGCGCAAGCAGTCGCAGCCGCCGCGCTGAGGCGCGGTCAGTTCAGCGCTGCGGCGCGCAGCCCCTCGCCGCGCACGCGGCCCGGACATATGCCGCTCACGCGTTTGTACAGGCGACGGAACGCCGCCTCGCTGCTATAGCCCAGCTGCTGCGCAATGCCGGCCACGGATTGTTGCCGGTCGCGCAGCATCTGCTCCGCCACGCTGACCCGCCATTGCGTGAGGTATTGCACTGGCGGCAACTTCATCAATTGCGTGAAGCGCTCAGCAAAGGCAGAGCGCGACATGCACGCCAGCGCGGCCATGGATTGCATGGTCCAGGCTTTGCCCGGGTGATCGTGTACTGCCTGCAGTACGCGCGCGATGCGCGGATCGGCGAGCGACGCGAACAGGCCCTGACGCTCGCCCGTGCTGCGTGAGTAATCGCAGATGGCGAGCGTAAACAGCGCGTCGGCCAGTTTGTTGAGTAGCACGTGGCGACCGGCGCAATCGGCGTGCACAACCTCCGCCATGGTCGTGGCCAATTGACGGAAAGGCGCGCTGGCGCGTGACGCGTGAATCACCATGCACGACGGCAAAGCATGATTCAGAGGGTGCTGGGAGGCGCCAGTGAAGCGGAACTCGCCGCAGATAAGGCTGGTGTGCGGAACATCTTCCCCGCGCGCCTCTGCCAGACGATGCGGTGTGCCATGCGGGAAGATCACCAGGTCGCCCGCTTCCAGCGCTACGGTTTCATCGAGCTCATCGCATTCCACCGTACAGGCACCGGTGCCCACCAGATGGAACAACCCGCATTCAATCCGAGGCGCTTCCGCAAACCATGTGCCGCAGCGGTGAAGTTCGGCCACCACCTGCACCTGTAGCATCGACCGGTTGAGCAGCGATTCCAGCGCGGGTTCGACAAGCGTCGGGCGAGGCCCCGGTGGCAATGACAGGTTCGGTTCGATGTACACGGGCTTCCCTCCGGCGAATGTCTCCATAGACACTTCGCTGGGGGGCGGCCCGCGGTTACATCGTCTCCGTCAGGTCGCGTGGATGCGTCCAATAAGGCCATCGCCCAACCAGCGCCCCAGCATGGCGGCCATGCGGGGCAGCGCGGCATTCGGGCCATGGCGCGCAGCTTCGCGCTCACATAGTTGCCCGAAGCAATCGCCATTCAGGGCGCCTTGGAGGGCGGGGAGTTCATCAGTCGTTACCGCTCGGTAACGTACGTCCAGCGCTGGACGCCAGATGAGCAAGTGGCGGGTCTGCGCAAGTCGACGCCGTGTGGGGCGCGACGTTCCCCGATCGGCCGCGCGGCGGAACGCATCGACGTTGCATGTCGCATGCAGCAACCGCGCGTGCGGCAGGAGTTGCAACTGCATGGCTGCCCACGCCTCGGGGGATACGTTCGCGAGCTCAGCCGCATCAACGACAGCGTGGTCTGCCGCATCGAATGCCGCGGAGATGGCCCAGTCCAACCGCGCGGCCTCCGCCAGCTCAGGGCGGTCGCGCCAGGGTTGCGTGGTGGCAAGAAAGGTGGCCAGTCCTTCACCATGCCAGCGGATGTTGAAGTGCGTTGATGGATGCGCTTCTACGTACTCGTCCAGCAACGCCGCGAAGCGTCGGCCGGCGAGCAGCGACAAGCCTGGAAACTCCGTCGCCAGCGCCTCGCGCAGGCGGATGCGATAGCCATGGCGGTAGACAGCCAGCCGGCTGGCCTCATCGGCCATCGCATCGCCTCGTAGCAAAGCTAGATTCGGCGTGGCCGGCGAACGCAAGGCATCGGCGAGTTGCAACTGCATGGCGCGAAGGTCGCTCACGCAGCCTCCTGCAGCAGTGCATCGGCGAGTGCGCGAGCGTGGTCCAGCTCCGCGCGAAGTTCGGCCAGCGGGGGAATATGGTCGTCACGTTCGATCATGGTGGATACGTGGCCGAAGCGGCGCACGGCTTCCACGTAGAGATCCCACACGGCATCGACCACGGGCGCGTCGTGCGTATCGATCAGCAGCGCGCCGCCTTGCTCGTGGCCGGCAAGATGGAACTGCTGCACGCGGGCTGGCGGCAAGCCATCGAGATAATCCAGGGGGGAGAAACCATGGTTATGCGCGCTCACGTGCACATTGTTGATGTCGAGCAAGATCAGGCAGTCAGCGCGTTCAGCAACGGCGGCCAGGAACTCCCACTCGGTCAGCTGTGACTGCGCGAAACGGATATAGCTCGACACGTTCTCCAACAGGATGCGGCGACCGAGCCGATCCTGCACGCGCCGCACGCGATCCACGACGTGGGTCAGTGCTTCTTCGGTATAGGGCAGCGGCATCAGGTCGTGCAGGTTCACGCCCTCCACGCCCGTCCAGCACAGATGATCGGAGACCCAGGCGGGTTGCACGTGGCGCGCCAACGCGGCGAGCTGGTCGAGATAGGCCATGTCGAGCGGATCGGTGCCGCCGATGGACAGCGACACGCCGTGCATTACCAGGGGGAAACGCTCGCGAAAACGTTCCAGCCAGCGCAGCGGACGGCCGCCCGGCACCAGGTAATTTTCAGAGACGATCTCCAGCCATTCCACCTGGCCCGGTTCGTCGAGCAGCGCTTCATAGTGATCGACGCGCAGCCCCAGGCCAAAGCCGAGATAGGGCAATTCGCGTGAGGGTGGCTTGATGGTTTTCATGGCAGGAGATGGCGGGACTTCCCCACGGCGCGAAAGCCCCGCCTGCACGTCTTACGACTGCTTGGCCGCGGCTTGGGCCGCATCGCAATCGGACTGACTCTTCTGCATGGTGAAGCCCTGGCCCTTGCAGGCATTCTGGCCCTTGCATGCATTGGTGGCCTGCTTGCAGGCGCCGTGGCCCTTGCAGGACGACGAGTTCATACACTTCACGCTGGCGGTGTCGGCAGCGTTGCCGCCTGCCGTCTTCTCGGCTGCGGAGGCGGACATCGTGGAAGCGGCGAACAGGCCGGCAACCATCATCGCCATCGCGGCACCGTTGAACTTGTTGGTCTTCATGGAAAACTCCTGTCAGGTGGTGATGGCCGCCACGCGGCGGCTCGGGTAACAAACGTCGGGACAGACACGAGGGTGTGGCCGGTATCGACGGATCCATTCTCGGCAGGCAAAGGCAGCACGGCTGTCCCCGTGCGTCCCCGATTTGTGCCCGATCGTCCGCCGATGCCACGCCGCGCCAGGGCATGACGTCAGACCGGACGGCGGGCAAGAAAGGGCGGACGAACAGGCATGGCGGTGGGCGAAGGTGGCTTACATCATCCCTACACCCTTCCACCACGGACATGCCGTCATGCGTCAGTTCATTGCCGACAAGGCAACGCGATTGCTCGAACAACTCCAACGTGTCGAGTGGATCGGGCCGCTCGTGGTACGCGTGGTATTTGGCTACTTCTGGTTGGAAACCGGCATTGCCAAGGTGCACAACCTCGATGGCTTTACCCAACGCTTCGTTGGTTGGGGCATTCCGTTTCCCGCTTTCAGCGCTGGGCTATCGGCCTGGACGGAACTGGTGGGCGGCTTGCTGATCATGCTCGGCCTGTTCACCCGGCTGGTGTGCATTCCCATGCTGATCAACATGGCGGTAGCAGTGACGCTGGTCGTGTCAGCCAACCTCATGAGTTTCGATGACTACGTGGAAGCGGATGAGATCGTCTACAGCCTGATCTTCTTCTGGTTGCTCATCAGCGGCCCAGGCAAGGCCAGCCTCGACACATGGGTGGCGCGGGCGCTGGGCATCCACACGTCATCGGGTACTGCCTCGATACCTCGTCTCTCCCTGTACACCACCGCCGATTGATCGTCTTGCGCAGGAGTTGCTTTGTCATGAAAACAAACACGCTACGTTTGAGCTTTGCCGCCCTTGGCTGGTTGCTGGTGGGCTCTGCCGCCGCCGCGGAAGTGCCGTTCAATCAGGCGCAGTACGCGCAAGCCTTGGCGGACGGCAAGCCGGTGGTCGTCTATCTGCATGCGGACTGGTGCCCTACCTGCCGCGCGCAGCAGCCCATCGTCGATCGTCTCTCGAAAGAGGCGCGCCTGAAGGACGTCACCATCTTCGTCGCCGACTTCGATAAGGAAACGGCGCTGGAGAAATCGCTGAAGGTGTCTCAGCAATCCACTTTCGTGGTGTTCAAGCAGGGCCGTGAAGTGACCCGCTCAACCGGTCAGACCTCGGAAACCGCCATTCGCGCCGTGCTGGAGCAAGCCCTCTGATGGACTTCGGTGTCGGCACCTATGCGTTGGGTTTTCTTGCCGGCATGGCTACGTTGCTCTCGCCGTGCGTGTTGCCCATTCTCCCCATTCTGATCGCGTCGGCGTTGTCGCGGCACTGGTGGGGCGGGGCGATGCTCGCGCTAGGGTTGGCGTTGTCGTTCGCATTCACGGGTACGTTCATTGCCACGGTGGGCGCCTCCATCGGGCTCGACGCCGGCACCCTGCGCATCGTCGCGGCATCACTGATGCTGTTGTTCGGCGCAGTGATGTTATTGCCGCCGTTGCAGCGGGCGTTCGCGCGTGTCACTGCCCAGTTGGGCAACAAAGGGCAGCAGGCGCTGGGTTCGGTGCATGGCGAAGGTGGCTTCAGTCAGTTTCTGATCGGCCTGTTGCTGGGGCTGGTATGGAGCCCTTGCGTGGGGCCGACGTTGGGCGCCGCAAGCACGCTGGCGGCGCAAGGCCGGAATCTCACGCAGATCGCTCTGCTGATGCTGGTATTTGGTTTGGGCGCAGGGCTGCCGTTGCTGGTGCTGAGCACCGTATCCGGTGCCGCCGTGACGCGCATGCGCGGTGCGCTCATGTCGATCGGCAGCGTGGCCAAGTCGGTGTTGGGCGCGTGCTTTGTGTTGATCGGCGTGATGGTGCTTACCGGCCTCGATCGTCGCTTTGAAGCCTTGGTGCTCTCCATCAGCCCGGATTGGCTGACGCGGTTGACGACGTCGCTGTAAGAGTCTGTGAGTGGAGCCGGCTTCGTGCTTACTTGATCGAGCTGAGTAGCGCGGAAAGCCCAAGCCACAGCAACTGCATGCCGATGCAGAACGTGACGAGCGCAAACAAGCGCATCACGATCTTGGTGCCGGCGGTGCCCAGCCAGCGTTCCAGCGATCCCGCAAAACGCATGCACACATAGATGCTGGCGCTGAGCACCATCAGCGCGGCCATCACGCCCAGGAAATGCCCCGCCGCAAGGCCGGCGCTGGGCGAACTGGTGCCCAGTGCGATCGCCACCGAAATCGAGCCGGGGCCCACCATCAGCGGCAGCGTCAGCGGATAGAACGCCTTGGCGTCGAGCGATGCGCCAGGGGTTGGCTTCTTGATGTCCTGCGTTTTCTCGTTGCTGTCGTCCTCGTCGGGCTTCTGCAACAGGTTCCAACCCGCCACGGCGATGATCATGCCGCCGGCGACCCGCAGCACCGGAATGGAGATGCCGAAGAAGGTCAGCACGTAGGCGCCCATCAGCAGCGACACGAGCAGGATGGCGAAGCTGTTGACGGTGATGCGCCAAGCCAGATCGGTGCGTTCTGCGGGCGAGGTGTTGGGAATCATGCTCAGCACGATAAACGCCGAGCCGATGGGATTGATGATGGGAAACAGGCCCGTGATGAGCAGCAGGGCGGTCTGGATGAAGTCCTTCAGCATGATTCGCTGCTCCCCGGATCTGGCGGCGATGGATGGGCGACGCGCGTACATCGCAGCACGGACGACTGACCCGGGCAAGAGCATACCGGGCTGTATCAACGTAGCACGGGCGCTTGGCGTCAATGCGGACTCAAGCGAGCGTCGGGGCGTCGTCCGTCGCAAAGTGGTGAAGGATGCCACCTAGGCTGCGCAGATCCTGGCTATTGTGGCGCGCAACGCGATGCAACGACCCGGCCGAACCGCCCCGCAGGAAACCCAGCCACGCGGCCGGCGCTTCGGAACCGGGCAGGTCGTCTTCCCGCACCACCTGCAACAGTTGCCGCTCGGCGGTGGCAAGGCGGCAGTTTTCCCATGAGGCACGCCAGCGCCGCCGCACCGGATGCAACAGGTCGATATGCGCCAGACCCTGCAGCGGGCAGGCGCGCTGAAGCAGCCGGAAACGTGTTTTGAGCAGCGGCGTGTCGTACGACTTGCCGTTGTAACTGACCAGCACC